>JAFMBV010000007.1 GCA_017858255.1 Bacteriovoracaceae bacterium
CCATGTTATCCTCGCTCTTCTAAAAAAACGCTTTCCCAAGGTAAGTGATAACAGCTTAAAAGACCGCTACCGTGTTCTTCTGGCATGGTGTGGTGGGTAAAAGGTTTAAGGGAACCCTATAATTGGTTTCAAGGGACTAGGAACTTTCCCGAGAGCATGTTATAACCCGTGTCATGAACACCCCACTGTCTATAAATTCTATTTATCGCGCAACGGAAGGAGAAGGCCAGAATTTAGGCCAGACTCAGGTCTTTGTACGCTTTCAAGGCTGTGCGATAGGCTGCGTGAATTGTGACTCCAAAGATACTTGGGACTTTCCTCTGACTGGAACAATGGCCATGGGCGAGGTTCTCGCTGCCGTTATAAAACAAGACATTGGTAACTCCAAAAGAGTCAGCATTACTGGTGGTGACCCCCTTCATCCAAAAAATACTCCTAGCGTTCTTGAACTTGTAAAAGAACTTAAGGGGCGAGGTTATTGGATTAATATTGAAGCAGCAGGAACAAGAATCGTTCCTGAAATTTTTGATCTCGTTAATTTTATATCTTTTGATTTTAAAACGCCCTCAACTCATGTGCGTCCAAACCGAGATCTATTTAAAAAATTGCATGAGCAGTATCTTGGTAAATTCCAAATAAAAGCAGTCATAGAAACTAGAGAGGACTTTGAAGCCACTTACAATTTTAGAGATGAGTTATTTCCTGAAGGTCATAACTTCTCTTGGTTTCTTACTCCGAGTTATAATTTAGGCGAAGATTTTCCCTTGGAACGTTTTCAGAACGTGATTGAGTGGAATGAAGAAGTTGGTGGACCCTTTCGAGTGGTTGGTCAGCAGCATAAATGGCTCTTTGGACCCGATAAAAAACAGGTTTAAGAATTATCTTTTATGTAGTCATTAGGATCTTTAAACTTCTTTTTAATTCTTGGACCGATCTGGTCTCTCTCTTCTTTTCTCTTTTTCTTTTCAGTAAAAAATCGTAGAAGAAATAATGCGGCGAAACCGAGAGGGGAAAGTGCTGCTATAGTAACGGCGATAGGGGATTCTCTATCAAATAGGAGAAAGTAGATACCGCAGGCGACGGTTGCGATAAAAATAAAGGCCTGCATTAGAATAGCTTGTCTTTGTTAATTACTTTATCAAGGAAATCATTCGATTCATTAACTTCATTAACTTCATTTAACTGATCATTAACAGTCAATTCATGCGATGGATTGTTTCCGGATTGAGAGCTTGCTTCAACCTCGCGGACTTCGAGCATTTCTTGGCCATATTCATCAAGTGTAGTCAAAGAGACTAGGCAGTAATTTAGCTCGTTGGCCTCCTTAAGTTCTTGATCGGAATTTGTTTGTGCTACTACGACGAGTCGGTGATCTGCAGGAAGTTTCTTGAGGGCAACTTTAATAAGCCCCTTAACCTTGCTGACTGATGGTGTACAAAAAACTGCATATCGCTTTTGATTATTAGGATTATAGGCAATAAAGTTCCAGAGTGTGGATTTACCTTCAGACATAGTGACATCAAAGTCAAAGGCCTTAAAGGTAAGTGTACAAGTTGTTATAAACTTTCGATTCATTGTCATTGGCTTTTATCCTTGGATGTAAGCTTAACGGTAATTAAATTAATTTTCATTAGAATAATCTTAAAAACTGGCCTTGATTTAATTTCGGCAGAAGAAAACTTAAGTACTTTAGGTATTTAAGTGGGAATTTTAAGGTAAATACTTCTTCAAGTTTTCTTGATCTAAATCGTAGAGATTAAAGGTACCCTGTCCTTTGGCAACAATTGTTGTTTGACTGAGTATTTCCCCGCTTGTCACGACGAGGCTTTTTCCGACAAAATCTATTTTGGCATTGCCTCTTAATAGATCTCCAACTTTAGCTGGCTGGAGAAAATTAATTTTAAATTCAACAGTCGAACATAATTTACCAATACTCACGGCCTTCTCTAATGCCGTAATTCCAAGAACAGCATCCATCATACCCGCCAAAACACCACCATGAGAAATACCGGGACGGCTTGTATGTTGCTCTTGAACTTCTAAGTCATATTCTAAATGACCACTTTCATTCACTCTTAAATCAAGGCCTAAGGTGCGGTCAAACTCACACATATTCTTAAAGAGGCTTAAAAGTTCTTGAGAGGTTAGATTCATGAAGACTCCAGAAGTTTGCCTTTATTTCCTTGAGATACACCGGGGCGTAACTTTATATTGCGCCCATCATTTTTTCCCTTTGCCATCGCCCCTTGATCTAGTGTTGCAGATGAAGATTGCTGGCGAGAAAGTCTCGGAAAGGCCAAGCGGACTCGTTCTTTTAGTTGATTTTCGAGGACCATCAGGTCCTTTCCTTGGGGTGAGGACTGTAATCCCTGACGCTCTAGGCGCAACTTTTCACTAAGGCCTTGGGCCAAGCCGAGTAGATAGCTATTTTTCTTCTTAAGGCCTTTAAATTGATTCTTCTTTTTAGCGATATCCCAAAGCCGTTCAAATTCCAAAGCAATATGCTTTGCCATATAGTCGGCAATTTCTACATTTAAGCGACTTCCCACCACGTCGATGCTGACGCCCTCGCGGTTGCGATTAAGGACAGGTTGGACGTGAAAATATTGGAGAATGTCGTATAGACCATTAATTGTAGCATTCAGTCTTTTTGCACGATAAGCGGATAGAACGACAGTTTCACTGAGTTCGTCTTCACTACAATTTAAATTTTTCAGATTATATTTGATAAGGTAACTGTTGGCCCTTATCGTCGCGGCTTCTGCTTCATGTGGGTTTTCACTTTGAGAGAGTGCCATTAACTTCTCGATTTTACTTTTGATTTTCTCAAACTCTGGATTGTTTGGTGATGCCAAATTTTCTTCTTCTAGAATAGAGTAAGCACGACTTACATCTTCTCCCCAGCGAAAGTTTTTGCAAGTATTTTTAAACTCCTCACCATGTGGAAGAAGGCCATGAAAGTGTTCGCCATGGAGGAGAAATGTATAAAGGTGCGCAAGTTCATGGCGTAAGATATTTTCAATAACATCATCTTTTGCCAAATACATGAGTTTCTTATGAAGCCCAATTTGATAACTGCCAGAGTGAAAGTAACCAAGATTTTTTGGATCTTCAAAAACAACAAAGTGAAGAGGGTACAGGAAGCCTCGCCAGACAAAGCGGCTCTTACGAACATCAAGACCCATTTCATTTTTCATGATGAAATGGGTCTTGGCCTTTATTTTAACTAAAAAACTTTGAATGGTTTTTGAATAAACCAGCATGGTCTCTATGACTTAGAAACCACAGCAGACTTAAAATACTCTCTATTCATACGGGCAATATTGGAGATATCAATTCCTTTTGGACATGATGCCTCACACTCTGCTTCGTTAGTACAGTTTCCAAAACCAAGCTCATCCATTTTCTCGACCATGGCCTGAGCACGCTTATCTGACTCAAGTTTACCTTGAGGAAGAAGGGCCAGTTGTGAAATTTTAGCGGAGACAAAGAGCATGGCCGAAGCGTTTTTACAGCTAGCAACGCAGGCGGCACAGCCAATACAGGCAGCAGCATCCATCGCCAAATCGGCATCTTCTTTTGGAACGAGAATCTCGTTGGCATCCTGGGCATTACCTGTGTTCACGTTAACGTAACCACCTGCCATAATGATTTCATCAAAAGCAGAGCGATCAACCATAAGGTCTTTCACAACAGGAAAAGCACGGGCGCGCCATGGTTCAATTACAACGGTGTCACCATCGTTGAATTTTCTCATATGAAGCTGACAGGTTGTTGTTTCACTTTCAGGTCCATGGGCCTGGCCGTTAATCATTAGAGAGCACATGCCACAGATACCTTCACGACAATCATGATCAAAGGCGACTGGATCTTGGTTTTCAACAACAAGCTTCTCATTAAGCTGGTCCATCATTTCTAGGAATGAGGAATCTGTTGATACTCCTTCAAGGGTATAATCAACCATTTGGCCTTTGTCTTTGCCATCTTTTTGGCGCCAGACTTTAAGGTTCAGAGTCAATTGTTTTTCTTCTGAGCTCATTTAGTATTCCTCCTATTTGTACGATCTCTGAGTAAGAGGGACGTTATCAAATGATAATTCTTCAATGTTACGGATAGGCGTTTGCTCATCACCAGAAAATTCCCATGCGGCAACGTGAGCATAATTGTCATCATCACGGAGTGCTTCATTTTCTTCAGTTTGAGACTCTTCACGAAAGTGACCACCACAAGATTCATTTCTCTCAAGAGCATCGCGTGCCATAAGCTCGCCAAGTTCTAGGAAGTCAGCCACTCTGTTTGCTTTTTCAAGCTCTACGTTGAGACCAACATCTGTTCCTGTCACTTTTACGTCTTTCCAAAATTCTTTTCTTAGGTCAGAGATTTCGCTAATCGCTTTTTCTAGTCTTTCTTTATTTCGGCTCATTCCTACGCGTTCCCACATAATGTTTCCGAGGTCTCTGTGGAATGAATCTACTGAGCGTGTACCTTTTACATTTAAAAGACGGCTAAAACGATCCTTTGATTCTTTTAGACACTTATCAAACTCAGGGTGATCATCTCCAACCTTGTCAGTCATAAGGTTTTCAGTAACCAAGTAATTTCCTAGAGTGTATGGAATAACAAAGTATCCATCAGCGAGACCTTGCATGAGAGCAGAGGCACCGAGACGGTTTGCACCGTGATCAGAGAAGTTGGCTTCACCAAGAGCAAAGGTTCCTGGAACAGTTGTTTGAAGATTATAATCAACCCAAAGGCCACCCATCGTGTAGTGAACGGCCGGGAAAATTCTCATTGGCGTTTTGTACGGGTCCTCATCGGTAATACGGTTGTACATTGTGAAAAGGTTACCGTAGCGATCCCTAACGGCATCTTCACCGTCTCTCTTTATAGCATCAGCAAAGTCGAGGTATACTGCAACTCCTGTTTTACCAACTCCACGACCTTCATCAACAGACTCTTTTGCTCTTCTTGAAGCAACGTCACGAGGCACGAGGTTCCCAAAAGAAGGATAAATTCTTTCAAGATAATAATCTCTCTCTTCTTCTGGAATATCATTAGGAGCGCGTTTATCACCTTGTTTCTTTGGTACCCAAACACGGCCATCATTTCTAAGAGACTCTGACATGAGAGTTAGCTTAGATTGATTCTCACCGTGAACGGGAATACAAGTCGGGTGAATTTGGGTGAAGCAAGGATTGGCAAAGTTCGCGCCTTTCTTGTAGGCCTTCCATGCAGCAGAACCGTTTGAAGTCATCGCATTAGTAGAAAGGAAGTAAACGTTTCCATAACCACCTGTGCAAAGTAAGACAGCATCAGCGGCCCACTTTTCAAATTCACCAGTCACAATATTTCTGGTAATAATTCCACGAGTTTTACCATCTACTACAACAAGGTCAACCATTTCACGTCTTGTGTGAATTTTCACTTTGCCTTTAGCGGCTTCTTTCATCATGGCAGAATAAGCACCTAGAAGAAGCTGCTGGCCTGTTTGACCTCGAGCGTAGAATGTTCTTGAAACTTGAGCTCCACCAAATGAACGGTTAGAAAGAGTTCCACCATATTCACGAGCGAAGGGCACTCCTTGAGCAGCACATTGATCAATAATGCCGTTAGCTACTTGAGCTAGACGATAAACATTAGATTCACGAGCTCGGTAGTCACCACCTTTTACCGTGTCGTAAAAGAGACGCCATACGGAATCACCATCATTTGGATAGTTCTTAGCAGCGTTGATACCACCTTGGGCAGCAATAGAGTGAGCTCTCCTCGGAGAGTCTTGAATACAGAAGGCATCAACGTTATAGCCGAGTTCTGAAAGAGTTGCTGATGCAGAGGCACCCGCAAGACCAGTTCCCACAACGATCACCTTAAATTTTCTTTTGTTAGAAGGGTTAACGAGCTTCATTTTGAAGCGGTGGTTATCCCATTTTTCTGTGACTTTTCCCTCAGGGACTTTTCCATCGAGTTTTTTAGTCATTATTGAACTCCTTGTAAGAAACAGTAGATAGGCAATGACGAGAAACCACCAAAGATCGTAATTGCATAAATCGTCGAAAGGCACCTTAGGACGGTCGTGTATTTAGGGTGGTTAAAACCTAATGATTGAAAGGCACTCCAAAAGCCATGGCTGATATGAACCCCAATAAAGGCCATCGATACAATGTAGCCAAAAGCAAAGGCTTTATTTTGAAACTCTTCAATTATTAGCCTGTAGAGGTCTCTCATTTCAACGTCACCATAAGTAACCGAGTAATGTGCTCCGAATTTGAAGTGAATTATATGAAGAACGATAAAAATACCAATAACAATACCTGTGATAGGCATTGTTGAAGAAGCGAAAGTTGAGCCTCTTCCAGTAGGTTGCTTCATGTAGTAACCAACTGGTCTTGCTTTTTTATTCTCAATAGTGAGGACCATGGCCAGGCCGAGGTGAAGCAAGAAGATGCCCATAAGAACCGCTTCCGCCACATAAATAAGGGGGGTAGAGGTTAGCTTGTAGGCATAAGTATTAAAGGCTTCAGGACTCACAAAGATGAGAAAGTTACCAATCAAATGAGTAAGAAGGAAGCCACACAGTAGGAGGCCAGTTAATCCCATCAGCTGCTTCTTTATAACCGAAGAAGTGAGGACTTTTAAAAATCGTTCAAACATGGCGGATGCACTCCTTAAAAAAAGTGAATAAGAAATATTAAAATTTTTGAATTCGTCATTATAGTAACTTATGTAGGGCATGAAGATAAGGAATTTTATCGGTCTTTTTGAGACACCGTGCGCTTGTTTAACAAAAAATCACATTATCAAATTAAGGCTAATTTACCCCTTAATAACTTTTATCGATTGAAGACTTTGCTGCTTGCCCTTTATTCCTTAAACTATTGATGAATCTTAAAACTTCTAGAGGATCCTAATATGGCCATGCTGCCCAATGCTAATGACCTTCACTTTTTCTTGGAAATAGCCCAAACGGGTAACCTTTCTCGCGCGGCAGAGCGCTTAGGGGTGAGTCAACCGGCCTTGAGCCAGGCGATGAAAAGGTTAGAGACCAGTTTTGAAAATCAACTCTTACTGCGCTCCAAGTCAGGAGTCGTCTTGACTAAGGCGGGGGAAAAGTTGAGCTATAAGGCACGCATGTTGTTAGAAGCTTGGCAGGAAATTAAGGATGATGCACTTAAAGATGAAGATCAGGTGAGGGGGGTCTATGGAATTGGCCTCCATTCTTCAGTTGCACTTTATACTCTGCCCTATTTTGGCGCGGAAATTTTAAATGACTTCCCCAATCTGGAACTTAAATTAGAGCATGATCTATCGAGAAAAATTACAGAGAAAATTATCTCTTTTAAACTCGACTTTGGGATTGTCGTTAATCCCGTAAGCCACCCTGATCTAGTTATAAAAGAACTCTTCAATGACGAAGTATCCTTTTATAAATCAAAGAAAATTAAAAAGGAAAATGAGGGCGTTTTAATTTCTGAACCTGACCTAAGTCAGACGCAAGAGCTTCTCAACCAACTACAAAAGAAAAAAATTACATTTGAACGTATGGTGACTTCTTCAAACCTTGAAGTGATTAAAGCGATGGTTGTTAGTGGAGCTGGGGTTGGAATAGTTCCTGGTCGCGTTATGGGGGCAGATTCTAAAAAAGTTGAAAAACTCACTAAGTTACCAACTTTTAAGGATAGAATTTGTCTTGTTTACCGTCATGATGTTCAAAAATCTCTTGCTGCTCGCAGTCTAAGCCAATTCATCATTAAGAAACTTGGAAATGTATGAAGACCTATCTTGAATTAGAGTTTGTGAACTCTCTCAAGGGAGAACAGGACAATACTCCTTTCAAACTAAGATGGGCCGTTCTTGATAAGTCATATGCAACTTTATGGCTGAGAAGTCTTTTTCAGTCCTTTAAAAAGAAAGAGCCTGCCTATTTTAGATTCACTGGTTTTAAAAACTCCCCAAAGGACATGAGCTTCTTATCAAAAAAACTTAACAAGGCCATCGATATCATTAATCAAGATGGTCTTTACCGGATAGAAGAACGGGCGCAAGGTACTTTCTCCCAAGACTTTGCAAACGTCATTCATCATCATTTTGAAGTGCTTTTTGGAGATGCAAAAAATTTTTCAGACCTTTATAAAAACTCTAGTCCCGTGGGACAGGGGGCAATATCTGACCTCAATCATTGTATTCACGATATGGAAGCTCTTACCCGCTCACAGGAATTTACAACCTCTACTCAAGGAATTGTTTTAGAAATATTAGATCGGAAGCAGTATTGGTTAACAGACGATGTCCTAAAGGACTTTACGTTTGATATAGAATTTGGGGACTTGCTGCTACATTACGGACTGGTTGGGAAAACCTGGTGGGAAGTCTTTCTTGATAAAGACGAAGATATCTTTCCTGAGGCAATAAGACCCTTAGATGTATTAGGTGGCGAGTTTGATATTCAGTTTTCCAATAAATTGGTTTCACCGTCCTTAGTTCGTGAGTTCTATGAGTTTTTAAAATCACATGGTCAAGATCCATCTGATCCTAAGCTTGCTCTCGGCTTTTTACCTTTGGCCAAGTTGGAAATGCCAGATGGCCTGTCCAAGGATGAAATAAGTAAAAAGATTGGGGAGCGATCGGGCATAAAAGGGATGAGAATTTATGAGGAAGGCCGTGAATGGATAAATGTAGATCTTAGCGAATCTGCCACGATTAATGATGGCTTCTTTCACGTCAATTCATTGATTGTGTTAAGGGGAAATGATTCAATTCCAATACGACCTGTACCCATTCAAGCTTTCTATATTAGTGGAGAGGGACCTCGAACTGTCTTGGCTGAATCGTTGTTCTCTGGTCCTTATATTGATGGTGGCCACAGTATTTCTCTCATTGTTCCCAAAGATGGGCAAAGTGTTATTTTAAAATGCGGCTCTGCCCCAAGAGGGTTAAATGCCAGTAATGACATCTTAATTAGTCCCGGGGAAAGCGTTCATTTGAGTTTCAATAATCACGGAAGCTATAATGTTATCAAATTCCCTAAGTCCAAAGCGGAAAACTCTTAGACGATGAAGTATTTTTTGACTGGTCTTTTCTGGTGGTATTCTCCAGTATTACCTTAGGAAATTATACGTCTAGGTACCATCAGGAGGTCCTCATGAAAAAATTATTATTCTTATTACTAAGTTTATTGTTGACAGGAAATATTCTTGCTCACTGTGGCTCATGCGGAGTCGGTGGAAGTGCTGATGACCACAAAGAAGAAGAAAGTAAAGATCATCATGAAAAAGACGAGCGCTTTGAAGAAGCACAGAAAAGAAAAGACGCAATGATGAATGATGAAGATAATGATTCAGAAGACGAAGGTGATCAAGACTCTGATGATTAATTGTTCTTAGTCATAAAAAAAATAGAAAGGGAGTCTTTGTTAAGCGTTACACGAAGGTTTCCTTTCTTGAATTGAAAAGCTGATGTTTATCATTGGCAATATTTAAATATTATAGAAATATAAAGCTTAGAAACTAGGACGAGTAATGACAGTATCAGAGAGTTTTAAAATTCAAGAGTTTTTTGATACTGAGACATTTACTCTTACTTATGTGGTGTGGGATGAATTAACTAAAGACTCTGTGATCATTGATTCTGTCTTGGATTATGATCATTCCTCTGGGAATTATTCAACAAAGCAAGCAGATAAACTACTCGTTTTCGTTAAAGAAAAAGAACTTAACGTCCATTACCTAATTGAGACTCATGCTCATGCTGATCATTTAACTGCCTCTGTTTACTTAAAAGAAAAACTACCCCATGCCAAAGTAGGGATAGGTAAAAATATAACTTTAGTTCAAGAAGTTTTTAAAGGTGTTTTCAACCTCGATATAAAAGCAGATGGTTCTCAGTTTGATCATTTATTTGAGGAAGATGAAATAGTTCATGCTGGAAGCCTTTCTTTTAAAGTACTCTTCACTCCAGGCCATACTCCTGCTTGTACAAGTCTACTCTTTGATGGAGTCGTCTTTACCGGTGATGCTCTCTTTATGCCAGATTATGGAACTGGTCGCTGTGATTTTCCTAAGGGAAGTGCAGAGGACCTCTATGCATCTATTAGTGAAAAACTTTACTCCTTACCAGATGATACGGCCTTTTTTACAGGACATGATTATCAACCCGGTGGACGGGAGTTGCAATTTAGGTCGACTATTGGAACCTCAAAGAAGGAAAATATTCGCCTTAAGCAAAATACAAGTCGAGAAGATTTTATAAAATTCCGTAGCGAAAGAGATGCTACTTTGAGTGCTCCTCATCTTCTACTTCCAAGCATACAAGTCAATATCGATGCAGGTCATTTACCAAAAGCTGATAATAATGGCGTTCGTTACTTAAGAATTCCTTTAACAAAAAAATAGAATTGATATTTAATGAATGGCCAGGCTTTGTATAGAACACTAATTCATACTAAGTTCTTGAGGTGTTGTTTAAAACGATCTTCTTTGAATGTCTTTTTGTAGTAGTAAATAAGCGGCAGACTAAACTTCTTTGAACGATGTAGCACATGAAGTTTTCCAGACTTAATTTCTTTTTCAATTGAGTGGAGAGGCAATAGGGCAAAACCAAGCCCCTCCAAGACAAGTTTCTTAATAATAAAAATATCATCTATTTCGGCGATTCTTAATGGAACAACACTTTTAGGATTAAAGAAATTATATAAGAGGAAGTGAAGGTCAGAGTCTGTTGTATAGTTAATAAATCTTTTTCGGTGGACATTCTTAGGAAAGCTCCCTTCTGCTAGTTGTTTTTTAAAACCCTTACTGCATACAAAAATATGATCCTCAGTTTTAAGGGTAAACCTTACTGCCTGGTTTTTTGGAAGAAGGTTATTATTAAGAGAGAGGATCATATCAATCTCGCCATCTTCATAGGCCTTCTTTAAATAAGAATTTTCCCCTTGGATGAGCCGGACTGTATAATTGATATCTTCCACATAGGGATAAGTAAGGTGATAACGCTCTTCTTCTGGAATCCCTGGAGCTACACCAATGCGTAAAAATTTAACATTAGTCTTCTTGTGATTGACGATGCTTTCAAAAATTTCTTCAGTAGAATAGAAGAATGGATTTATTTCATTATAAACTTGCTCTCCATACGTACTTAAGATGAGGTTCTTTCCACTTCGTTCAAATAACTCTACACCGAGCCTTCCTTCTAAAATTTTAATTTGTTCAGATATTGAACTACTCGATACATTAGTTTTAGTTGATGCCTTAACAATTGAGCCTTCAGAGGCGACAACCCAAAAATAGTAAATATGTTTAAAATTTAGTGTATTGAGCATAATAAATCACTAAGTTAAGGTGAATTGAAACGCATATTGATAATCAACATTAGGTTATTCTTCTCTTTTAAAGATGACAAATATTCAAAGAACAAAAGAAAGTGATTGGTAGCTCCCAGTGCAAGTGTATTGATACGGTTAGCCTTATTTTTAATGTGATTTCAGTGACTTATGGTGACTTCGTAAAGGGGAGGGGTAAATAACGTGCTGTTTTTTATGATCTATATGATTCGGAAAAACAGAATTCATACTTCTTTTAATAATGATTTAGATAATCATGTTTCTCCCTTATTATATAAAGACTGTGAAAAAGAAACTATTACCTCTTCTATTCAACATTATTCTCGCCCTGAACGCTTGGTCAGGCATGACTTGGTCTTACGCGACCGAAAGTGAATTAGAGGTCTGCACGGAACTAGAGGTAATTGAAAAATTTAAAAATGAAATTCCCCTAAGACTTAATCCCCATAACAAAGTTGGCAAATACTTAGGGATTGAGAGCTTCTTGCTCAATGGTCTTAAATTACTATCTTCCCCACAACACGTACGCCTAATAGATCATGAAAAAGGTGTGCAAAGTTATCACTTTACCTTCCTTAAAACAGGGCCTCCTTCCTTACTCGCTTGATATTGTCTGACTTCCTTAGAGGGTAGTTAGTTTGATGTTCATTTATGGCCTAGAGTAAGGACGAATTTAATGATGTTAAGAGAAGCTGATGAGGAAAACCTCGGACATAACTTAGTCGAAGAAAATGAGTTCGAAGAAGCACTTCATTGGTGTAGTGAGTTGCTTTTAAAACAGGGTCCTCTCGAGTACTTCGTCCATCACAATACTCTTCACGCCTTTGAGAGTGAGTCCTTCTTTGAAGGGTTGCGCCTCGCTGAAAACCTCTATCAAGCTGACACCAGAATGCCTCTTGGTTGGTATCAGGATCAACATAAAAGTGGAAGAATTAATCAAGAAGACTTAGAGGAGAGTATCTTCAAGGTTTTGGGAAACAATTTTCCTTTCAAAATGTTTATCAATTTTAATGAGGACGTTACCGTTGATAAAAACCCTCTACGAGATGAATTCTTGCAAAGGCAGAATCTTTTAAAAAGTGAGGGTTATAAGGATTACTTTCAGGTCACAAGCTTTTGGGATCACTGTGAAGATGAGTTAGTTAAGGAAGAGATCAAAACAAAAATAACCCATGCAAAATCAAAATTCTTATCGGCTTTTTTCGATAAGGGGACAAGCTATTGGGCGATGGAAGAGCGAGAGAAGGGGCTCAAATATAGCTTTGGACAATTCTTGGCCTATCTTCCTAATAATGAATATAACAACTTACTTAACAAATCTTTTCTTGAGCTGAGTAAGAATGACTCCATTATTGAGGGATTAAAACACTTCTTTGAGTCTCTTAATATTCCTAAAAAGTACTATAAAAACTATCTGTTCACTTTACTTCATCAATCAAAAGGGTGGAGCGCTCTTGTTTACTCTTTGGCCGAAAATCCAGATTTTAATCCAACAAAGATCAAAGTCGCCATCGATGATTATATACTCTTGGTACTCACCTTTGAATTGGCGACTTATCAATATTTAAGTAAGAAAAATCTCCTCTCAAGTGTTTTTTATGAATCTAAACTTCGAGAAGAAAAAGATGAGACCTATGTTAAAGCTCTTTATGATTATTTGATAAAAGAAAAAATGTCAGATTTGGAAGTTCAGGAACTTTTTATAAAGGAACATCACTCTCTTTTAAAGATTCAAGAATACAATCTGTTTAGGGTATGGCAGGAGGCCTATGAATTAAATTTAATTAAAAGACTTCTTCAATGTCACAAAAAATGTAGTGAAGAAGTGTCCTCAGAAAGGCCTTGGCTTCAAGTTGTGACTTGTATAGACGACCGAGAAGAGTCTACTAGGAGGTATTATGAGGAGTTTTCTACTGGAGTTGAAACTTTTGGTTATGCCGGTCATTTCGGTCTGAATATGAAGTATCGATCCATAAAAGACGCCCACTTTAGGGCACTTTGTCCTTTGGGAGCGACGGCCGAAAATTATGTATTTGAAGAGGTCCTTCCTGATCAAAATTTTGATTTAAAGTCGATTGCAAAACTCAAGAAGTTCTTACTCCATAGTGCGCATTTTCCTTTAATGGGGAGTTTGCTCTCCTTCATATTAGGTCCCATTACCTTGATGCTCTTTCTTTTTGAAACTCTTGCCCCAAAAAATGTCCATCGTTTGAGAAAGTTTCTCAAGGGCCTAATGTTTCCTGCTGTGAAAACGCGCCTAAATTTTTTGGACGCTGAAGATCGTGCTTTCCATGGCTTTTCCTATGACCAGCTTGCAAATGCTGGGGCCAGCCTTCTTAAAACCACGGGTCTAATAAATAACCTGGCCCCTTTGGTCTTTCTTTGTGGGCATGGTTCTAAAAGTATGAACAATCCCCATGGGGCAGCTTATAATTGTGGAGCCTGTGCTGGCGGGAAGGGGGCACCAAATGCTCGTCTAATGGCACAGGTTTTAAATGATTCCCAAATTAGAATGAGATTACGTCAGATGAATATTGTTATTCCTGATGATACCTTATTTGTGGGGGGCTATCACTGCACATCAACTGACAAAATTTTAGTACTTTCTGAAGAAGGAATAGAGGGTCAACAATTACTGCGCTTAAATGAGGTAAATAATTTTGTTGAAAAATTAGATGCTAAGGAGCGAATGAGAAAGTTTGAGAATGTCCCTTTAAACGTAAATGAAGATGTGGCCTTAATGATGGCACAGAATCGCTCCTATGACTTTTCTCAACCAAGGCCAGAATATGGACACAATACAAATGCTTTTTGCTTAGTTGGCAAACGCTCACGTAATAAAAAGATGTTTCTCGATAGAAGGGCCTTTCTTGTTTCCTATGATGATAAATTGGATAAAGATAATTCAATTATAAATTCTCTTTTGGGCGCTGTGATTCCGGTTTGTGCAGGAATCAATTTGGAATACTATTTTAGCTACGTCGACCCGGAGAGGTTTGGTGCTGGAGTAAAACAAGCTCACAATGTTACCTCCTTAATGGGGGTTATGAATGGCTACCGCAGTGATCTTCGCCTTGGACTTCCTTGGCAAATGGTGGAAATACATGAACCATCAAGAATTATTTTCATTATTGAATGCTCTATAGAGTCTTTTGAAAAAGTTCTTAATCAAAATCACCATGTTAAAAACCTAGTGGTTAATGAATGGGTCCTTATCTTTTTAAATCCCAAAGAAGGCGAATATTTTCGTTATTCAAGTGCGGGAGCTGATTCTTGGGACGATAGAATTGAAAAGGTAAATATTCCTGTACGAAAGTCTTCTCATGATTGTTTTGAAGGAGAGCGAGAGCTTGTTCCACTGGCCTTAATCGACGATTTGATTTTGAAAGGGGGGAAAGAAAATGAATAGTTTTTCTCAATACTTCCTTTTTCCTGCACTCCTAACCTTAGTTTGGCAAGGCCTGACCTATCCTTTTAGCGGTTTAAGACTCACGGAAAAATGGGTCAAATCTTTCTTTCAGTTCTTGGGAGGGCTGAGTTTGTTAATGGGAGGACTTTGTTTCTTTGGTCAGATTCGTGGCGAAATTCAGGTATTTGATATAATACCGCTACAATTTGATCAGGTGAGGGGAGTGATTTACTTCTTCTCTAGTTTACTGTTTGCGATAACGGCTCATTTTTCGGCCAATTACATTCATAAAGAGGAAGGTTTTTATAAATTCTTTTTAAATTTAAATATTTTTTGGATCGGTTTATTTCTTTTTATTTTTTCCAATGACACCATGGTTTTATTTGCTGGTTGGGAGTTAATTGGTGTTAGCTCAATTTTTCTAATCGCTTACTATAATCATAGAAGCTCCCCTTTATTCAGCGCACTTTTTGTTGTCTCTTTTTATAAGTTTGCCGATATTATTTTGATTACCAGCCTCTTACTACTGAAACACAATAATATTTTGATAGACCATCAAAATTATTTGCCTTTCGTGTATTTAGGTATTGTTATTGCTGGACTAATCAAAAGTGGCTCATTCCCATTTACCCCTTGGCTACCCCGTGCCATGGAGGGACCAACAACTTCTAGTGCAATGTACTATGGAGCATTATCTGTAAATATTGGTGTTTTATTAATTTACTTTAATTTGGAGAATGTCTTAATTTATGACCTTTCTCGATGGGCCCTCATTGGACTTGGTGGTTTAACAATTCTCTTTTCTGGCCTGCAAGCAAGAGTTCAAACAGATGCTAAAACTTTACTAGTCTATTCTGTCTCCATGCAAATTGGTTTTGTTCTTCTAGAATTAGGTCTTGGATATAAGAACTTTGCTCTTGTTCATCTTTTTATGAGCAGCTTTTATAAGGTATATCAATTTATTAAGAGTCCCTCTCTTTTACAGTCCTTTCATTCAATGGTTGGGGAAAACCAAAGCCCCTTTAAAAGAGATGGTGTGCATTTTGAAAGCTTACTGTCTCCTAAAGTTCGTAAGGGTTTATATTTCATGAATCTAAATCACTTCTATCTCCATGCTCTCTATGAAAAGTTGGGTTTTGCAGCTTCGAAAATGAGTTTTTTTGCTGAGAGTCTATTCTACCCATTAATCAACAAAGGTTCTAAGGTCTCTTTTTGGTCTCTTATGTGGGTTGTTTATTACCTAATTATTACATTCTTTATTAATCAGGGTGCCATAGAGATTGATAGTCACTATTTCGATACCATTCCATTTTTCATTCTCTTAGTCTCACTATCGATGATTTTTCAAAAAAATATTAATGCCTTTGTGGCCTTAATGATGATCTATAAAATTTTAGAGAGTTTTATTGTTCATGGCGTTCACTCCCATGAACCTTTCAAAGTTCTTGGAGTCATCATTTTGGCGTTTTTTATCTTTTCTTTATTGGTCTTTAAAAGGATGAATCCCTTGAAGAAGTCTTTGAAGGCCGTTTTGTCTGCATTTATTTTATTTCTAATGTTATATTTTACTAACTTCCCCTTTTTACTGCAGAGTTTAGTAAATGAGCACATTATAGAAGCATTCTTAGAGCAAGAAAATCTCCATGATCTTCTCTTTTATTGCTTGGCAAATACATTTTTTAATATTGGTTTATACCACTTTATTTTTCATGAGCTTTATCTCAAGGAGACAATGTATGAGTAATCATTGGCGGGATGATATCGTTGCTGGTTTCATTGTATTTCTAATCGCTCTGCCATTGTCTATAGGGATCGCAATAGCTGCCGGTGCACCTGCTTCCTCGGGCATTTTATCTGCGATCATTGGCGGTATTCTTGGGACCTTTATTACTGGTACCCATATTTCGATTACTGGTCCGGCCGCTGGCCTTATTGTGGTGATTGGCGGGTCAATCGTTAGTCTGAGTGATGGTGGTGATATGCTTTTGGGTTTTAAAAGGACCCTTGCCGCAATCATTATTTCTGGTGCGCTTCAAGTGCTCCTTGGTCTATTTCGTTTAGGAAAACTTACATTTCTAGCACCATTATCTGTTGTTCACGGTATGTTGGCCGCCATTGGTACCATCATTATGATTAAACAGGTTTCGGTTATATTAGGGGCACAAAGTAGTGCGAAATCAATTCCCGGTTTAGTCATGGAGTTTCCTAACTTAGTCATGGGGTTGGACTTACCAATATTTCTCATCGGCTTTCTCTGCATGTTAATTCTTATCCTTTGGAAGTATCTTCCCGCTTCTATAGGGAAGATTATTCCAGGGCCACTTGCTGCAGTTATTATAGGATTGGCCCTAAGTTATGTTTTAGAAATTGAATATCCTCATAATGTTAATTGGTTTAATTTTGAGTTTCATCTTGGGCCTGAGTTTTTGGTTCATGTTCCATCTTTAATCAAAGATTTGTTGATTCTTCCAAAATTTGATATTGCTTTTACAGGGCGTAGTCTTTTTAGCGTAATGACAATCTTTCTTGTCGGAAGCTTAGAGTCTCTTTTGAGTGCTTACGCCGTAGATAAACTTGATCCTTATAAAAGAAAATCTGATTTAGACTTTGATATTATTGGAAAGGGTATTACTAATATGTGTTGTGGTGCTCTAGGAGCTTACCCAGTTATTACTGAGATAGTTAGAAGTTCTGCTAACATTACTAATGGCGCCAAAACAAAATGGGCAAACTTCTTTCATGGTCTTTTTATCCTAGTCTTTGTGGCCCTTTTTCCAGTGGTCATAAACCATATTCCACTTTCTTCACTTGCGGCCATACTCTTTCTGGTTGGTCTCAATCTTGCTCATCCAAGACACTTTGTAGCGGTTTGGAATCAGGGTAAAGAGCAATTCCTTTTCTTTAGCTTAACTCTTGTGGTCACCTTAGTTGAAGATCTACTCGTTGGTATTGCTGTAGGGATTTTAGCAAAGACAATTCACCATTTGATAAAAGGAGTGAGGCTTAAAGATTTTTTCTCACCAAATGTAAACTTTAGGGTTGAGGGGGATGATTTTGTGTTAAGTTTTCAGGGACCGGTTGTGTTTCTAGGTTATCTCAAAATTAAAGGTTTACTTGATCAAATTGGGGATGGCCAAAGTTTGAAGATTGAAACAAATGACAACTTTGTTGATTTTACGATTCTAGAATTATTAAAAGACTTCATTGACCAAAAAAAGGCCTGAAAAAAGATTAAAGAAAAATATGGGAGTTTTTATAAAGAATGAAGGCTCCCATAAAAATAAGAAAGATTCCAAAAGATTTCTTAAGAATTGTTTGTGAAATAAAACTTACCAATTGACTCCCGATTAGAATACCAACAATTGAACAGCCACTAAATTTAAAGAGAAAAGGCCAATCAACCGTAATCATTCCAAGGTAACCACTAAAACCGCTGAATGAGTTAAGGGCGATAATAAAGAGAGATGTTCCTACTGCCGTTCTCATTGTAAGTCCTGTTAGTAAAACCAAAGCAGGGACAATCAGAAAGCCGCCGCCAACTCCAACAAGACCCGTGACGATTCCCACACCAATCGCTTCTATTACAAGTAGGGGAATATTCATTTTTTTGACTTCTTCTTGTCCTTCTGGGGCTTCTTTTCTTCCCCTAATCATAAAATAAGAGGCCATCAGCATAATGACAGCAAAGAGAACAAGCTGAACTTCACCAGACAGGAATTTACTTATTTTAGCGCCAACAAATGTTCCAACCATGGCCACTGGTCCAAAGATCGCCGCGACTTTTAAGTTCACATTACCCGCACGAAAATGGCTGACAACACCGACGAGACTAGTGAGGCCTACTATTGCAAGACTTAAGGCAATGGATTCTTTAGGCTCCATTTTGAGGACGTAAACCAAAATCGGTACAGTTAAGATGGAACCGCCGCCACCCATAATGCCTAAACTAAAACCAATAAGTGTTGCGAGTAGGTAACCGATCATGATGTTTCCGCCTAAATATTTTTAATCAGAGATTTGTACATTTTTTTAATTTTTGTTCAAAGAAGATTTCTACATGTGACCAGGTTTTTCCCTCGTGAAGTGCAAGGCAGGCTTCATTAATTGATTTAAGAGGTCCTTCAAGTTGAAAGTCGAGGAGATCGATATGTCCGCGGGCCTTGAGCATTCCTTTTTCAAATTGATAGGACATGGGAGTTTTCTTTTTCTTGTTATTTAAAACAATACTTATATTAAGGGTATTCTTTTTGACCTCAACAATTGAGGCCTTAATCATGGGGCTCTTCATCTTATTAAAAAATGATTTAAGGATGTTTTGATCTCTGGCCGGATTTTTTGTCGAAAGAGTCTCTGGATTGATTGTAATACTCTGTTCTTTTAGAAGGTCTTCGAGGTTCTTGGCCTTCGATTTTCCCGTGTGTTGCAAACTCTTGAAGCGTCCGCCAACACCGACCTTTAAGGGCGTTTTGAATGCCATCCAACTAACTTGGGGTTTTCCATCTAGCTCCCAACAACCAAATGTCGAAAGAGGGAGGGTAAGGAAGGAGATGAGGATAATTAAGTGTTCTTTTTTCATCCTCATAACTTACGGCAGTGCTAATTTCTTGCCAAGGTGCTTTGCTTAAGAGAGGTTGTGAGAATGAGTGGTTATAAGCAAATGTCAGAATATCCTGTTGAACATTTTGTTCCCTTAGAAGGGGAAGGCAATGAATACTTATTGGGGCGGCTTACTCTTAATAAGGCGCATGACGGCTTAAGTATGGAAATTGATATTGTTCAAAAGGAAGGACGAAAAATCTATTATTCAGTTGACCGTCTTTATCGGATAGATTCAGATGATGAGGCCATTGACCTCGGTGTACAGAAACTTGCTGATTTCTTAAAAGGTTTATCTCAAAAACATTCAAAATAATGACGTGATACGCCCGGAGTCAGTCGTTTATTTGACGGCGAGTGGTTTCGTGACTCATATACTTTCGGCTACTTAAGTGACTTTTTGTTAATCCAAAAGTTGGCACGGCTCTTGCTAATAGAATACATGTGTGTGTGTAGGAGCTACGAAAAAAGGATTTTTTCCAACTCCATTTAAATGTCTCTCGAAAAGCCCAGTTGGAAACAACTGGGCTTTTTGCATTTAAGCTAAGAAAAATTTTAGAGTAGTGCTATACCGAGAAGAAGAGTTCCGATACCCGAACTAATTAAGAACCAAACTGCCATTCCCTTTAAATTCGCCATAAGAACAAGACCTGATAGTAGGACTAGGAAGAACGCCGAACCAAAAATGATTTGTAGCGTCTTAACGAACTTGGGTCCGTGACCAAAATGGAGTTCCTGTAGGATCTTAATCCAATTAGGATTTACTTTGATGAACTTCATGCCTTCTGGACTATTGTGAACTTCGTAGTGTACCCGCGTGCTAGGACGTAGGACAACGTAGTTACCCTTGTCCTTAACGTACTCAAAGCTGTAATCAATGCTGTTGCTCGAGAGAACCTTTTTTAGATCAGTTATGTCTTTCGTGAAGGCGTCTTTAGATACGAAGACTTCTGTTTTGGTCGTCTCGCCTTTACAGCCTAATAAGTAGAGAGTGCCTGACAAGGGGATGATAATTAAAAGGGGAAAGAAGAGCCCAACGAGTATGAGGTGGACTTTTAACCAATGCTTTCTCTACATAGAGGCCTTAAATATTGGGTTTCCTAGGAGCAAGTGCTTAGTAAGTAATCTCTTAGTCCCTCAAGGTCAACCCTTACAGGGCCTAAAGCTTCGGGGTTTTCTTGCTCGTAAAGAAATTGGGCCTTGGCCAGCATCTGATTAAGTGCGTCTAAATTCAGGTCATCATTTTCAAGAGGTTCACTGCCTTCTTCTTTAAAGTTAAGTGGGCACCAATCCCGAAGGACTTTTTCATTTTGGTGATAACTTAATGCCATTCCTTGGGTTCGACAAAGACTGGGTCTTACCTCATATATGGTGCATTCTCCCTGACGCAAGAAGGCACATGCCTTGTCCCCCTGAGAACCACTTGCTGGGCGAGAGGGGAGCGCCTGACTTCTCTTCCAATTCTCTTTTTCTTCCGGAGAGAGGTCAAAAAACCAGTCAGTAATAATTGAGGCTTCCCAGGCAAAGACATTGAGGCCACTTATGCAGCAGCTACTACAGCCACGTCCACAATCCATATTCTCTTTGTACTTATTAAAAAAGCGCTCAAATTCTTTTTCTGCCTTTTCTTGCAAGGGGCGTAAATCACTCATGAGTTTCTCCATAGAAAAACTTGTACATTTGACCAGCTAAGTAACGGGCACAACTTTGAGGGAGCCCATCATATATAGGGTTGAATTCATAAAGACCCATAACTTGAGGTCTCGTACTATTTGACCAAAACGCCTGGCACCTTTTTAGTATGACCTCGAAGTGCTCTTGGGATAGGCCATAGTGATTGGGAGCGGATACTGCAGGCATGAAAGAGGCATCGAGACCATCACAATCGACGCTTAGGATGAGCAACCTGTCTTGATTCGCTTTAAGTATCTTTGTTAAGTCTTGGTCGAGTTCAGCAGGAGGCTTGGGAGGGAGAACCTCCATGGTACCCATGCCCTCGTAGTTTTCGGGTCCATTGGCAAAACTATGAATGCCAATTTGGTAGAGCTTAAGGTCACTTGAATTTTGAATTTGGCGAAACGGAGTACCCGAGTGAACAACTTCGTCAGGGCGAGTGTCTAAGTGGGCATCGATATTTAGAATAAGCAGTGGGCCAAAAGTTTTTGCGAGAGTACTGGCCAGTGGATAGATATGATCATGCCCACCACCAAGGTGGAGAATCTTTTGAGCATGATCATCAATGTTGATCAGTGTTTCAAAATTTTGACACTCATCTTTTTGGATTTTTTCAAATTGATTAGGATCATTATTTCTCGGATTAAACTCCTGATAGTCATAAGTACTTTCATCATTTGGGGCAACAAGGGATTGAAAGGACGCCATCAAAGCGGCTGGACCATGCTTGGCTCCACGCTTACCACCATTTCTTATGACCCCAAGATCACAAGGGCTCCCGAGAATCAAAAGAGGACTATTTGTGGACTGAAGGCCCTTTAACTTTTTTGAGGGTCTCTCTTTCAGGTTGTCTTCCCAATCGTTCTGTCCCATTTCTTTCTACCTCTATTTTAGGTCTTCCAATATTCACTTAGTTAACTTGTATGGATGCTGTGCCCAGTATAACATTATAAGAAGCATGACAGAAAAACATTGGTTTATATTCCGGGGTGATCATCATCTCGGACCTTTCACTTTTGAAGAGATTCTTGACAAGGTCAAGCTGGCCGAAATTGATGATGATGAACTAACGTGGTGCGAAGGAAATCAGGACTGGTTGCCAGTTAATGAGCAGCCCGCAATAAAAAGGGCATTGCAGACAGAAGAGTCTCATCAGCATGACTTGGAAAAAAGCCAGAAGTTAAGGCAGGCGGCGCTTGAGTCAAAGCTACAAGAGCAGCTGGTTGCTCAACAGCATGCCCAAGAAGAAATCAAAAAAGAAGAAATCAAAAAAGAAGAAATTAAAAAAGAAGAGGCGAGGCGATTACAAGAGCTGGCCTTGCAAAAACAGAAAGAGCAACTCCCGCCAGAACTACCCCCAAAAAATACTGATCCAAATTTTGCAGAAGATGGTCCACCACCACTTCCTCCCTTGCCGATAGATGACCAGAGTTTCCAAGATGAAGTTGAGTCTAATTTAGAAGAGGGTATTGAAGACGAGAGCGCACCATCTGCTCTTACTGAAATGATGATGGAAAATGCAAACCTAGGAGAAGACCTTCAGGTTTTTACCTTTGTTGAAAATTCTAATGCCGATGTTAATACTAATAAAGACACTGAAGAAGATAAAACCGGCGAGTTCACTGTCTCCACCGATACACAAGAGCAAGGTTTAAGTGGACTCAGACTCTACGGAGCAGTTGCCCTAACACTCATTGGTTTAGGCCTCTTTGTTTATCTCATCATGCAAACCATTACGGATAAAAGGCAACTCTATAATGTTGCTGGTCGTGATAAAGACGCTCTTTATAATGTGATGAAAAGACCATTCAAAGGGGTGCCCATTCATCGCATGAGACCCACAAAGGATTTAAACTCTTTATGGTTGGCCACAAACTTTCCTGATGAAGCCGTTCTTTATATGACTTTGAAAATTGTGCCTGGCCGTTTTATAGGAAACGGTCTGGTAGAGGTTCAAGCGCAAGCGCAATTGAAAGGAGGAGCAGCTCTTTTTGACGAACTAGAAGTCTTAAAAGGGGATACGCTTCATATCGGAGAGTATAGCTATGAGATAAAAGGCAAGAGGGTTGGTCTTAAAGGAAAACTAAGTGAGGCCTTAGGTCAGAAGTCTCTTTTAAAAGATGTCCAGTTTATAAGAAAAAAGGACCAAGAATTCGTTTTAAAAGGAAAGCTTTTATTGTCTCCCTATGGTCAAGATAAGTTTGAAGCAAAACTAGTTGAACATCAGCAGTACATTCAAAAAACTGTGATTAGGCCGCTAAAAGATCGTCTGGAACGCTATAAAACTTTTATGGGTCTTCTTGATCGAATGGGCAGACTTTATCAAAACACCATGGGAAGAATCACCAAAGGTAAATCTATATACCTCTTTGAAAATCGCTACAACGAAGAGGTTGGTCCATTCCTAAGAGATCTTATCATTGACAATAATCGCCTACAGCTTTCGCTTCTCAACCTCGAGCCTGACGATTCAAAGGCCTATGGGGAACTCATGAACTATGGGAAGGATATTGGTATTGTGGCCTCAGAGATGGTGACGAAAACACGTAAGTATAGAACCTTAGGAAAGAAGCGTACTTTGTGGTTACTCGATTACTTCTCTAAAAAAGTCGAAGATCTGCGCTTGCAGGGAATGAGGGTCCGTCAAAAAATTAATAATGATCTGGCCCCTTTTGTTGAGTCTGAAAAATCACCTTAATCAATTTTGTAAGCTAGTTCTTCTTTTGCTTGAAATTTTTCCTTCGCTGCAAAGCGGCCGGGCTTTATTTCCTCAATGCTTGATCCCCAGTATTCAGGGTCATGTTCAAAGATAACTTTAAGGTTTCTCTCTTTGATAAATGTTAAAAAAGACAGTTTATCTTCAGTTGTGATGCCAGGGCTAATATCGTAGCCCATTACCCAGGGGATGTGGATATGATTGCCAGTGGGGATAAGGTCGGCGAGGTAGATGAATTGTGATGTATAAGGATGCATGAGCCATGGAGTGTGACCAAAGCTGCACTTAAAACGGAGAGTTTCTTCGCCAAGTGAAAAAAGCTCACCTTCCTCACCACTATAAAGGTGAAGGAGATTATTATCCTTATAGTAATTTAAAATGGGATCGAAGTTATGTGTATGAAAACTTCCCTGATCCCTTGCTGTCGCTTTGTGGGCATAGCTGAGATGACTTTCATGGACATGACAGCGTGCTTTCGGAAAGGTTGCTTGCCAGTTGTCCTGCTCATCCTTGAAGCCTATTCCACCAACATGATCAAAGTGTAGATGGGAAATCACGAGGTCAGTGATATCTGCACAGGTGATACCAAAAACATTTAAAGCCTGCTCAAGAGGAGAGTTCTCACTTCTGACGTCAAAATTAATATTAAATTTGTCGTCATGATAATCACCGATACCCGTGTCTACGACTACAGTTCTGTCGGGAGTTTTGATGAGCCATAGACGAAGTGCAAGTTCTACTCGGTTGAGCTCATCTGCAGGGTGAACTTTATTCCATAATGGTTTTGGGATAATGCCATACATTGCGCCGCCATCAAGTTTAAAACGCGCTGGCTCAATAACGGCATACTCGATATTTTTGGGTGAATTGGTGCTTGGCATAGTTATCCTTGAAAAACTGATTAAACAAATCATGTAAAGTATAAGTCAAAAGACTAAGAAAATTAAAGAAAATCAAACCTTTGTAGTGCAATGCTCCTAGAGTAAAGCAGGTCTAGCCACTATTATGAGGTCAAATTTTGATTCTATTACTTATGAGGTGATCAATATAATTTTGATACCTTAGAACTCATATTTTAGGAGTCTCACTTATGAATGTTCATGAATACCAAGCTAAAGGACTGATGCGAGAATTTAACATCAGCACTTTAAGAGGCAAGGTGGCAAAGTCAGTTGATGAAGCTGTTAAGGCCGCAGAAGAACTCGGTGGAAAGATATGGGTTGTAAAGGCACAGATCCATGCCGGTGGTCGAGGTAAAGCAGGTGGAGTTAAACTTGCAAAAACTCTTGATGAAGTCCGCGCTCATGCAGATGACATTCTCGGAAAAACTCTCGTGACTCATCAAACTGGACCCGAAGGGAAGAAGGTTCTCACTCTTCTTATTGAGGAAGGTTGTGAAATTGAGCATGAGTACTATGCTGGTCTTGTTCTTGATAGAGGAACTGGTCGCATCACTTTCATGGCCTCAAGTGAAGGTGGCGTTGAAATTGAAAAAGTTGCCGAAGAAACTCCAGAGAAAATTATAAAAGTTTCTGTTGATCCAGCGACTGGCTTCACTCCTTTTATAGGCCGTAAACTTGCTTATGGAATTGGTATAAAAGATAAAGAGCTTGTTAAAAAAACATCGAAGTTTTTCCATGGTTTATACAATCTCTACATTCAAAAAGATTGTTCAATCGCTGAGATTAACCCTCTTGTTCTTACAAAGAGTGGCGATATTATCGCGTTGGATGGAAAGTTAAACTTTGATGACAACGCACTCTTTCGTCATCCGGAAATTGAAGAGCTAAGAGATCCTACTGAGGAATCAGCTAAGGAACTTGAGGCCGCACAATTTGGTCTTTCTTATATTGAGTTAGAAGGTAATATCGGCTGCCTTGTAAATGGTGCCGGTCTTGCGATGGGAACTCTTGATATTATTTCTCTCTTTGGTGGTAAACCTGCTAACTTCCTTGACGTAGGGGGCGGCGCGACTAAAGAAACTGTTGAGAAAGCTTTTACTATCATCCTTCAGGATGACAATGTACGCGCGATTCTTGTAAATATTTTTGGTGGAATCATGAAGTGTGACATTATTGCAGAGGGTGTTGTCGCTGCGGCAAAATCTCTTTCTTTAAAAGTTCCACTCGTTGTTCGCCTTGAGGGAACTAACGTTGCCCTTGGTAAGAAAATTCTTAATGAATCAGACCTCGACATAATAGCTGCTGATGATCTTGCAGATGCGGCTAAAAAAGTTGTTGATGCTGCCAATAAAGGAGGCGAGTAATGGCCATTTTGGTAGGTAGAGATACTAAACTTATTACTGTTGGATACACGGGGAAGCAGGGAACATTTCACTCGCTTCAATCTCGTGATTACGGAACAAACTTTGTTGGTGGTGTAACTCCTGGAAAGGGAGGCATGGTCCACGAAGGTTTTCCTGTCTTTAATACAGTTGTTGAAGCAGTGGAGAAAACAGAGGCCAATGCGGCCATGATTTTCGTTCCACCTCCATTCGCAGCTGACTCAATCTTAGAGTGTATTGATGCTGAGATACCTCTTGTCATTGCTATTACAGAAGGTATTCCAATTACTGACATGGTTAAGGTAAAGGCTGCACTTAGAGGTTCTAAAACTCGTCTTATCGGTCCTAACTGTCCAGGTATTATCACTCCAGGAGAGTGTAAAATCGGGATTATGCCAGGACATATTCATATGCCGGGTAAGGTAGGGGTTATTTCTCGTTCAGGGACTCTTACTTATGAAGCTGTTTATCAGCTAACTCAAAGAGAAATTGGTCAGTCCACATGTGTGGGAATTGGTGGAGATCCAGTTAATGGAACTAACTTCATCGATATGCTTGAGCTCTTTGAAAAAGATCCTGATACTGAAGCCGTAATTATGATTGGTGAAATTGGTGGATCTGCTGAAACAGATGCTGCTCGTTGGATTAAAAAGAATATGACAAAGCCAGTTGTGAGCTTTATCGCTGGCGCTTCAGCGCCTCCAGGTAAAAGAATGGGCCATGCAGGAGCTATTATCTCTGGTGGAGATGACACAGCAGAAGCAAAGTTCAAAATTCTTGAAGAGTGTGGGGTAACTATCGCTCGTTCACCTGCTGAGCTTGGTGCCAAAGTTGAAGAAGTATTAAAAAAATAATAGATACAGTTGTAAGGAGTTAAAAATGGAAAAGACATTTTCAATCATTAAGCCAAATGCCGTTTTAGATAACAATATTGGGAATATTATTGGTCGCTTTGAAAAAGAGGGGCTAAGAATTGCTGCTGCAAAATTAACAACTCTTTCAAAAGAGAAAGCAGAAGGTTTCTACATTGAGCACAAAGAAAGACCATTCTTTGGAGAGCTCGTGTCTTTTATGACTTCTGGACCCGTTCTTCTAATGGTTCTTGAAGGCGAAAATGCGGTTGATAAAAATCGTGAAATCATGGGAGCAACAAATCCTGCTGATGCCGCTGAAGGAACAATTCGTAAGCTTTATGCCAAGTCTGTTGGTGAAAATGCTGCTCACGGGTCTGATTCTCAAGCAAGTGCTGAGAGAGAAATTAACTATTTCTTTGAGCCTTCAGATGTAATGGATCGTTTCTAATTTTTAAAAAATGACTTTTAAAAAAGAAAGCCCGCTTTTGCGGGCTTTTTTAATTCTCTCTCTTGACAAAAAACTTACGACGATAACGCTGGGAAATAATTTTAAAGATATTAAAATTTCTATTTTGATTAACCTGTTCTAAATCTTTTGAAGCGCCATTTTTGTAAAGTTCTTGGGATTTTTGGTCAATACTATTGATAGCGACTTCTACATCACCTTCACTTGCAAGACCGCGAGCTACCAATGCGCTTTTTGGACCATCATCTTCTAAGAGAAAATCAAAGTCTCCATTAACTTTACCCTTCTTAAAATCGAGAGTTTGCTTAAAGGCTTTGGTATTGTTATTTCCTGCGATCCTTTCTTGCGAACCATTACTATCTTTAACCGCCGCACTTACCTTACTTGAATAATCACTTAGATCAGGAAGTCCTGCACCTTCTTCAAGATATTTACCGGCAAGTTTGCGAATAGATTTAGCACCGAAGTTAATGGGCTCCATTCCTAACTTTCCAGAATCAGCATTAAATTTTGAAATAGCGTCTATTCCTGCTTTCGCTTGACCTTCACTTAGTTTTAAGGTGTCTCTTCTGAAGTCCCTCATACTTTTCTTACCGGCCGCAAACTGATTAAAGCCATTTACGAGTTTTGCAGCTCCAGTGCTGGCGTTAAGTGATTTTACTGTCGACTTTTGGCTGCTGATATCAGCTGATGTTCCTGATAGATTAAAGTTCAGTCCAACGCTTGCACAGCTATTGGAATCACTACAATTACATTTAAAATCAGGCCGGCCATCACTACCAATACAAGATTGAGAAGCATTTGATTCTAGTCCAGCTACTGAGTTTGGTGTTTCAGAACCATTATTAATAAGATTAAGGGACTGACCATTCATAAGGGGGTCAGAATTTATTTGTGTCGTTACACCTGCGACAGAAGGAGGTAGTGGAGGTGGATTAGGATTAACACCGCCTTCAGTGTGGTATTTATCAAACTCATTTAGAAGGTTTTGCAACTCACCGGCCTTTGATCGGTGATCTTTTGCAGCACTTGAGGCCATACCATTAAGAGAGGCCGACATTGCTAGCATTATGCCACCTGCTGCTAAGTTTGCTCCAGCTAGTCCAGCATTACATGGCATAGGGAAACTTGATGCCATTGCTAGTTCAGCTCCGGCAACGGCCGCTGAAACCCCACCAACTCCCATAATTATTTTATAATTTCCGGCCTTCTCGTCATAGGCCTTTGCCATTTCCTGGTAACCAAGAATGGCAAATTCAAATGAAAGTCTTTGATATTCGTAGGTGTTACGATCCATTTGAGCGACTTTCATCTCATATTCATTTTGCAGCATTTCCATTCTTTGCTGTACTTGTTTTGAGTGATCGACTTCATTATATAAAGCATACATACTACCGAGAGCTAAAATTCCACTAGAAGCACAAACATCAGCTCCTGTCGTGATCCCTAGCAGCCCCGTAATAAGTCCTGCCGCTGCACCAATACCTGCGGCCATCGCACCTTTCTTGGCCGCTGACTCCAACTTCTTGCCATCATTTGCTAAATCTTCTTCTAAGGTACTTCCAGTTTCAGCGACTTCTTGGAGGTTTTCCATACAAGCGTCTTTCTCTGGTGATTGCGGCTGCATATGACAGTCCATAAACAGTCTCATCATGTCTTCTTCTGCGGCCGCACTTAAACAACTTCCTGTCTGACAGTTAAAGTTTTCTCCACTAGGGCAGTTTGTTTGCTCCGAACAAACAGTTGTTCCAACCATATATTCGGCCTCGCCCTCGCAGCGCTTTTGGTCCATTGTGTTTTTACCAACACATTTTTGAATCTCAGAAACGTAAGCATTTACCTGATCTTTACAAACCTGTTTTTCAGAATCAGAGTTTTTGGCCGCACATTCCCCCATGGCCGTTTTGTAGCGGTTATAATCTGTTCTTAACTTGTCCTGACAAGAAGTATTGCCGCCACAAGAGGTATACTTATTAACAAAGTCATAGGCATTACTTTTACAAGTGGATACCGCAGCAGGGGAGGGCTCACTCTCACAACTAGCAACTGCTGCTTGAAACTCATCTTTATCTTTTGTAAGTTGGTCTTTACAAGCCTGATCAGTACAAGCTCGAAATTGTGTCACAAATGCATCAAGGTTTGATTCACAATTGACCTGAAGAGTAGGGTTACTTTCCTCTTTACATTTATTTAATTCAGCTTGATAAGCTTGACGGTCACTTTCAATTTTCTCTTTACACGCAAGATCGTTGCCACAATTTTCATACTCAGTGATGTATTGATTGAGGTTACTAAGGCAGCTTTGCTTTTCTGCCTGTGGTAGGTTGTTACAGCGTGATTCCTCGGCCAAGTAGGAATCCTTATCAGCAACTAACTTGTCTTTACAGGCCTGGTTGTTTCCACAGGCCGCATAGCTGGCCGTAAACTTTGAAAGACGCTCTTTACAAGCATTCATTTCATTACTACCTAAACTATTACAGCGATTAACCTCTGCTTGATACTGGGCGCGCTCTGACTCGAGCTGATCTTTACATGTTTGGTTATCCCCACAACCCTGAAAGGCCTCAACGTACCTATCAAGTTGGGACAAGCATTCTGTTTTTTCGTTACCAGCAAGTTGGTTACAACGATTGGCCTCTGCTTGATATTCATCTTTTTCAGCGAGAAGCTGGTCTTTACAAGATTGATTAGTGCCACACAGTTCATAGTTCGCCAAAAACGTATTCAAGTTATTCTCACAAGAGTCTCTCTCGGGACCATTCATGGCGTAACACTTGTTGAGCTCTTGTTGGTAAAGGTCTCTATCGGCCATTAATTGGTCTTGGCAGGAAATACTATTTCCACAGGCCTCTATGTCGGCCACAAACTTATTGAGTCGTTCAATACAAATAGACTTTTCTTCTGATGGTTTTGAGTTACAGCGAGCAAGCTCTGCTTCATAACTATCTTTTTGAGCAAATAGTCGTTCAATACATGCCTGATCTTCTCCACAAGCATCAAGTTTAGCGAGAAACTTATCTAAATCTTGAAAACATATTTCCTTTTCTGCGGCAGGTTTGGCGTCACATTTCGCAACAGCAGCAAGGTACTCTTCTTTTTCCTGACGAAGGTTATTCTTGCATACTTGGTCTGTACCACAGGCCTTTACTTTAGCGACATATTCGTTGAGATCATTAAGGCACTTACTTTTCTCTGCCTCAGGCTTAGCATTACAGGACGCAACTTGCGACTCATAGTCTGCCTTATCTCTTCTTAAATCAGCAATACATTGCATGTCCTCACCGCAAGCTTCGTAGCTTGCCATATAATCAGAAAGATTGGTGTGGCACTTGTCTTTATCACTGCCTGCAGGCATTGCCTCACAGCGATTATGCTCTGTTAAGTACTGGTCTCGATCTTGTCTTAAGGAGGCCTTGCAAGATTCATTGTTGCCACAGGCATCGTAGCGAGTAATAAAACTATCAAGCCTTTGTTGACAGGACTGGGCCTCTGAAGTTGGACTAAGTGTTTTACAGCGTGCCTCTTCCGCTAAGTATTCATCACGGTCTCTTTTAAGGTTATTTTTACAAGTAATATTCGCGCCACATGATTCGTAGGCCGTCACAAATTTATTTAAATTTGATAGACATGTTTCTTTTCCTGGAGATGCTTTGGCCTCACATAAGACCTTTTGAGCTTGAAAGTCTTCTTTGTCTGCCATGAGCTGGTTTTTACAAGACTGGTCCGCTCCACAGGCATCAAAGGCCGCGACAAATTGGTCGAGTTGAGAAAAACAAGTACCTCTTTCTTGTGAGGGTTTTGATTCACAACTTGCGACTTCCGCTTCATAAAGCGAGCGACTCTCTTCTAATTGGGAGAGGCAAGTTTGGTTGCCGTTACATGCCTTCACCTTATTAACGTATTGATTAAGTGACTCCAAACACCTGCCTTGTTCTGATACTGGCTTTGATTCACAGCGGGCCACTTCCGCTTGGTATTCAGCCTGTTGCGTTTGAAGTTGGTCTTTACAGGCCTGATTTGAACCACAGGCTTCATACTCAGAAAGAAAAGAGTCAAGGTTGGTTAAACAGGTATTCTTCTCTGCAGGAGGTAAGGCCTCACAACGTGTCCTTTCTGTTTCTAAGGCGTCTTTGTCTGCCATGAGCTTATCAATGCAGGCCTGATCTCCATTACAAGCATTTACGCTTGCAGTAAAATTTTCTAAACGAGAGAGACATGCTTGTCTCTCTGTTGGGTTTGAAATGGCCTCACAACGAGACATTTCTGCTGCATATGAAGCTTGTTTGTCTCTAAGTTTTCCTTCACAGCTAGTATCCCCGTTACAGGCCTTAAACTCTGTTAAAAATTGATTGAGATTATTGAGGCAGGTTGTCTTATTAGCACCAGAGAGTGCATTACAACGATTCTCTTCAGAACGAATAAGGTCACTGTCGGCCATGAGCTTATCGACACAAACCTGATCACTACCACAATCTTCTATTCTGGCCGTAAAGTAGTCTAGGTTCTGTAAGCACTCTGTTTTTTCAGTTCCAATTTTTGTAAGGCATCTATTAAATTCTGCCTGGTATTGAGTTCTTTGCGTGTTAAGTTTAGTCTCACAACTTTGATTACCATTACAGGCCTCATACTTTGAGACATAGTCATTTAAGCGCGTGAGACAACTGGTACTTTCTGTGGAATTAGCAAGGCCCTGACAGCGAGACTTTTCAAAATTATATTGATCTCTTTTCGCAATAAGAGCATTTTCACAGGACACGCTTGAATTACAGTCTTTGTACTTTTGGGTAAAACTATCGAGACGGCCTAAACAAGCTGCTTGATCTGCAGAGCTACTTATCGCCATACATTTGTTAAATTCAGTGCTGTATTCGTCACGGTTTGAAACAAGCTTATCTTTACACGTTTGATTGCTACCGCAAGCAGTAAAGGCGGCTACATAATCATTAAGACGTGTAAGGCAGTCCGTTTTAGATTGGCCACTTAACGATTCACAATGGTTTAGCTCATTATTATATTCATCTCTTTCTGCTAATTTTTGACTCTTACAACCCTGATCTCCACCACAGGCGAGGTAACCATCTAGAAAACTCTCTAATCGGTTATTACAATCAATTTTCTCTTGTCCACTTCTGGCGTCACACTTATTTTTTTCACTTTGATAAAGGCTCTTGTCTGCCATGAGCTGGTCTTTACAGGCTTGAGTACTACAAGCATTAAAAGTATTAGTAAACTCAGTCAGACGATTAAGGCATAGAGATTTATTTGGTTCTGGCATGGCGATACATGCTGACTCTTCTTGCTCGTAAGCTGTTCTTTGATCAAGAAGGACTTGCTCACAAGTTTGATTGCCATTACAGGCCTCAATTTCTGAAATATATTTATTCAGATTGTTCTGACACTCTTGATTTTTAGGTGACGCGTATGACTCACATTTTGAAAGTTCATTTTTATATGCAATTCTTTGAGCATCAAGTTTTTCTTCACAAATACTGTCGCTAGAGCAGGCCTCAAAGCGAGTGACATATTTTTCAAGATTATTGAGACAATCACTTTTAAAAGGTTCACTTTTAGTATTACAGTTATTTTTTTCTGTTGAGTATAGATTTTGTTGTTGTTCTAACTTTAAGCGACATGTATTAGTTGTACAGGCCATATACCTATCGACATATGTATTGACTCGATTTAAGCAGTTAACATCTCCATTACACTCACGCGATTGAGTGGTGTAATTTTGTAAGTTGCTATCGAGGTCGGATTTACATTTTTGACGGTCTTCAAAAACTGGGTTTTCATTACACTTAAGTGTTCCTCCAGTAAGCCAGCTTTGTTCTTTATCACCAAAGCAAAAATCATATGAACAGTTCCAAGTTCCGCTACAAGAACTGGACTCAGCATTAAATGGACTTGTGGCAGGATAATCACAAGCGGACCATGCACTGAGAGGTGCCAGGAAGATTACGAAGATCATAAGTTTGAGTGTGTTCAAACAAACGGACTTGTAACCAGAGTTGTTTATCTTAATAGCAATAGCATTCATGATTTTGTCCTTAAAGGTCCTATTCTATTTTAGTGTTCTCCGCGAACTTTTGAGTTGGCGAAGTCTCTAAGTATTGTTTTATCAAGGGTTTAGAGCTTTTCTTTCCTCTATAAGGGCAAATTTAACTGCCCAAAATATGAGACTGTACCGTCGGTAGCAGTCCGTATTAAAATAGTTTTAAGGGGTTGGCCCTTGTTACGCTTTAGACTTATCGGAAATCTATGGAATTAGTTGAGCAAAAAGGTTGCATAGAGAAACTGTTCTTTTTGATGCTCATTCTTGTGATTTCAAGCTCTTGTGTTTTAAGCCCTGATGAATATGACACCTCTAGTGATGATGGAACTTACACAGGCAATATGGTGGTCTATGGTGGTCCTGGTACGGACGCTAGTTTTGTTGCTCGAACCTGTCCAAATGTGGCGGCATCGTTGGTTGTGAGTAATGGTCTTGTTACTTTAACTACCAATGACACTTATCCAAACTATGGACATGCTCCAGGAGTTATTACAAACCACGTGGTGAGTAGTAGTTCATACTCTAATAATAAGTTTCAATTGGAAGTTGGTTGGACGATTGAGGAAACTGATACTCAATTAGAAGATTTAATGAACTTGAAAGTTTGTGAGGCAGTACCGCCTTCAACTCCTGGAAACACGAGTACCGGTGATCGTGGTCTCCTGCAGGATTTTGCTTTTATAGTGGGGGAACCAGGTTTTGTAGGAGAGTTTGGCCAGGGCACTGCTCGCGGTAGTTTATGGTACGGTGTTCGTTGTACCGATGGGCGCTTTCTTCCCATCTGTCTCTACTTTATGCAACTCTCTAAATAAGAAATTGGTCCGCTGTAGCTATTAAGAAGATGGCGTTAGAAGTTATAAATGTATTCTACAGTGGTATTGTCGTTATCTTCCCACTGACCAAAATTAGAAGTGCTTTCGCCTCCATAACTTTCTAGTTTTAGACGCCACTGACTTGAGCCAGTATTGTAGTTGGCGGCCATGATCTGAGCGGAGCCTTTATTTTCTAAATCAAAGTGAAAGTCATAGTTAAAAGAGAGGTCATCATTAACATTAAAAATGAAAGTACCGACCCAACTATTTTGATAAAAACGAGAACCGATAGAACTTAAGGCGTAAAAGGGTTTTGACTGAGCACTCCTAAGATTCTCTCTTCCATGTTCAATTACGATATCAATTGAGTTAAGACCAAGGTTCTTAGGCCAAGTGTCTAAAACATAGCGAAAGCCAATCATCATTGCTGTAAAGGAGTCATCTCTACCTTCTTGGGCATTTTGATTGAGGATTTCACCATGAAGCTCAAGTCCTCCAAAAGTTGTAGAGAAGCCTGCACTAAAAAAGGTAATAGGGACATGCTCTTGGACCAAAGTAAAACTAGGAACATTGTTGCTAACGACAATGTCATTTCTAATGACGGGATTGTTATTGGGACCATTGAATAAACTAAACTGCCAGTCTGTACCCCATTTTGTTCCTTCAAGGCGTAGGAACACTTGCTTACTTTTGGGTGAAAACCCTGAGGGAAATTCCTGTTCTAAATTAAAGTTTATATCGGAGTATAATGTAGTCCAGCGACTATTTTGAGTTGGGGCCTTGCTGGGAACAATCGCTGGTAATAACATTCCTGTTAGTGTCCACCCATTCATATAATAGTCTACACTGACAAGAAAACTGCCTAAAAATAGGGGAGTGGTAGGGACAACGGCATCTACAGGAGTGAAGCTATCACTCGGTGAAAAAATTATTCCTTTGCCAGTCTTTATAACCTTTTTACCAAACTGAATATCAAACTTTCTAGTGGTATAGGTGTAGTAAAATTCATTTAAATGGAGGTAGTTCTTCTTGTTTGATTGAAGGTCTAAGATATCCCCAAAATCATTAAAGACTTCTTTTCGATTAGAGCCTTCTAACCAAGCATTAAAAGTAAGGGATTCAACGTCATTAATTTTCACTTTGTTTCCAAAGTTTACTCTGAGGTCTTGATGAAAACTTTGGTTGTCTACGTCACCCGCAAGCTTTTGAGGTTCACTACTATAGAATGTTGACTTTAAAAAGAGTGAAATATCGAGGGCCTCAAGAATATTACTTTCTTTTTCTTTAGCAACCCTAGGAAGAGGGCGTGTCTTAAATTGATCCAACCTAACACCAATATTATCTCTAAGCTTAAGCTTTTCATTTAAAGACTTCGTGTCGACTTCTTCACCAAAAATATCGGCAGCTTCTGATTGTCCACTTGATGATTTGTCTCCAAAGATATCTTCAGCAGAGCTTACGGTACTTGTTGTGCCTATAGAGTCTCCAAAAATAGCAGCAGCTTCGGCCAAGGTCGTGTCTGAACTTAGTGACGGGGCTATTATTTTAGAGGCTTTTTTATCGCTGGAAGACTTCTTAGCGGTAGCGTCTTTTATCAAATATACCGGTCTGTTAGAGTCTTTTCGGACGGCCAGTAATTCAATCTCTTTTTTTCCAATGCTCAAGGATTTCTTACCCTTTACTCCTGTACGTTCAAACTTCACCATTTGACTCTTATCTTCTGGCTTAAAATAAAAACGATTTTTCTTTAAGACAGCGTCAAATTCATTGGCACTATAGTAAGTGCCATAATTCTTTCCGGAGATGAAAACCTCTGGCACTCCAGAACCCTCATAACGATAGCGCACCACTCCTCTTACTAAGCGGATGAGATAGCGATTCTCATTTTGAAGATAGATAAAGTTAACTTTTGAATTAGGACCTAGTGTAAGTTTAGAGCGAAAGCCTATTTTTAAAACAACCTGGGAACGGTCTTTTGTTAAAAGAGTTTGACGATCTAAAATACGATCTCCTCTCTTTAGGTATTGGATAGATCGACTGGTAGCACCAAAACTTACAACATTACCTTTGCTATTTAGAACCTTTCCTATACGAACTCTTGGGCTTCTTCTTAAAAAGTCTTGGGCATGGACACTAAATTGGGTGGAGCAAATCATCAAAACAAGAATTGTTCTTAATGTGTTTAAACTGAACTTCTCTTTATGATAGTCATAGCAATAGCGCAGACTATAGAGTGGGGTGTTGAGCAGTGTGATCAGAAATAGCGTCCTTAGCGGTTACTTTATATGCATTTCTTTTTGTAGATACCTTTTAGCGAATACGATTTCATCGATCTTTTCGTTTAACTTACGAGAGGTAATCTTTATGAATGTTTTTTGGACGCCATGGCGGTCCATAATTGCTAGGTTAGGACGCCAGAGTTTGCCGACTTGGGTCCAGTTAGCATATTCAGCCGTTTTTAATTTCTTTGCTCTTAAATCATAGAAGACGATTTTTAAGGTAATGAGATCCTTCTTATCAACAAGAAGCATTCTTTTCGAATATCCAATATTTCGTGACTCTTCTTCGTCTATTGGTTTTGCTTCGATAACATAGCACTTTGACTGACCTTTCTGGCAGCTAACTTCTCCCGTACATGTGTATTGGTTTTTTTTCCGATTCTCACCTTCAAGGTCTGCGTAGGTGAAGTCAGTACCCATGAAGTAGTTCTTTCGACTACCACTTGCAATTCTTTGAAGCTTCTTGAGCTCAGGTACATAGAGCCATTGGTTTTCTTGACCATTATCTTTCCAGCTCAAAAGGCCGGCACCCTTAATCGTGATAGGTTGATTAAAGTAGAGAACTGACTTTGAGTTCTTATCGTCCTTCTTAATATTGAATCTTTTTAGTTGACGCTTTTCTTGCTTGTTACTGGATACATCTAAGATAACAATTTCTTGGGATTCTTCCTCGCTCTTTGAGGACTGTCGTACGTCCTGCTCATCCATTATTTTACTGCCGGTCTTATCGCATTGAGCTTTAGCACTATTAAATACCAATAAGATAATGGTAAAAATAAAAATTTTCATCGAGGCTCCTAAATATTATTAATCACTTAAATTATTACAAAATATCGTGAAAATTCTAGGAGAAAGATTATTTAGTTTCACCTTGGGAACGCTCAGTTTGGTGGTCTTAACAATCGATCCCATTACTTGAGTGATTAGGTTTATTTGAGGGATTTAATGCTTTCAGTGTTGAGAAGTTGGAAACCTTCTATCCTAGTATGAAGATGGGTTGTGCCTCTGCGTCTTGTCCGCTGGTAGCCCCAAAAGATCGCTTACTTTAGGACCTACATTTATTTATATTCAAAAGTGTCTATCTATTTGATTTTCTACATTTTTAACCATTTTCTAGGCTTTAACAGACTATTATAGTTGAGTCTTTTGCCAGTTAATCCGAAATAAAGAGAGCAGAAAAAAGGACGATTATGACCCACGAAATTTTTCGCCCAGCGGGAATCTACATTCTTACCAACTCATTGGATGCCCAGTACCAAAGGATTCCAATTCAGAGTCTTGGGGTTGGTCAAATGAAGTTCGCTTGGGATTCATCAATAGAGGGAATCGTCTGTGGGCTAGAAGTCCACGGTGAGAAAATTTCTCTCCATCTTTCAATTGAGTCCCTTAACAAAGGTGAGGCGAAAGCTCGCTGGAATAATTTTGGCTTTAATTTTACTCTTTTTAACTTATGGGTAGCAGGACTTAGCCTCGATGAAAAAGAGCAGGTAATTGATGATGTTCTATCATGGCAACAAGAGGCTCAAGAACAACTTATCAATCAAGAGTACATAACTAAGAAAGCTGCTTAATATTACTCGTCTATCTGATCATTCTTAAGAACATTTTGTAAGGCCTTCATGCAACGACTGAAGTGTCCCAGCCTATATTCAGGAATCATTTTGTCAAAAATCTCTTGAGGTTTATCCAAATCAAAGTTTTTTTCAAAAACTTGGCTAACAAAGTCATGAGCGACAATGAAAAGAGAGGATAGGGGCGTAAGCTGATTGTAATCTTTGCCATAGGGGAAGCCACTACCATCAGGACGCTCGTGATGTTGCGATATGATGGTATCCACTTGAGGATATTTTTCGGTAATTTCCTTAACGAGTTCAGCACATTTTAGAGGGTGATCTTTGTAGCGCTTTTGGGCCTTTCGATCAAAGCTATTCAACTCTTCCATAGAAGTGTAGTTGAGGATGGCCAGGCGAGAATCTACTAAAGTCACATCATGAAAAAGCGAGGCAAATCCCAGTTTCTCTTTTGATCTTCTAGTGTTCCAACCCATCTCATCACACATGGCGGCAGTTACATAGCAAAGAAGAGTCGCATGATCACTATTATAGCTGCTACTTTTCTCTATAATTAAAAGAAGCTTTGATAATGTTTTCTTTTGTTTTGCCTCTGCAATAATTTCTTGAAGGCTTGCTTCAGCAGTTTCAATGACTTCTTCGGTTACACCAACTGATTGAACCATCTGCTGCATAAACTGGGTCTTTCGAATTTTCTTTTCAATAGGGGAGAGGCCCTCTTCCAAATTGATGAGAGGCTTTTGGTATAAGGATAGAGCGAACTTTTCAAAGTCTGTATGCTCAACATAGAAGTACTTCTGTCCTCGTTCCTGATACTTTTCTAAAAAAGAAGAGTTGTACTCCTCTTGTGCATGAAGAACCTTTACAAATTTATCATCATTGAGTTTTACGTAAAGTGGGAAGTCCACCTTGCTAAAGCGCCAAAAGAAAAATAAGCGCACTCGACTGTACTCTATCTCAACAGTGGCTTCTTCCACTGGCCTAAAGAGTTCAAGAGAGAGAAGTTGCTCTTTAAAATTAGAGAACTGACTCTCTTCATCTTTATAAAGGAGATCGACTCCTGGTGGAGCCGATTCCACCTCGTCAGAGGTATAAGTCACGAAAGGAACGGTATATTGATTTTGTTTAAAGTGTTGGAAGACTTCCATAAAAGAGCCCGTCTTTAGATCTAGGCTCGAAATGACTAGCTGAAAATAGGGGTCACTCTCGAATAGGGCAATCGCTAAGTGAGGCTTAGTAACTTCAACAGCATCAATCTCACCTAATCTCTCCTCTAGGGTTGCGATCAGGTATTGGCGAAAACGGTCATTGTCATCAAGAATTAAAACCTTCATAGAATCTTAATTGTAGCCTAAAGCTCTAAAGAGTTCTCCTCTTTTTAGGGGTTTATCTATGCCGGATAAATTGAATGCCATGTAAATAGTACAGCCTCCATTGAGAATGATTGTGCGCTGCGATAATCTGACCATGGTATTGATTAAGAGAACTGTGTTCTCGTTCTTAGGCAGGAAATCTAAGAAGTAGCTGTGAGCTACAAATTTTGATGGAGGAATCATGTTTCAAATCGGCGATTATGCAGTATGTCCTGGGCACGGAGTTGGTCAAGTAGTCGACTTCGAAGACAGGGAGATGGATGGAATAACCACCAATTTCTACATTGTAAAAGTTATAGCTAATGGAATGAAAGTGATGGTTCCTACGAACTCAGAAAATGGGATTCGTGGGTTAGTTTCTGAGAATGAGGTTGATGGCGTTTTTGATGTTCTCAAAGATCACGACGTTGAAGTCGACAACTCTACTTGGAATAGACGTCACCGTGAATATATGGAAAAAGTTAAAACAGGTAGTCTTATCGAGATAGCGGAGGTTCTTCGCGCCTTGTTCTTACTTAAGCAAAAGAAGAATCTTAGCTTTGGTGAAAAGAAAATGCTCGATCAGTGTAAAGACTTAATTGCTCAGGAAGTATCTATCTCGGGTGGTTTTGAAGCTTTAAAAATTAAAAATGATATTGATAGCTGCTTTCCAGCATCAGTTTCAGCAAGCTAAATGAGGGCCATTTACTGGCCCTCCCAATTTCCTTCTAAATCCACAACAATTTCCATAGGAAGACGTCGCATATTGTAAGTACTTGCCATGGAGAATCCATAGGCTCCGGTGTCAGCAACTCCTAGGAAGTCACCTTTTTCTAGTGGAGTTAACTTCCTTTGATGGGCGAAGCAGTCAGCAGTCTCACAAATTGGCCCGACGACATCCACCATTTGCTCCTTACCCTCTCTTTTTATTCCAGGCATAAGCTCATGGTAGGCTTCATAAAGAGAAGTTCGAACAAAATCATTCATACCACCATCAACAATGATAAATTGATGTGAGTCAGAAAACTTCTTTCTAATCACCTTCGTAACAAGCATTCCAGCGCGTGCAGAGATAACTCTTCCGGGTTCAAATACGATTCTTTGAGGAAGTTCTTCCATTTCTTTTTCAAGAACATCCTTAATCATCGCCATATATTGCTTGGGTGTCGTTAAAACCTCTTTGTCCTGAGGAGAGTAATCAACCCCAAGACCACCACCAACGTCGAGAAACTCTAGTGGATGACCAATGATTTTTGAGAGCTTGGAGGACAAAGAGGAAGCCGCTTTTAGGGCATCAACTGTCGCTTCCATGCAGGTGAGCTGGCTACCAATATGAACACTTATGCCAACAAAGTTGAGATATGGACTATCTTTATATTTTTCTGCAGAGACTAGAATATCCTCTTCAAGAATTCCGAACTTATGAGTTTTGTAGCCTGTTGAAATATGCTTATGCGTGCGTGCATTGACTCTGGGGTTCAGACGAAAGGCTATACGAGCGACCCTTTTTGCCTTCTTAGCTTGGGTAATAATATCGTCGAGCTCTTCGGTTGATTCAACATTAAAAGAGTAGATACCTTGCTCGCCGGTCATTAGGGCCTCAAGAATTTCATCATCTCTTTTTCCTACCCCGGAAAAGACGATCTTAGAGGGGTCAATTCCCGCGCTGAGCGCTTGGCGTAACTCACCAACACTCACAATATCAGCACCTGCACCTTCTTTTGCCAAAGTTTTTAAAAGGCTTAAATTTGGGTTTGATTTGAGGGCAAAACAAACAAGGGGAGCAGGGAGGTCATTTTGCAAAGCCTGATGATAAAACTCTTGATAGTTATTTAATAGCTGACGACTAGAGTATAGATAGAAGGGCGTCGGGACTTTCTTGGCGAAGGTCTCCAGTTCTATATTGTCAAAGATTAGGGTATTGTTTTTGTAAGTCCAAGGTGTTGTCATGGGACTATTGTAATAGAGATATAGTTTCTTAAAAAGAAGAAAGGTTAAGATTTGTCGAAGAATTTATCATCCCCATTTGAGTTGGTTTCAAAGTTTAGTCCTGCCGGGGACCAGCCACGGGCGATTGAGACCCTCATCAGTCGTTATGAAAGTGGTGAGAAGCAGCAAACTCTTCTTGGGGTTACTGGCTCTGGCAAAACCTTCGCTATGGCCCATATCATTAAAAACCTCGGTAAAAAAACACTCATCCTTGCTCACAATAAAACACTAGCGGCTCAGCTGTATTCTGAGTTTAAAGACTTCTTTCCAAATAATGCTGTTGAATATTTTGTTTCTTACTATGATTATTACCAACCTGAGGCCTACGTGCCGGGCAGTGATACTTATATTGAGAAAGATGCAGCTGTTAACGATGAAATTGATAAGCTTCGCCACTCGGCAACGAGGTCTTTATTAGAAAGAGACGATGTTATTGTCGTTAGTTCAGTAAGTTGTATTTATGGTATCGGCTCTCCTGATGAATATGGAAAGCAAAGAATGACTCTCTTTAGTGGTGATACCTTAGATAGAGATGACTTTCTTAAATCTTTAGTAGCGATACAGTATGAGAGAAATGATGTGGACTTCTCCCGTGGCTGTTTTCGGGTTAGGGGGGACATTGTTGAGGTTTTCCCGAGCTATGAAGATAGCGATGTCATTCGTTTGGAATTCTTTGATGATGAGATTGATCAAATATCAGTAGTTGATCCTCTAAGAGGGAAGGTTCTGAGTGTTTTACCCAAAGTGACGATCTACCCAAAGTCCCACTATGTTGTTAGTGAAGACCGACTTACCCACGCTGTCGAGACGATTAAGTTGGAACTTCGTGAACAGCTTCAGTACTTAGAAAAAGAAGGCAAGCTTGTGGAAAGGCAACGCTTGGAACAAAGAACACTTTTTGATCTTGAAATGCTTGAAGAGATGGGTTTTTGTCAGGGGATCGAAAATTACTCCCGTCACCTCACTGGGGCACAGGCCGGGGATCCCCCTCCAACTTTAATAGATTTCTTTTTCAACGATTTTCTCCTGATCATTGATGAATCTCATATAACAGTTTCTCAAGTTGGCGGAATGTATCGTGGAGACAGGAGTCGTAAAGAAAATCTCGTTAACTTTGGATTTCGGTTGCCCTCTGCTTTAGACAATCGCCCTTTAAAGTTTAAAGAATTTGAACAAAAGCAGGATAAAGTTCTCTATGTATCGGCCACTCCTGGAAATTACGAATTGGAGGCCACTAAAGGCGAATATGTTGAGCAAATAATTCGGCCAACAGGGCTTCTTGATCCGGTTATTGAAGTAAGAGATGCAAAGAATCAGGTAGATGACATTCTGGTTGAAGCGAAAAAAGTTATTGAGAGAGGATTTAGGGTTCTTATTACAACCTTAACAAAGAAGCTCGCAGAAGAGCTTACCAGCTATTTCCAAAGTATTGGAATGCGCATTCGTTATCTGCATAGTGATATTCAAACGATAGAGAGAATGGAGATCCTTCGAGATTTAAGACTTGGGGAGTTCGATATCCTCGTAGGTATTAACCTTCTAAGAGAAGGACTTGATTTGCCTGAAGTGTCCTTAGTGGGAATACTTGATGCAGATAAGGAGGGCTTTTTAAGAAGTGAAAGGTCCCTCATTCAAACCATTGGCCGTGCGGCCCGAAACTCAGAAGGAAAAGTTCTTCTCTATGCTTACAAGATGACAAAAAGTATGGGAAAGGCAATTAGTGAAACGGAGAGGCGTCGGAAAATTCAAAAGGAATACAATGAAATACATGGCATCATTCCTACGACCATCATTAAGGGCGTTAGTGGTGGAGTAATCGAAACCTTAAGAGGGGCTCGAGGCTCACGGAAGAAGAAGGGCAAGGTTCAAAAGGTTACACTTTCGCCCCAAGCAATTGATGAAAAAATTGCTGAACTTAAAAAGGAAATGAAACTTTTGGCCAAAGAACTCAAGTTTGAAGAGGCCGCTCAGATTAGGGATGAGATCAAACAGCTGACAGAGGCACGTTTGATATTCTAATTGGCAACTTTTGCCACTTAACCCTAAGCCAATTTCACGATTAGGTAAAATAATCCTATGGCAAAGATGTTTCTCTTATTTTGTTTCACATTGTTTCACTCGGGTAATATCTCTTCTTATGAGAGGCCCGACGCTTTTATTGTAAAGGTCTATGATGAAAGGGTGAGAGTATTAAGTCCGAAAAGCTACGATAAGCGATTAGCTGTTATTATTGAAAATAAAACGTTGTCCTTATTAAAGGGAAAAATCCAAACTCATCTAGGTGAGGATTTAACGTTTATTTCAGTAGGCCCTGGAAAGTCTCAATCGATAAATGTAAAGAGAATCAAAACAGACAGGTTATTCTTTATTCCTCTGTCTCCACCCTTACAAAAGGTGGAACTAAAAATTGGAAATAAACCATATGAGATTCCTCCGCGCTAATAAAGCGAAAAAAACTATTCTTGTAATTTCTGATATCCATTTAGGAGCGGGGACTTATGTTAAGGGAGTCAAGAATATCTTAGAAGATTTTCATTATGACGAAGAGATGGTGGACTTCTTAAGTTATTATTCAAAGGGTGATTATGAAAAGAGGGAAGTCGAACTCATTATAAATGGAGACCTCTTCGATCTATTAGCTGTTCCTTATGTTGAGTTTTTTGATGATGAGTTTTGGAGTGAAGAAGCTGCACTTGAAAAATTAAAGATGATTGTTGAAGCGCATCCTGAGGTTATGAACGCTTTCGGTGAATTCTTAACAAAGAAGAATAAGAAGATAATTTTCATCATTGGTAATCATGATGGAGAGCTTGTTTTAAAAAAACTCCAAGAGTATCTTTTAGAGCAATTTTCAGAAAGTATTCGAGACAAATTTATTATTAAAGTCGAAAAAACGGGTGAGTATAGCCCGCATGAAGGTATTCTTCTTAAGCATGGTCATGAATATGAAATTGCTCATCAGTTTGACACCGAGAGTTCTGTGGCCACAGATGAAGATGGACGGCGCTACTTTATACCACCTTGGGGTTCATATTATGTTACCCGAGTGATTAACAAGTTTAAAGAAGAGCGAGGGCATATTAATGCTGTACGTCCCATTAAGAAAGCGATGATCAATGGTCTGATTTACGACGGTCTCTTTACTATTCGATTTCTTTTAGCAAATGCCTTCTATTTTATGATGGTGCGTTTTATTTACTTTTTTAAACAAGGGAAAAATTTTAAAGAAGTTATAAACCATTCTTTAGGAGAGCTTGAGCTTTTTGGAGATTATGAAGAACTTACGAAAGATATTTTTGAAAAACGAGAAGACATACACTGCCTAATCGTTGGCCACACTCATGAACCTATCCACCGAACCTTTGTTGATGGCAATACTTTTATTAACACAGGTACATGGACTGATATGTATCATCTCGATTGGGGTAAGAATAGACTCGCTCCGCAGCTTACCTATGCCCAGTTGAATTTCTATGACAAAGAAGAGAGACCTGAGATTTCTTTAAGATCCTGGCATGGTGTGAATAACCTGCCCTTCTCTGAATACTGATTATTGGCCAAAAACTTTGCCAATCTTCTCCATTAAAATATTATTTGAAAATGGCCTTACCACGACATTGTTGACACCGCTCTTTACCGCGATGACAACATTTTGCTGAGCAGCTTCACCAATGATCATGAGAAATTTAGTTTCTTTTAGACTTTGGTCTTCGCGTACCTTTTTTAAAAGCGCTAGGCCATCAAGTTTGGGAAGCTCCCAATCTGAGATGATTAGTCCAATTGGACCATCTTCTTTATGTGCCTCAACTTTTTCCAACGCTTTTTCTCCATCTGCGGCTTCAATAACATTCTTAAAACCTACATCAGATAACATTTTTTTCATTATCTGACGATTACCGGGAGATGCGTCCGCTAAAAGAATTTTCATACTTGCTTTTAAGGCCATATATTTTCTACCTTCTTACTTAAGCTGCCTTGGATTCTACTGTGCTAACGGAGCTATTTGTATCTAATAAGTATATCAAACTTTCATAAATAGTATCACCAAACTCTAACTCAAGACCCGGGCTTAGGGTCTTATTTTTAAGATTTGTGATAACAACATTCAGTGCCACCGGAGTTCCTGTTATCTTGCCACTTGTGTACTCCATAATATGGGCAGAGGCACCAAGCACCAGGGCAAGTGGTTCTATAAATTGTCCTTGTTTATATTCTGGGTAACCACCTCCATCAAAACGTTCATGATGTTGATAAAGGACTCTGTTAGCCCTTTCGCTAATGATTAGTCCGGATTTTCTAATAAGGTGTTGAGAGAGACCAGGGTGTTTACGATAGTCTCGTTTTTCTCTGTCATTCATCTCAAGTTGAGGCTTTTGAGAAAATAGTAGGTCCATTTGTGTATGACCAATATGAGATAAAAAGCCGGCACAAATAAGGTCACCGACTGCCTGTGGATCGTTCATGCCAGTGCTATTCGCTAAATGAAAGGCAATGGCCACAATCCGATTGATATAATTGTCTTTGATGAGAAGTTTCTCTGCGAGTGAACTGGCAAGGCTAACTGTGTGAGAAACTGTATAGCTTAACGTCATGGCCTCTTCTCTGGCCTCTCTAATTAAGGGCATATAGTCATTATTCTTCGTGGCCAGTTCAAGTTGTTCTCGAAAGTGAAACTTCTTCTTTTCCTTTTGCTTCTCTCTTTTTTCTACACGGTCCCTGCGCCTTTTAATGAACTCATGCTCAGGAATCTCTTGGAGATCCTCAATATCTTCTTTTAAAATCTTTCGATCTGTAAGGAATGTTTTCTCTTGGTTCTTGTTGATAGCGACTTTGCCACCTTTATTGAGAATGAACTCTAGAAAATTGAGTTTTTCTTGAGTTAAAGGGGAGTTCGCATGAAGGTATATAGAAAAAGTTTCATTTTGTGGGTTATGAACATAAAGATGAAAAGGAAAGGTTACATTAACTTCCGCCTTTAAATGATCTAGATCAATGGTAAAAAAGTTGGATTGTTCTTCCATCTAGGATCCTGTTTTCTTAAATAAGCGCCCAAATAAACCTTTGGACTCATTTACTTGTTCTTTTTTCTTGGCCTCGCGTATTTTACCTTCACCTTTATTATTATGATATTCCGTAACAAAGATACCTCTCGCCACTTCAAAAACCGCCTCTAGAGCATCCGACTTTTCAGGGTTAAAGCCTGGTTCAGGAATAAAAACGGTTAATCCCATAAGGGTTACACCCTCGTAAAAAGGAAAGATGAAAAAGTTCTCTTCTATCTGAAAGGTGTGGTCTTTCCAGTCTGGAGTTTTAAACTCTCTCCAATCGGCCAACTGTACTTGGTATTTCTCTTCCCATAAGGCCTTAGAAGAGGAAAGTTCTTTTTTATAGTCTTTTAGTTCCGCTTTATAATCATCCTCGATCTCCTTTCTCTCTAGTCGGGAGTAGGACTCAAGTTCGGATTCAGGTGGTTTATTTGGCTCATCGCCAACTAATGAATTCAAAAGGCCATTGAATAGTGGTTCAGGAAACTCCCCCTGTGCAAAGGAGTAGAAGACCATTTGACCAAGAAATGATTGTTTTATTCGTTCATTGAGAAAGCGACAAAGTTTTTGAGTGTTCATGTCCTTTTCGAAGTAAAACTCTAGTACTTCGATAGCAATTTCCATACCTAAAGATACAGGCTCAAATACTTGCTCTCCTTCTTCTTCTGGCACCTCATTTTCTATTTCTTCAAACTCCATCTCCTCAAGGGTACCTTCAATTGTAGAGACTTTTTTCTTATAAGTTTTTGCCTTAATGACATTGTCTATTAAGCCATATTGCTTTTTCTTGTTAGAGACTCCATCAATCGAAATGGCCTCAAATTCTTTCTTCAATTGACCATAGTCAATGGTTTGCTCGCCTAGGTCCTTTTTCTTTTCAATGATGAGTTCATTTTCTTTAGACCTGGGGTCTTCATATTCTTGTTCTTCTTTTGTTTGCTTTTCCCATTTGTCGCCCCAGTCCTGTGATCCATGCTTAAGACTCTCTTTACTGGAGTAGTGAGTTTGAATCTTGTCGGCCCTCGCATCTGAACGATTGGCCTTTCGGCCTAAATCTTCTTTTTTTCCGGAGCCTTGGCCCTTGGTGTAACCTTCAGTAGCGTTATCTTGATAATTGCTGCGTCTTTTTCCAAATCCATCTTCTTGAGTAGACTTGGCATTTTTCTTTCCATAGAGATCTTCATCGTCTTCTAGAAGAAGTTTCTCTTTTTTCTTCTTTTTATTAAAATCATCTTCATATTCTTTGTCTTTGAGAAGTGGGTCCTTTTCAACTCCATCTTCTTCTAAAAGCAAGGCCTCTTTCTTTTTCTTCTTTTCTAAATGTTCTTGTTCTTTCTTTTCATTGTGATAGAGATCCTCTTCGTCCTCTAGAGTGATGTCCTTTTTAGCGGCACCTCCTCTTAAATAACCATCAATTTGATCGGTCTTTGCCTCGCCCTTGTTGGGGCCGCCATCTATATTGTTCTCAACTTTGCGATTATCCTTTTCAGAAGTATCTGAATCTTCTAGCACTAATGCTTTTTTCTTTTTCTTCTCTTCTTCTGCCTGTTCTTCCTCTACCTTTTTTTCAAGATAATCATCCGAGTCGTCCATTAAGATATCGAGTTTTTTCTTTTTTTCTTTCTGAAATGATTCTTCAGGTGTTTCCTCTTTTTTATTGAGGTAGTCTTCTTTTTCTTCAACTAATTCCAGAGCTTTTTTCTTTTTCTTCCTGGAGATGACATCGGGACTCTCTTTTTCAGCTTTTTCTTTATAGTCTTCTTCCTCGACCTCGAGGTCGTTTTTTTTAACTTTGCCTTTGTAGTGGCCACCGAGATCTTCAAGCTCACCTTTTTCTCGCTTTTCTTTTTCAACATCCTCTTCTTGAAGTTGAATTACAGGGGCTTTCTTTCTCTCATTTAATAACTCTTCTTCAAGCTCTTTTCTTGCTTCTTCAGCGAGGTCAGGACCAAACTCTAATTCGATACGCTTTTTTACTTCATCTAGGCCTTCGACGTCGTCTTCGAGAACTTCTTGCATGGCCTTTTTTCGGGCCTCTTCTCTTAGCTCCTCTGCTTTCTTAGCAAGGTTGCCTTTGTAGTGACCATCTATTGACTCTTCTTGATATTTCTTCTTGGGTTTACCCTCTAGGTCGAGTTCTACCTCTTCTTGTTCTTTTTTCTTACCCTTGTAGTAACCGTCTATTGATTCTTCCTGATATTTCTTTTTACTTTTCTTTGGGTCATCTATTAAAACTTCTTCCATTTCTTTTCGTTCTTTCTTTTCTCCATCTGGTGTCTCTTCATCATCCCAAATAACGCCTTTTTCTGTTCTTAATTTTCCGTTTTTATCGTTGTCATCCGCTTTAACATCTTTAGAGAAACGACTACTCATTTCTTCTTCTTCGTCTTGAGTGCTTAAGGAACGTATTTGTAGACGAACTTTATAGAGCAAAGTTTTAGGGTTTACTGGCTCAACAATACATTCTGTAAGGCCTACCTTCATAAACTTATCAAGGGTTTTTCTAGGTATCGCTTTCGGGGAGAGTAATAATGTTTTTGATTGCAGACTTTTAATGTTTCTCTTATTGGATTGTAAAAATATTGCGCATTTCTTTGGACTAGAAGTCAGTGTTAGTGATTGGCCAACAGTTGGGAGAAGTTGCGCCATCTCCGCTATTTCATCTACTTCAAATACCTCAATCCCTTCAGATTCTGCATTTTCACTAATAATCTCTTTTAACTTTTGCAAAGTTTGAGAGAGGGGTTCTAGAAATATAAGTGGTTTATTATTTTGTGCCATTCACAGTATTTATCGGTAAAGGAACGCTCTGAAGTTAGTGTTTAGGTAACATATTTAGAAATTTTTACCTTTATAGTAAGTTTCTTTCTCATTAGCTTGATAGGTTTGGTCGGGTTATTTTTATTAGAAATAGGGAAAGTTTTTCTAAAGGTCTGAGAAAGAATTCCGAAATTGTTTATGACTGCCATGTAGGTAGTCATGGAAATTTAAACCATAGTTTCTGAGAGCAGTAAGCTCATTTTTCCTCACGGTTAGGGATCAAGCACCAAGGATGTGGCGCCAAGAAAACAAGGAGGATCTAATGGGTTTACGTATTAACACAAACGTAACGTCACTCTCTGCACAGAGAACACTCGGCGTTAACAACGATGCACAAGCTAAGTCTTTAGGTAAATTGTCATCAGGGACAAGAATTGTCCGATCTGCTGACGATGCTGCTGGATTTGCTATCAGTGAGAAGTTGAAAGCACAAATAAGAGGTCAGAATCAAGCAGAAAGAAATGCGAATGATGGTATTTCAATGATTCAGACAGCTGAAGGTGGTCTCAGCGAAATTGGTAACATTCTCATTCGTATGCGCGAACTTGGTGTTCAGGCTTCCTCAGATACTGTAGGTAACCAAGAAAGAGCATTTACTGATCTTGAGTACCAAAACCTCAAGCAGGAAATTGAGCGTATCTCTCAGGTGACTGAGTTTAACGGAAAGAAATTGCTTGATGGATCTGGCGATACTTACGATTTTCAAATCGGTATCAACAATGATGACTTTCAAGATAGAATTAAATTTAATACAGAAATGCTAAATAGTTCTTCTGCTAACCTCGGTGTTGAGTCTTTGGCAATTGGTACCAAAGAAGATGCACAAGGTACGCTTGCTTCTCTAGATTCTGCTATCACACAGGTATCAGGTCAAAGAGCAGAGTTAGGAGCGAAGCAAAACAGACTATCTTCTACTGTACAAAACCTGCAATCAAGTTCTGAGAACTTAAACGCTGCGAATTCACGTATCCGCGATACTGATTACGCTGCTGAAACAGCAATGAATGCTAGACTTAACATTCTTAATGCTGCTGGTACTTCAGTTCTTGCACAATCAAATGCTCAAGGTCAAAACGCTCTTAAGCTTATTGGTTAATTCCAAAGCTTAAGTGGCTCTCTAGAGTTATTAAATTTGAAAACCCCCAGAATTGGGGGTTTCTTTTTTTCTTCTCTATCCAAAATATTGTATCTAGTAAGGCAAGCGGTTAACATAGTCCATAACATCTTTTTTGGGAGAGAGGGGTCTTAGACTTACTTCTTAATGTTATGAAAAAAATCTTCTATGCTGATTTAAGAACTCTCGCCCTTCTCAGGTTTTCTCTTGGGCTTCTTTTATTCTTTGATTTTCTTAGAAGGGTTCAGTTTGCTGAAGTCTTCTACTCTGATGCTGGAATCTTACGACGTTCAGTTCTTTTGGCGAAATTTCATAATATTTGGAAGCCCAGTTTACTTTTTCTCAATGGAACACCCACCTATGCCGTCATTCTTTTAGTGATTGGTATGGTTGCCTCATTATTTTATGCTTTTGGGGTTAGAACACGAGTTATGAATATCATAATATGGGTCATCTTGATCAGTTTTCACGAAAGGTTTTCACTTTCTCTCAATGCAGGGGATATCCTTCTCACTTTGTTGGTTTTTTGGAGCTTCTTTCTTCCTATGAATGCCATTGCTTCTTGGGATAGCGCTTGGGTAAAAAGGGACAAAAATTTTCCTGTAGACTATAAAGTTAGTAGTGTTTTTACTTTTAGTTGGATAGCTCAAATACTTTTTATGTATCTGTTCACTTTTTCCTATAAGTGGCACCCCGATTGGTTTCGAGAAGGAACAAGTCTCTATTACGCACTAAATTTGGATACCTTTACAACAGGCTTTGGTCGGTGGCTTTTAAATTTTCCAGGCCTTCTAAAGTTATTATCCATTTCCACTTTATGGCTCGAAGGACTTGGGCCACTAACTCTTTTGATTCCATGGAGAGTTGGACTTTTCCGAATACTAGCAATGGGTGCATTTTGGGGCCTTCACCTTGGTATTGCCAGCACAATGACAATTGGTACCTTTGCCCCTTGTTGTTTACTACTGTGGCTATTTGTTCTACCAAGTGAATTTTGGGATTGGGGTCAAAGACTTTTAAAGAGAGTTATTCCAAGTGATTCTTATCAGATCTACTACGACAAAGACTGTGGTTTTTGCAAGCGAATGGTTTTTGTTATTGACGCTTGGTTTTGCCTACAAAATATCCAAATTAAATCGTCAGAAGAGGATGCTTCTCTTCACAAGAAAATGATTAAAAAGAACTCTTGGGCCGGTAGAAACTCTAAAGGTGAAATATTCTATAGATGGGATAACTTTATTAACATCCTAAGATATTCCCCTTTAGTTGCTGTGGTATTTTTCATAAAGTTAATTCCTAAAAGTATGGGGAACTTTCTCTATAATACTGTTGCTAGTAACCGGCCATTCTTCACTCGTTCAATGAATCGATTGGGATATTCTTCAATCAATATTTTTCCAGGAAAATTTCTTCAATTTATTGGTGTGCTTTTAATAACCTTGGCCTTGGCCTTTAATCTCGATGGGATTTCTAAGGGGAAAATCATTGATATTAAAGGTAATGTTAAACATTTGGCCCTTCTTATTAGGCTTAATCAAAAGTGGGATATGTTCGCACCTTACCCCGCCCGATCTGAGGGGTGGTTAGTGATAGAAGGTCATCTGGTTAATGGTAAGACATGGGATCCTTGGCGTAATAAGGAAGTCGACTTCACGAAACCTCTAGATATGGCAAAAGAGTATAAAAATAATGTTTGGAGAAAGGTTATTGGTCGCTTGCGTCAAGATAATTACAAAGATTATCGTCTTTATTTTGGGAAATACATTTGCCGACAGTGGAACAATAAAAGACCCAGAGGCGGGGAACGCCTACAGTCATTTCAAATTTACTTCCTAAGTGACCTTACACCAAGGCCTGGCGAGGAATCAAAACCTATTCAAAAGAATAAATTATGGGATCACAGCTGTTTTAAGAAAACGAGTTGGCCTGAATAAAAAATCATATGACAATGATCTAAATCACTAAAGTTTCTGGCTTATTGTTCCATTTATCTAGTTAATCTTACTTTTTCAAACTTTCTTGCACATTTGCGGCACTTTGATTGACAGAGAGCAACGGTCTTTGGAAACTGTTTTGGTCATTTATTATTTCGTTGAATTATCTTAAGGAGGAGGGTTCATGAGTTTATTAGAACAGTTTCAGGCCGGTGGTTTTTTCATGTATTTCATCGCGCTCTTTGGTTTACTTACCGTTGCGTTTATCATTGAACGTTTTGTTGCCCTTTACGCCACTTTTAAAGAGGCACCCAAAGATTTTAGAAAGAATATTTTGGGCTTTATTGCTCAGGGTAACTTTAAAGCAGCTCAGGACTACATTGATATGAGTGCTGGTAACACAAGTTTAGGAAAAATTACTTCCGTAGCTTGTAAGATGAGAAAGTCTGGTGCTGGTGATGAAGCTCTTCAAGCTCGCATGGATGAGCAGTTATCAAAAGAGATTTCTTCATACGACAAGAGAACTGGCTTTCTTGCTATGTTCGGTAACGTTTCAACTCTATTTGGATTACTTGGAACGGTTACAGGTTTGATTAGTTCTTTTGCTGGGGTTGCAGCAGCGTCTCCTGTTGAAAGAGCAAATCTTCTATCACAAGGTATTTCAGAAGCATTGAACTCTACGGCCTTTGGTCTTGTTGCCGCAATTCCTGCCCTAGTTGCTTTTGCAATCTATCAAAACAGAACAGAGAAGATTGTTGGTTCTTTAACTGAGCAATCAAGTGAAATTTATCACGATTTTCTTTTTTATACAGAAAGTCATGAATCTGAAGAGAAAGCGGTTCCAGTTGCAGCCTCTCAAGTAGCTTCAGAAGTAATGGCCAGAAACTAACACCTTTATAAAAGTTAGAACCTAAGGAACGGGGTCTTTTATGCGTAAAAAAACAGGACTAGGGAAAAAGAAAGAGCTAGATGCTCAATTGAACCTCACTCCTTTTATAGATCTACTTTCTACTTGTGTGTGCTTCCTTCTTATCACTGCTGTTTGGATTGAAATCGGAACAGTTGAGGTAAAGCAAAGCCATGGCACATCGGCCAACCAAGAGAAAAAAGAGACTTTTGATCTTGATCTTGTTTTTAAAGACCCTACAGAGATGAGTTTAAACCTTAAGAAGAATGGCAAACGTGTCCAGTCCCTTAAGGTTAAAGCTGAAAACTTTGAGGATATGTTAGTTCAGTTGAATCAAACAATCATTGGTCAGGTTCTGACCTTTAAAAAGAAGAGTATTGAAATTGCCACGGCCACTGTAACTCCCAGGAGTTCAGTGAATTATGGTAGTTTAATTTCCACTCTTGATGTCCTCCGTAAAAACCGGATCGTTAATATTGGTGTATTAACGGCTGGAGGTAATTAATATGATTTTAAATCACAGTATGGTGGCAGCAGATGCCTTTGAAAAACATCTTGTAAATAGAAAGAGAAAGAAGAATTGGACTCTAAAAGCCGCAGGTTTTACCCTAATGCTTACCTCCATGGTTGATATGTTCAGCATGCTGGTTGTTTTTCTCTTACAAACATTTTCAAGCTCTCCGGAAATTTTATTAACAAAGGGTGTGGAACTACCAAACTCCGTTACACCTTCAATGGTTAGAGAGGCTCCTGTATTGGCAATCTCTAGTGATGGAAATATTTATTTGGACCAAATGCTTGTTGGTTTAACAAAAGATATTTCTAAAAAACCAAATGAATTACTTAAAAAGTTAAATAAAATTAAATCCTCTTGGTCAAAATCTCACACTTCTCCTTTCACTGGAGAAATTAATCTTCAAGCCGATCGAGAAATTCAGTCAACGGTCGTCGCCCAAATTATGGGTATTCTCACGAGTAGTCAGTTTCAATCCATTGAGTTGGCCGTGGTGGGACATAGATAATGAAAACTAAAGCCCTAGCGTTTATTCTTTTAGCCCTTCTCTTTATAAAGCTATCCGAAGCTAAGGATGCTCATTACCTAATTCAGGAGATGGAGGAATTAAGGGACTCGCTTGAGGTTGATGATCCTGCAAGAATTGACCTTACTTTAAGGCTTGCTGACTTATATTTTGATGTATCAATTAAAGAAGGTGGCGAAGGGGACTTTAAAGTTCTCAAGGCCAATAGAATGAAGGCCCTCTCTCTTTATGAACATAGCCTAAATGGTACCGATGGTGTTAAGAAAGTTACGGGTTTAACTCGGATGAAAATACAATTTCAAATGGGGAGACTCTTGTCTCGACTCTCTGAGTTTCGTCGAGCAGAAAAATTTTATTTAGAAGTTCAGCAAAATCCTAAAGTGCCTAAGAAAATGAAGGAGCAGGCATCATTGGCCCTTGCAGAGTGGTACGAGGAAGATGCTCGCTATGAAAAATCTAAAAAATACTATGATCAGGCCATTAGTTTGTGCGCTGTACGGTCAAGTTGTAACTACGCCCATTACAGAAAGGGCTGGCTTTACTTTAAAGATACGAAGCTGGACTTAGCTATAAAGGAAATGAAAGCCTCATTATGGGTTTCAGAGAATGAAATAAGAGAGTCTTCGCTACAAGACCTTATCCTTTTTATGTCTAATGCTAGTACAGACGGACAGAAAGAATTGAAATACGTGTTAGGACTTGCGACTAAGTTAAACCGTCCAAAGCTCGTACAAGGCTTAGTCGAAGCATTTTATGTTGCAGGGAATAGGCGAGCGGGTTCAAATCTTCTCTCTTATATTAATGAACAAGCACCAACGCTATACTTTGAAACAAGACTTCTTGAAGAGTTCTATGGTTTCAGAAAATGGGAGAAAGTAGAGAAACTTTTATCCCAAATGAAAAAGAGGGGACCGCAAGATATTCCATCAAAAAAGGAACATGCTTCAGAAGTCCAAAAGATTTTTCGCCGATACCTAGTCCAAGTTGACAGTGAAGCGAATGTCGCTCCAGACCTAAATGACTTTTTAAAACAATCAATTGATATATATCTTGGTATTTACCCTAATGACGACCTTAGAAGGAAGCTTCAGCAGGGTTGGCTTAAAGCGGAAGACGATCGTAAAAAGAAAATCGTCCGTCTTGGCAAATGGATCGAGGAAGATACGGCCCTTGGCCTGTCAAATAAAGAAATCAGAAAGCTTAGACAAACAAGACTATCGTTGGCCCAAAAAGAAAAGATGTCCGATATTGTCATTATTGAGTCTATGGCCATTGCTAAGGTATTGGTCGGAACCGTTGAGGCCGATGAATTCCTTTATGTTGCCGCAAGGGAACATTATGGGAAAAAGAGATATGAAGAAGCATTGCCACTTTTTAAGGGAATCGTTGATCGCTCCTTAAAGAGAGAAACACTTGGAAAATACGCTCTTCTCTCACAAAATCTTATTCTAGATATCTTCAACGCCAATGATAATTTTAAGGGCATAATGGGCCAGGTAGCTTTATGGCAGGCGGGAACCAAGAGCTCTGCTAATAAAGAGGTCCTTAAAGAAAATATAGCAATGGGTAAGCTTCAAATTGATGCTCGATTTGCTCTTGCTGCGAAGATGAAAGAAAGCCCCGATAGTTTGGATGCTTTCTATCGTTTTTGTTTTGAAGGCGTTTACCCTAAGAAGTCATGCTCAAATGCAAAAGTACTTGCCATTAAATTTGGAGATCAAGAAAAGCTTATTAATTTGTTAGTAAAAGCTAATGATGAAGTGGCGCTAATGTCTGAATATGAACTTATGGGACGTTATACTGATGCCGCACTTTTACAAGAAAAGCTGAATTTAAAACCTTTAGGATTAAAAGCTGATTATGAGCTTTTCCTTAACATCGCTCTTCTTTACGAACTTGATAAAAACTTTGAAAATCGTAACCGAATCTTAAAGAAGATGATGGTCAAAATGAAGAAAGAGAAATCAATGCCAACTGAAATAGAAGGCGCTCTCTTTCTCACTTTAGACGAAGCTGGTCTAATCGATCAAAGAGCTCTCTTTTATCCCTGGAGTTTAAAGAGAAAGCTTAGTTTGGCAAAAAGGTTAGAACTTCAAAAGTCGAACAAGGCCAATCTAAAACTTATTATGGGTCAGAGTGTATCTCAGGGGCCGATATGGAGTCGTAAGGTTCTGGAGAAGTTTGTTAAACCATTTGAAGAAGCAAATAAGATTAAGTTCTATGGGCGCTATAGTAAGTACCGCTTTAAAAAGAGAACTAAGGCCATGGATGGGTTTGTTAAGCTTTCTAAAAAATATTTAGAGGGTGCTGACCTGGAAACTCGAGCCTATATCCTTCATATGGTGACGCGCGTTTATAGTAAAATGGTTGAAGACATTCTTGCTACTCCATTACCTCCGGATCTTGATGATGCGACAATGGCACAGGTTCAGTCTCAACTTCAGATGATGTCAGACCCCTTTGATAAAATAAGAAGTGATTACCAAAGAATATTAGATGCTCAACTTACTGATTTAGCCGGTAGGGATCAGATAGAGCATACAAGGGTTGTTGCAAATCTTGAAAAAAACCCAGAAGACTATGTTGGACTTATTGAACTTGGGGAAGCACCAAAAGATCGCACATTATCACTTAGCTCTCTAGATGGAATTGAAGAACTTAAAGTTGCTCTTCTGAAAGATCCAACAAATAGAGATGCAATCCTTGGCCTAAAGGAATTCTTCGAGAAAAAAGAAATTAAACGATTAGCTTCTTATTATCGAGGACGTCTTGGAACTTCACCCACGACACCTATTAAGAATATTCAGGAAGCCCAAGAGGGAGCTGATAAATGAAAAAGTTATTATGGGTTTGTTTATTGATCTTGCCCCTTACTATATTAGGGGCTGGAGAGAATCAAGGTACGAAATCTAAGGTTAAGTATAAAGCCGCTAGTCGTATTGATTTTGAATCTCTACTGATTGAAGGCGAGCGGAAGAAGCCAGAAATGGCCGTTGTTACCGGTAATATTGGTGAAAAAGATTCTGGTTTATTAAAATTTAGAAAAGACTTTTTAGATGTCATGGCTGACGATTTTGGGGAGGCAGTTGAATGATTGCTATTGAAACTGAGCAAGGAGAGCTCATCAAGGTTTTGAAAAATGTTGTTCAAGGGGACTTTGGTTTTCATGAACAATTTGGCTTTATTAGTCAGGGACGTGCTGAAGAGCGTGTTCAGGCCCGTAAGAGGCAAGGCTTTGATTACACAAAAGATTCTTGGCTTTGCAGCTTTGGTCTTAAATCCATGGAAAAGGGGTTCGCGATTGAAAACCCTCAAGGGTGTGATGCACTTCAGACGAAAGAAGGCTGGTTACTCGATACACCCAATGGAAAGTTTAAATTGGTTGCTGGAGGTCCGGATTATGTTAATGATCTTTTAATTGATCATGAAGATAATGCCAGCTGGCTAGATCGTGCTCTTGAATTGACCTTTGTTGCGATATTTCTTATTACGCCTCTTTTGTACTTTCTTCAGGGGACTCCAGTTGAAGAGGAGTTAGAGCCAGAGAAAGAGTTAGAGTCAATTACTGTTCAAATCATAAAGAAAATTAAAACAGTTAATGTTCAAAGAGACGTTAACCCTAATCTAAAAGTTAAGCCCTTAACAAAAGCAGAGATTTCTAAAAGAGCTGTGAAAAGAAACTTAGGATTTCTTGGAATGGTAGGTTCAAAAACTCTTAAAGATGCTGTTGGTGGTGTTCCACAAGATCTTAAACAGGCTACTGCCGGTGCAGGACCTGGTGGTGATGCAGGTAGTGGTGGTGAAGTCTTAACCAACTTAGGTAAAGGCCTTAAGAAGACTACAGTAGGGAATACTGGTGTAGCTGGTCTTGGTGGAAAGCTCGTTACTAAAGGTACCTCTGGTGGTGGTAAAGGTGGCTATGGAAATACACTCGTTGCCTCTGGTAGCGGAACCGGTATCTCTGCGATTGCCGTCAGTAGTTCTGATATGGTCATTGAAGGCGGGATTAGTCGTTACGCTATTAATGCCACAATTGCTAAATACCTTAATCAAGTCCGTCGATGTTATGAAACTCAATTAAAGACAAAACCTGAACTTCAAGGTCTTGTAGAGATGAGTTTTGAAATTAATAGTACAGGTAGCTTGAACTTTTCTCGTGTTAATAGAACCACGTTAAAAGATAAGGCCACTGAACAATGTATTAGTAAGAAAATGATGACTTGGCAGTTTCCTAAACCTAAAGGTGGAGTGAAAGTGCCAGTTAAATATCCTTTTATGTTAAGACCGGTTGGATCCTAATAGAGAGTAGACTATGAAAGTATTGAATTTCTTTTTGCTTATTTCCTTTGTTGTTGTTCTAAACTCTTGTAATCAAGATCCCTATCCAAATATTGGAGACGGTGAGTTTGTTGATGTACCAAGACAAGAACCTAAACCACCACCGACACCACAACAACCCCTGCCAGCACTTGCTATTTCTCTTGAAGATAATTACGAATTTCGTGAAGGTCGATACAGAGAAATCAAAATTAGAGTGGAGGTTGAAGAGCCGGGCGTTCCAATTGTTAAGGTTAAAGGCCTTCCTCCTGGTGCCACGTTTGATGAACAAACCCTAGTCGTTAAATGGACTCCTGGATTCTTTATGGGGAATAACCCTTCAGATCCAACGATTAAAAGTCGCATCTATCCAGTTACTGTTTGGCTTGGAAGTACCGTACTTCCAAAAGAGCAAGTAAGGAAAACTATCAGCTTAGTCGTTTATGATAGTCCTCGGAATATTAACGTTCAAACTGACCGAAGTAATATAGTGGAAGAGGGAGTTGAATTTAATAAGTTGATTAAACTTGATAATCCTGATTATCCGCAAGGACCCTTTAAGTTTCTAACGAAAGATCTACCTGCCAATCTAGAGGTTGAAGAAGTTGATCCCAATACTTTTCGTCTTAAATTTAAACCAGACTTTTTCCATGTAAGTCTTAAAAAACAGAGTAATGGGCGGCTTGAATACAAAGGGAAGGTTATTGTGGCCAACCCTGCGAACCATATCGTTGAGCAAGATTATACTATTAGTGTTCGTGATAAGCGTCAGGGAGTTAAACTTGTAGCTCCAAAGACAATGGAACAAGGTTTAGATGCCAGCTTTCAGGTTGCAGCATATGACTTAAATCGTGAAGTTGCTCCTATGATTAGATTAACTAGCGATAATCCAATCTTTGGTGATTTTAAAGAAACCATTGTTAAGAATCCTACATCCTTTTCTTCTGTTTTAAATATTTTCTGGAAGGATATTCCACCAAAGTATAATGGTACGAAGCAAATGATTCGCTTTGAAACATGTGTTTTGAGTTCTTCAAACTCAATGACTAATTGTGAGAAGGGCCAAACAGAGATTAAGTTAATCGTCAGAGATCGTAATCCTCCTATTATTAATCGTGATGGTTGGAAGGCCGGGGAATTGGTTTACCTTGGTTTTAATGAATCTCTTCGTCGTAATATCGTTGTTACAGATAGTGAGGATCCAAAATTAACACCGGATATAAAAATCTTCCCAAAAGAGATGCGCAAATGGGTCAAATGGAACCCTAATAGAAATAGTCTCACTGTCCAGATTGATAAGGCGGGTGTTCACCAGTTTAATATGGTTGCAACCTCAGCCTATAATATGATGGCTTCAGAAAGCTTTATTGTAGAAGTCTTTCCTGAGACGCGCAAAAGAACCCTTCTTTTTGCAGACTCAACTAGAGACCCAGAAGTTCTTTTTTACAAAGATACATTCAAGGATTCAATGGACGTAATGAATCCTGCGATTCAAGAAATAAATATTCGAAATGTTGAGGATAGGGATACGTTGGTTATCACCACAAGTACTCTGCTTGATCCAAGTGTTAAAACTGCAGTTTATGATGCTATTTCCAATATTAAAAATGTTGTTATTGCCACTCCTCTTTATAGGAACCTTCCAGCAAAATTCTTACTAGAGATGGAAGAACTCTATGACCTTAAACCGGTTGGACGTTATAGTGAGCTTCCAAACCTACCACCGCTCGCTGAAATGAAAATGGAGACGACAAGTCAGTTTGTAAAATCAAAGCAAGATATCTTCCTCAAGGGGAATACAACTCTGGCCTCATCAGATCCTATTATCTTTAATGCTGGTCTCGATGATCCTGCGAAGGTTTGTAAGGGTGTGATTGGCCTTGCCAAAAATGGCATTAATCCCCTCGTTATTGGTTTAAGTTGTAATAAAATTGGTGGCGGAAAAATCGTCATTCTTGGTGTTGAGTGGGCAGATTTCCTTACTGCTGCTGAAGATAAATCTATTCCAGTTAAGTGGTTTAACTCACTAATTAAGAAGAAGTTTTGAGGACTTATATGAAAAAGTTATTAGTTTTAATCTCATTCATTACTTTTGGTTCTTTGTATGCTGAAGAACTTGAAAATAAACTTGATGACCTCTTGATTCCTAATGACAAGGTCACTCCAGTTCTTTCAAAAGATGAGCTCTTTATCGTTAACACTAGATACTCGAGTCTAGTTAATCGTCATGAGTTCTCTCTCCTAGGTGCTCACAACTTTACCTCTGACAGTCACTTAGATGTAAAGCAAACAGCTGTTGCTTATCGTTACCATCTTAATAGTAAATGGTCCTTTGGTCTTAGGTACAATCGTTATACTAACGATCTTACTGCGGCCGGACAGACCCTTTTTGATAAGGAAAAAATTGTTCCGGATCAAGATTTTGCTTTTAACTCTCAAGAGATATTTGCAACCTATAACACTATTTACGGCAAGCTGAGATGGTCTTCATCAACAATTGTTTACTTTGACCAATTTGTATCTCTCGGTGGAGGGCAGATTGAGCTGGCCTCAGGGAAAACAAATCATGGTTTCGTAGATTTAGGACTAGCATTTTGGATCGGAAATCATACAAGTATGCGTGTTGGTATTAAGAATGAATTCTATAATCAACAACAGATCACTGAAGAACGACTTATGCATAATGCTATGGGATATCTAGAAATTGGCTACCTCTTCGGAGAAGGGGATAGAGGGTAAAGATGAAAAGTTTTATAGTAGCACTTTTCGCACTCTTGAGTGTCCTCAGTTTTGGGGATTCCAGTCTCCTGATGGAGAAGGATGGCGCTGATCTTGATTTTAGTAAAGACCTAAAGGTACGCAAGCAACTTGAACTTGATGATGCTTTCCTTATACAGCTTTTTAGCCGTTGGAAGGCCCTAGGGGCAGTAGAGCCTCAAACAAATGAATGGATGCAGAGTATTTTTACCAAAGACTTTTCCAAAGCTCTGGTTGAACTTCCAAAAGTTACTGATGGTAAAATTGAAAGTCTCAAAAAACCTGCAGAATTATACTTACTTTTTCGTTTGGGATATTTTCAAACCTTTCTCAACGAATGGATTAGTTTTACCGGAAGCTCTGGCTTTTTAAAGTCTGAGTTGGGGCTTGCGCTGGATCAAGTCGTTGCTCCTCAAAGTTCACTACTTCTTCTTAAAAGCGGTTTTAGTCTAAACCCAACTCTTCGTGATCTTCTTAAAAATACGGAAAAGGACCTAGAGAGTCGCCTTAACATCTCTCTTCAAGCTTATAAGGCACTTCAATCTGGGGAAGATGCTGTTCAGTGGATTGGTCGCCTAAATAATAATGATGAGCTTAGATTGCACCTGGCCCATACCGCGCTACTCGCCTATGGCAAGAAGGGCAAGCTTGGAGCATCTGGGAAACTTATAAAGAAGGTCGTTGAGCCTTGGATTGAAAAGAGTGAGAACTCTGATGAGATTGCACTTTATTTTATGACTTTAGGCCGTCTACTTTATCAGGCCCGTGCCTTCAAAGAAGCAGGCGAGTATTATAAAAGAATTCCTGAGAGCTCTAAATATTTTCTTCAGGCACGCACAGAATACCTTTGGGTTTTATTGCAGGAGAGAGACTTCTCTCAGGCAATGGGTGAGTTAGGGACAATGGAACTCGGAGTTTTTGAAAAACGTTTTTATCCAGAAATTTACTTAGTCTCCGCTATCGGTCATACAATGATGTGCCAATTTACTGATGCAAAAGATTCGATTCATCAATTTGTTAGCGTTAATAAAGGCTGGGCGAAGAAAATATCTTTGGCGATAAAATCAGATAACCCTCCTACAGTAGAGGAGACTTTTTATTCGCGTAGGATGAGAAATCAGGTATTAAGCTTAAAAAAAGAAATAAGCAGTTTGAAAGAAAAGAAAATTGAAAAGTATCATTCTCAGCTTCAGTTTAACTTAAGTTTTGTTAAGAATAGTCTCAAAGAAGAGTCACATCGTCAGTGGATTAATCGTCAAAAAATTCTTGAATCATCTTTATATAAAATGAAATTTGTACGGATTGAATTACTAAGTCGTATGCGTGCAGTTGCAGAGGGTTTAAAGGATCGAATTCCAGGGCAAGATGTGGTTAGTAATTACCAAGCGGCCACAGTAAAAACATCTAAGAATCAATTGGTGTTTCCAAATGATGGCATGTTATGGGGTGATGAACTCTTTAGTATGACTGGCGATGTTAAAAACCTTTGCATTAAAGGGAAGTTTTATGAATAGATTCTCAATATTGTTTATCTTGTCCTTCTTGGCCTTTGTTGGAGCTTGTACTGATACTAAGTATCTTCAGGAGGAGCAGCCGTTCATCGAACCTATACTACCTGAGCAAGAAATTGACGACAGAATTTATACAATATCTGACTTTATCGTCGATAAAGAAATTGACGTTATCTTAGTTATTGATAATTCCGGTTCTATGGGCGGGATTCAAAGCAGTGTTGTTAAAAACGCTAAGCTCTTTTTTGAGACCTTTGCTAAGGATCAGACTGTAGACTGGAAAATCGGTATTGTATCGACTGATAAGAGGGAAGAGCCTTATATCGGGTTTGAAAATAGCTTTGACTCAAGTCTTGTTGACCCTCGTGATCCAACTAGCTTTGATCGTGTTGTTCAAATGTTCCAAAACGCTGTTGAGAGACTCGGAACATCTGGGGATGCTAGCGAATACACATACTATAATTTAAAACGCCATCTTGATCGATTCAATAGTCTCGGAGGAAAAGATTCTTTCCAAAGGACTAATGCCCACCTTGTCACGATTATGATTTCTGATGAAGAAGAGCAGTCTGTGGATGGTTTCGGTGGTGCTTTTGAGGCAAATAGCTTTTTCAGTACAATGCAAAATTATGTAGCTTCCGACAAAGTCGTCAGATTCTACGGGGCCATTGATCACAAGGATCTAAGTAACTGTAGTGGTTTTGGCGATCCATGGCTTGGTAGTGAGTTTGAAAAGCTGATAAGTATTTCAGGTGGCTTTGTTATTTCGGCATGTATTAATAATTTTGGTCTTGAGCTTGCCAGAATTGGTGAAGATATTGCTAATTTGATTGAAGCTCCTCGCTTGCTTCTTAAGAGAAGACCAAAGGTTCCAACTCTTAAAGTTTATTACGAAGATCAGGAGTTGAAGCCTGGCGCTGAAGAGCTTGGCGGCATGTGGTTTTATGAAGAAATAACGAATACTATCAATTTCTACAATATCGATTTCGTACAAGACCCAGAGAATGATGAGTTTAGAGTTGAATTTGATGTAGACGATGGAGTTGGTCGCGGACCTTGGACTTACTAATATTTGCAGTTTGTTAGCTAAGGTCTATCAAGAGTTGAAGCACATGAAGTTTTACAGCTAATCTTGAGATAGGTTATTTATGAATTCAATAAGCCAGTCGTAATCAATTGGCTTATAGAAAACTTCTCGGATACCGTAATTTAATAGTTCTTCTTCGTCATAAGTTCCAGCATAGCCGGTGATCATATATACTTTTGGAGGGGAGGCGAGCTTTTGTAAGTCTTTTGAAAGTTGTATGCCGTCCTTTATAGGCATTCTCCCATCAGTAAATACATAATCGATCTGATGTTCTTGGCAAATTTTTAAACCTTCTGCTCCATCTTTGGCACCGAAGAGTTTATGCATTGGGAGTGAGTGAGCAACTTCATTGACGTAAAGCTCAAGTATCGTTTCTCCATCATCACAAAAGAGAATATTCACGATTGATCCTTATTATTAAAAATTACGTGAAAGTGAGTTCTTTCATCATGCATGACTTGGATATGGGCACCCATGTTTTGAGCAAGTCTTGAGGAAAGGCTTAGACCTAATCCTGTTCCTTTTCCAACTTCTTTTGTTGTAAATAGAGGTGTGAATATTTTGGATAGATGCTCTTCTAGTATACCCCTACCATTATCAGATATAATGATTGATTTTGAATGCTCGTTTTGAGAGATTTGTATTTCAATAACTTTTTCCTTTCCGTTTTCTTTACTGTCAGCTAGTTCATCGATTGAGTTATTGATCAGATTAATAAGGATTTGAGATAGCGCAACTTCATTTGCTTCTAAACTAAAGTCATCCTGATCTTTGTATGTTGATATTAGAGTTACTGAAGCGGCATTAAGCTTCATGGAGACAAACCCTTTCACTTCATCCAGGAAATTAGAAATATTTAATGTCACTATTTCATCACTTGCCTGATGGGTTAGCCTTTTTAGATTTTTGACAATCTTACTAATCCTCTTGATTGTTGTTCGAATAAGTTCAAATGATTTTTTTTGATCTTCAGTGACATCTTTGATTTGTCTTTCGGCCTGACGAGCGGCACCACTTATAATTTGCAGAGGACTATTTATTTCATGGGCAACACCACCGGTGAGCTCTCCAATCGCTGATAATCTTGAGTTTGTTATTGACTGCATTCTCAGATTTTCTTGTTCTGTAATGTTTGCGAGAAATAATAAAATAGTATTATTTTGAATATTCTTTGTATAAATGGCCCGATAAGTTCTTTGATTTAGTTTTATTGAGGAAGGATCGTATACTTTTCTACCTCCATTGTTATAAATATCTATAAAGTCTTGGAAACTCTTATCTTCGATATACTTGGGAAAGTCTCGATTCATGCTATCTGTTTCCATATTCTCTTTAGGCAATCCAATTTGATGCTCAATTTTGTCATTAAGAACCCTTGCTGAAAAATCGACGATGTTATTCTCTTTATCTTTTATAGGGGTGTATTCGACAATCCCATCATCAATAGAAGTAATGATTGATTCAAGGAGAGATGTTTTAAGCTGAAGTTCTTCTGTTCTAGCTTTTACCTGTTCTTCTAAATTATCATTTAGTTCCTTAAGCTTCTTATTCGCTAAGCTGTATTGTTGTGGGGATGGAATCTCAAGGAGTGCTTTAATATTCTTGATGACAACGATCGCTGTTGCTAATGAGACAAGGGCGGTTAAGACCTTTATTATGAGTTCCCAGTGATACTCGGCATTCCAATAATTGTAGGCGGTAATGAGGTGAGAAAATCCACAAAATTGAATAAAGAGAACAAAGAGAATGAGGAGGGCCTTCACTTTGGGTGAAAGGTCGGTTCGTTTTCTATAAAAGTAGAAAAGTCCAAAAGGAATGGCAGAGTATGATAGAAAAATAGTTACGTCGCTCGCAACCATGGGGTAGAGAATCTTTTCTTGCCACAGAACACAGTGTCCGTGAGGCATGAAGTCGACTGTGTCCATTCCTAAAAAATTCATCTTTACCTCTTATGACCTCTTATGACCTCTAATGTTTTAAGAAATCATTATAACTTCAAACGAGATTGTTTTGAATAAAATATTCTTTTGATAATGTCGGACTTGTTTGCTTCGTTGAATACAAGGTAGGGAGGTAATAGCGATAAGAGTTGATTAGCGATTAGTTAAAATTTTTGGAAGAAGGAAGGCAGGACCCATTATAGATGACCTCCCATTCCTTCGAGTATTAAATAATTTTCAAACGATTAATAATTAAGTTTATTAAAGAATAACTCTTTATTGTGAAGTGGTGAGAGGTCCTAGCAGTTGGCGAATAAACTCAAACCTTTCACATTCTTCTTCTGGTTCAAATGGGGATTCGCCTTCTTGTAAAGCAAGCGGTTGTTCTTCTTCTAGATAAAAAGCTTCTTGGAGAAGCCTCGTAATCACTCCTTGAAAAGGTGCTTTTTTGGTGGATGAGTTTGGTTGTGTTTTTGCTGTGTGTTGTGCTGACATTGAAAAACCTCCTTGTTGTTCTCTTTTCTGTCACTAAATGCCTGACGTTTCTGCGTGTCTTTTACTTTTCTTTGGGCGCTTTATTTAGAGCAGGCCAATGAAATGTTATAATTTCTGCAAGCGAAAGCTTTCGATATATTTACCTTAACTTACGTAAAACTTACGCACAATCCGCAGTGAATCAAGAGAGGGTTGCTCGGTATTAATAGAACCGATCAATATTGAATACTTCATCTAGAACCTTACCTACCTGATTATCCGAAACAAGGTGATGAGCATAATGAAGGTGGAAACACTTTATATTATCAAAGTCGTGAATGCCGCCAATCCCCGTGGTGCGTAGGATCTTCTCCATTGCTGGGGGAAGGAGTGACCAGTCTTTGATCGTCTCATCAAAAAGCTTCACTCTTTGATCACAGTAGTCTTGATGATGTAGGCGCAGGTTCTTCAAATTTTCAGAGTCTTTTGAAAAGTATTCAGTGCCAATTTTTTCAATCCAGCCATCTTTTTCGATATGAGAGATTTCTTTTTTTAAAATGGGACATGTTAGCCAGTAGAGCGTGGGGAAGGGGGCTTTATCTACAAATGGGACGACTTTAATGACCATGGGGTGACCATGTTCTGGGTGGTACTTCTCCACTTGGAATAGTCCTCTTGGGGCACGCCCTAAGAGCTCCTTAACTTGTTCCCAATCCTTTTCACTATAATTTGTTTTATATGTAGTCATAATTTAATCTCTTGTTTCGATAGGAATATTTTTTTCTTTGAGAAGTTCTGTAAATACACCATCGCCTTTTATTTTTGATCCACTAAAACTTCCATCGTAAATGGTCCCACAACCACACATTGGCGAATTGGTTTTTAAAATGGCTTTTTCGATTCTCTCTTCTTTAACCAGGTCCCAAGCGACCTTTGCGCCATCTATAAAGGACTGCGTGACATCTCTACCTTTAGAGTTAAGCACCTGTTCTCCATGTCGCTCTGCTGGCTCTCTAGGGGTTGGCATACAGCCAAGCTCTTCTGGGCAAAGCGCAATGGCCTGTCCCATCTCTACGAGCTCAACGAGATCGGTTTTTGCCTTATCTCGACCATCGTAGCGGCATTTCTCTCCTGCTAAGCAGGCGCTTATTAAAATCATAGGAAGGACATAGCATGGGAGAGCTTCCGTGTCATCTAAGACCCAAGAACTCCATGAAAGGGACTGCTTATTCGCTTTTAAAGGATATTTTTGTTCCGCCTATTGAAAAGGGCTTTGGCAGTGGCTTTTTAGTGGTTAGTAGGTAGAGCTCTTTAACAAAAACAGCGGAGTCATAACTTGTTGATGAAATTTCCAGGCCGATTCCTCTCGCTTGTGCCTTTGTAAATATATTGGCCCACGCAACCGGGTCACCTTGCAAGGTGAGCACAAGCTTTTCAAATGAGAATACTTGGTTTTTATGCTGAAACAATTCTTCAGGAAGTTGTATTTGGTTTTTATAATCAATAAAAGATAGGTGTTGAAAAGGACTATCTGTTTTAAAACTTAGCCAGTCATGGCCTTTATTTTTAGAGTACTGACAGGCCAGCTTTAATTTCTTGAGCTTCTTTTCAAGAACTTCAAGTTTTGAGCGACGAAGAACAAGAGTGGCAGCTCCTTCGCTATTTTTTAAAAAGCGAAGATACCACTGTGAGAGTTTTCCCTTGTCGTTTATAGGGGATACAAGTTGGAGGTACTGACTATTTTTGAAGCGAATCGATTGAGTCATGAGGCCGGCCTGCGGTCCCGTTTTATAGAGGTGAGGTTTTTTTAGGGTAAAGCCTTTTTTCGAAAACAGAGTTGCTGTTTTACTAAGGTCCTTTACTGCAATGGTGATGTAGTCAATTGATACTTCAATTCTATTATTGGCCAGTGTATTGGTTATAGAAAAGGTGAGGGCAAAAAGTAGAAGCCCCCTCATCTTAAGCTTTCTCTATTGAGAGCGCTACACCTTGGCCAACACCAATGCACATGGTGGCCAATCCCTTTTTCATCGCGCTGTTCTTATTCATAACGCCTAGGAGGGTTGTTAAAATACGGGCACCACTACAGCCCAAGGGGTGACCGAGGGCAATGGCACCACCATGGAGATTAACTTTTGATGGATCAATTTCAAGTTCGCGTACACAGGCCAGTGCTTGAGCGGCGAAGGCCTCATTAAGTTCAATAGCATCAAAGTCACTAACCTTATGGCGGAATTTTTGGCAAAGAGTTCTGGTGGCCTCAATTGGGCCTAGACCCATAACATCGGGATGAACCCCTCGCACTCCCATTCCACTAATTCGTGCCAGAGGTTTGAGGTTGTGTTTCTTAACAAACTCACCTGACACAACGACTACAAGAGCGGCACCATCATTCATACTTGATGCATTTCCTGCTGTCACTGTTCCTCCCTCGCGAAAAACGGGGCGAAGTTTAGAGAGCTTTTCTAAATCAGTATCAGCTCGAGGTCCTTCATCTTTTTCAAGGGTGTATTCTTTTTTACGAAGCTTAACTTCAACGGGAAGAATCTCTTGAGAAAAGGCACCTTCCTCAGATGCCTTAATGGCCTTTTGGTGAGAGGAGAGAGCAAACTTATCTTGGTCTTCTCTTGAAATTTTAAATTGCTCCGCTACGTTTTCAGCGGTCTCTCCCATAGAGAGAAGGGGAAACATCTTTTTCATATTGGCATTTGGAAAGCGCCAACCAAAAGTCGTGTCATACATTTGAGAATCCCGACCAAAAGGTGTGGAGCCCTTAGATATAACCAATGGGGCCCTCGTCATACTTTCTGCGCCGCCTACGATTAAACAATCGGCAAGACCTAGAGAAATTCTACCGCAAGCATCTATGACGGCATCTAAAGAGCTTCCGCATAAACGATTAATCGTCACACCAGGAACTTCATAGGGAAGTCCTGCTAAGACAGCGGCCATGCGACCAATATTTCGATTGTCTTCGCCGGCCTGATTTGCGCAACCGACGATCACATCGTCAATTTCTAAGGGATCATAATTTATAGTTTTAGCGTAGTCCTTAATTAGTAGCGCCATCATATCATCAACCCTTACTGGGGAGAGTAGACCGCCTAAGCGACCGATGGGAGTTCTCTTTGCGTGGACAATATAAGCATCTAACATGTGTTTTCCTTATTTAATTTAAATTGGCCTGCTTACGGAGAGTCGTACTTGCTCTATAGCGGTCATCTTTTGTGACATGGTGAAGGTCATCGAGGAGCATGAGTATAGGGCGTGAACCAACTTTATCATGCCATTCAAAAAGACCATGAGGATAGTTAACACCATATTTCATGGCCGTATCCATATCTTCAATACTTGCTAGCTGGTCCTCGGAAGCTAAAAAAGCTTCGTTGATTAAAAGGCTTATTGTTCTAGGGTAAATAAAACCGTGCCCTGGGCCTGTTGTTCTTTTGGCCTCTATCTTGAGTAGCTTGAAAAGCTCTTGAATCCCACTGAAAACACTATCGTCTTGAGCGTAGACTTCCTTCTTATTGGTTGGACCCCAAAACGCAGTAGCAACAGCACCTTTAAGCATTGGATATTTTTCAATGAAATATTCTCCCCATAAACAGGTCAAGTCAGATACTACTGGCGCCTTCATCTGTAGGGCCAGGATATCTAAAAGTTTCTCTTTACGGTCTCGGTCTATAAGGGTGAAATCAAAAACAATATCGGCATCACGGTAGCGGGCCTCTTTGCCTTCAAAGGGGTCATCTTTTTCTAGGTCGTAAAAAGGGAGACCTAAATTTTTTAAGTCATCGTATAGAGGGTGGGACTTTGAGGCCAATATTGTGTACTTAAGAGTACTCATAAAACCCTGCCTTTGTTTTGCGTCCAAGTCGTCCACTCGTAACCATCTTTCTTTGGAGAGGGTGAGGAGCAAACCTTGGTTCATAATAAAATGATTTCCAAACGGATTCTGAAACTGAGTAGTTGATATCAATACCAATAAGGTCCATAAGCTCAAAAGGTCCCATGCGAAAACCTCCAACTTCCTTTAGAATGTCGTCGATCTCACTAAAACGTTGGGTGTCTTCTACTCTGGCCAATCTTAATGGTTCACCATAGAAGTTTCTGGCGAGACGATTAACAATGAAGCCGGGACCATCTTGGCAAAGTGCCGGTTTTTTGCCTTTTTCTTGAAACCAAGCTTGAAGATTGTTACCTATAGATTTATCCGTCCAATGACCTTGGATAATTTCAACGAGCTTCATTATGGGAGCTGGATTAAAAAAGTGAAGGCCAAGGAATTTTGATTGCCTGTCTTTTGGTAGCTCGCGGGCCATGGCATCGATGGGGATAGAACTGGTATTAGAGGCCATAATGGTCTTGGCCTCAAAATGCTGAGAGAGTTTTTGAAAGACTTCAGTTTTAATAGTGAGATTTTCAATAATGGCCTCAATAAAGAGATCACAGTCTTTACTAAATTCTTCTTTAATTAATAGGGAACTTTTAAAAGAGATAACTTGAGCAGGGGTAAATTTACCTTTTGCTTGAAGCTTGTCCCAGCTTGAAAAAATATTGTCCTTGGCGCGCTCACGCTGTTCGATTTGAGCATCACTCAATTCAACCTGACAACCGACTTGGCATAACCACTGAGCAATACCCGCTCCCATGGTGCCTGCCCCTAATACGGCGACTTTAGATATCTCCACAATAGAACTCCTTAAAAAGCTTATCTTCTCAATTTTGGGGGGGCTGGGCAAGGACTGCTGCTTTAAAATTGCCATAAAAAAGGCCCTCAAATTGAGGGCCTATAAGTCAAAATTAAATTCTTAGGAATTTATTGAATCGCTAGGTTTTCCTCTTCACTCCAATCTGGAATGGTAAGGCCGCACTCTGCACTAAGTTCTGTGATTTCCTTAACAAAAATGTCACGAACCTCTTTATTCGTCCTTTTCTTAAGGCCTAGGCGCACATAAATATCGTTAGCACCACCGATGGTCTTACCAAAGACGTTCATCACTCTTGGCCACCAAAGATTTAGACGCTCTTGAATAAAGGCACGCTTCTCATCGTCTTTACATAGCTTTTTCATATTAGTGTCACCATGAGTCACATGGAATACTTCTTCTTTGTAAATTCCTTCAATTCCTTTTTTCCAAGGGAGGTAGGAAGAATGAAGCGTGTCCTCTAACTGATGACCAGCAGCGCGGTCCATCAGAAAGTTAAAAAGAATAAAGTCTTCCCAATATTTAATCTGGTAGTAAAAGATATTTACACGAAAGTCATTTTTAAGTCTCTTAAAGCCAATATTAGCGCTATCTTCTTCGACCTTCCAACCCATATCGGTTTCTTCGATATGTTTCTCGGGATCTTCACCAAGATCTCTAAGCATTTTATATATTACTTGTGAGTGGCGCATTTCATCTTTTGTAATTTGGGCCACAAGAACTTTTTCTTTAAGATCTGGTGCTTTTTCAATCCAAGGCATGTAACCAAGAGCTCCAGAGTATTCTGAATCTCCTTGCATCCATAAGAGATTCATGAGGTGCTTTCTGTAGAGGGGAGGAAGATCATCGCCCTTATCAAAAGAACGGCCCTCTGCAATTTCTGCGAAGAGTTTTTCATCGTCAGATGAGTAGTGTCTTTCAGCTACATTATTGGTCATAA
>JAFMBV010000055.1 GCA_017858255.1 Bacteriovoracaceae bacterium
TCCTATTTTCATGAAAATAAGAGATATGATTCTCTCCGCTCAGGAATCAATTTTTATCGATATTTTCCTTTTCGGTGGAACTATCGGTGCCACTCTTAGTGAATTTCTCTTAGAGCAAATAAATGAGAAAGTACGCACTAATCCAAAATTCAAAGTACTTATCCTTCACGATTTCGCAACTCACTATAATACGATTGATGAGATGATGCCGGTTTTTAACTACTTAAAAAATGAAAGAGAAAAGTCAGAACGATTAAAGAAGCACCTCTATCTGCTTCAGGCCAATGTTCAAAGACACCCTTCGGGCACTCCCTTCGGACTGACTAATAAACATTCTAATAAGGAAGAACAGACCACTTACTATGAATCAAAAATAGATCATTCAAAAGTCATCGTAATAGATGGCAATACTCCTCATCCTCAAGCTTATTTTGGTTCAAAGAATTGGACTGATCACTCCGGGGGTTATTATTACGACGATGCTCTTCTAATAGAAGGACCAGCTGCTGCTCTCGTTCAGCACAGTTATTTAAGAGACATTAAAGCGGCACTGACTGAAGACCCAAATGAGAGGAAACAATTTTATTTTAAGGAGCAAGGCTTCACCAATAAAGAGTACTTGCCCATGAGAGATACAATTATAGCGGACTTTAAAGTAACTCAGACTCAAATACCACACAAAGGTTATACGACGGTTAGGCTCGCTGAAGCTGATGTTAGCGGCAAGATTAAAAATGTCCGTAATATCTTAATCGATATGATTATTAGAGCAAAAAGAACTATCTATATGGAACAACTCTTTCTCTATGATAAATATGTGGTGGATGCCCTGATCAAGAAAAAAGTAGGCCATCCCAATATTGATATTAAGATATTGATCGATCACAATGAGAATTTTGGCATGAATGGTCTGCCGAACACAATCTTCTTAAAAGAAATGAAAAAATATGGAATCCAAATAAGAGCGCGTAAAACTTATAGCGTAACGGCACAACTTCCTGATGGTACCTCAAAAGAGTATCATCAAGAAAACCATCGCAAGATCACCTCTGTTGATAGTGCGATCTTGCTGGGGGGAAGCTCCAACTTGAATCCAGATCCCCTTCAAGGAAGTTTTCGAGAATTTGGGGCGCAGGTTTTTTCTAAAGAGGAAGCTAAAAAGTTTGATCTGCGATTCATGAAGGATTGGCTAAATCCTGAGAAAACAATGGATCTTGATATTGAGAATTTTAGGGCCAAGATTGGCGGCAAGGTTCTCAACACCAAAACATCAAGTCTTATAAATGATATTGGTGCCCAACTATTACGATCAAAAGACATTATTGAGAAACGTTACTAAGGATCTGTGCTACAGCCAGAGTCGCCGCCTTGAAGTTTAAAGGCCTCAGGTTTCTTCTTTGCCGCCTCAATTTGTTTCTCTAGATCTTCTTCTGTGTCACATGATTCGTCTTTAGCTTTGCCCTTGTCTTTGTCTTTGTCGAAGTCAATAGCAGTATCATGCGCTTTCAGTGAAGTGCTCGCGGCTCCAGACACAGCGTCGGTTGTGTTGCTGTCTGTACTCTTTGTTTCTTGCTGACAAGAAGTCAGGGTCACAATCAAAAGAAGAAAAGCGAGTATAAGTTTCATTGGCTTGCCCTTTTTATTTATTTGAATAATCTGCCATAGGGAGCTTCATAATCCTACGATAGAGAAATCTTGGTAAACGTCTTAACAAGTGCATGACCAAGGCCATTTGCCATGGGAAAACGTAGAGAACCTTTTTCTTATCAATGGCCTTCTTAATCTTCTGCGCACCTTTTTCACAACTCATTAGAAAAGGCATAGAGTGATCATTTTTCTTCGTTAAAGGAGTATCGATAAAGCCCGGACAAATGGTTGTCACATCAATGCCCCAGTTTGGAAGATCCAAAGCATAACTTTCACAAAGATGAATTAAAGCGCCTTTGGAAGCACTGTAAGCACTAGCTCCAGGCAGCCCAACAAATCCGGCGACTGAAGCAATGGCCACGATTTGACCTTTTCTCTTCTCTTTAAATATTTCAAGAGCAGGAAAGAAAGCATTTATTGTTCCAACAATATTCGTATTAATGATGGCCTTAGAAGCTTCCCGGTCTGGCCAACGATCTTTAGAGCCGTGACTAATTCCCGCATTAGCGACAACGACATCGAGTCCATCCTTAGCAAAGTCCTTTATTGCTAGATCGAGGGCCAACTCGTCAGTGACAGAGAGTTGATAGGTCATTAACTGAGAATATTTTTCTTTAACACCGTTTGGGAGCTTCTCTAGGTTTCGGCCACAAACTGCCACACGATGACCTTCCTCCAAGTAGAGGCGCGCCAACTCCCAACCAATGCCTGTTGTTCCGCCTGTAATAAAATAACTTTTCATCCGCAGCACTTTGATGAGCCTTTCTTAGTCATCATTGGTTTTAGTTTCTCTTTATAAATACCTTTTAAGATAAGCAGACTCAAGAAGACCGCCATAACTTGCTCTAATACACCATGGTGATCTTCATGAAGATGTTCAATCTTGAATATTGTCGACCATTGAAAAGTTTCGTAGAGAAAATCGACCAAGAAACTTAAGCCCAGTGCCACAAACGAGATCGCCAAGACATTGATCAAGACTCCCCTCTTTCCGAGGTACTTCTGCAAAACGGCGATATTCGTAAAATTAGTTGCCGGTCCCACAAGTAGAAAGATAAGGGCCGTCCCAGGTGACATGCCTTTCATCATCATGCTCGCGGCGATTGGTGTGGAAGCAGAGGCACAAATATAGAAAGGGATACCAAAGGCCAAAACAACAAGACGTTGGCCCCATATAGGAATCGTCTCGAAGAGGTCAACTGGTAGGTAAAGATTCATTAAAGCCCCGACAAAGAGGCCGATGAAAAGCCACCAAGCTAGATCATCTGAAAGATCATTAAAGGCGTAGGAGAAAACATTTTTTAATGATTTCCGCTCTTCTACATGGTCGTGGTCGTGGTCATGGCCATGGTCATCACTTTCTTCGGAGTGACAAGAGCTTCCAGTTTCGTCGGAGCTGACAGGAATCTCCCCACTATTCCAAAGATTTTGACCAAGACCCGCCAAGGTTGCCGTTAAAAAAGCAGCAATTGGTCGGATGAGGGTCATCGGAAGGTCCATGACTCCATAAGTCATCACCATGGAGTCAATTCCCGACTCAGGTGTTGAGATTAAGAATGAGGCAGTGGCCGCATTACTAGCGCCTTCTTTTTTAAGAGTGACAGCTGCTGGAATAACACTGCAGGAGCACAAAGGTAGTGGCACTCCAAAGAGGGCCGCCTTAAGAATAGGAGCAATCCCCTTACCGGCCAAGTGGCGTTTAATAACGCTCATATTAAGATATTGGTGGATAACCCCTGAAGCTAGAAACCCTAATATTAAATAGGGCGCAGTCAAAACCAAATAGCTCCAAAGGGCCTGTGCCCATTCCCAAATAATCATTATTTTCCTTGTGCTAGGGACTTCATATAAAGAGTAACTCGTCTCTAGGCCTTATTAAATAGCCAAAGAGCTAATATCTAGAAAAAGTACCTAAGCCGTCTTTTCTCTTGACTGAAAAGCTCTTAAAATCTAATATTCAGCTTACGAATTTTTGCGGGGGCGTAGTTGAGTTGGTTACAACGTCGCCCTGTCACGGCGAAGGTCGCGAGTTCGAGTCTCGTCGCTCCCGCCATTAATTCGATTTAAAAAGCCGTCTTTTATTAGATGGCTTTTTTTTTGCTTAAATCCCAAACCAGAGACTTGAACTCGCGAAGCGAGTTTGCCGTCCCGAGGAAACAAGCCAACATCTTTAGAAATATTCAGTTATGAATACTAAGTGACCAAAAAGAGGTTAAAGCACGGTCAAACTCCCGCAATTATCGATACCGAGTTTTTCCTAATTCTAATCAGCTTAAATCAAGAAAAAATATCTTAAACTAAGCACAATGTTCTCGTTGTTAGGAGTAGGAGATATTTATGAATTTTGGCCACCTACATTTAATGCTTAATCATATTCCCATTCTTGTGTTGCCGGTTGTTTTGATCTTCTTACTTTTTTCATACCTTAAGGATTCACAACAATTTATACGCTTTTCATAACTCATGACCTTTTTAACATCCATCACAGTTTTACCAGTCTTCTATACCGGTGAACCTGCGGAAAAGGTCATAAAGAAGGAAGTAACATCTATTTCCAAATCAGTTATTCATGATCACGAAGAATCAGCAGAAGTATCACTGATACTGACTTTAATAGTGAGCCTAAGTTCTATTGCAGTACTTCTTAAGTATCGGCACCCTCTCTCAAAGAAATATGGAGTTCCACTAATTTTATTAATTGGATTAGTTGCTATTGGTTCTTTAGTATACAGCGCAAATCTTGGAGGAAAGATCCGCCATACAGAGTTTGTGAATGAATAATGAGAGATGATTAACCGGATGTTCATTAAATTTCTAAAATACGTGTTTTTGGATTTTTTTCGTTTTTCCGATTTTAATTATTATTCTGTTTAAAACTGATTCTATCCCAATGGCCGCCCCACAGCTCACCTAGTCTAAGAACCTTTTTCTTTCATCACTACTGGGAAGACGGCAACTAGATTTCTTACCGAAAATTCTATACCTGTTTTTGGCCACAAATGAATAGATCCAGTCACGAACTTTCGTTGGGATTAGTTTAAAGACTTGAAAAATAAAACCAAAGAAGAATAGATCATTTAAGATTTGGATTACTGCATTTGATCTCTGGTACTTATTATTTTTTGAATCTATATAGACTATTGATTGCTCTCCTTCTTCTAACTCAGAGAACTCTAGATTATTTTTCTTGGCCGTTGTCCCCTGTATAGGCGCAAAGAGGAATTTTGCCCTTCTATCGACTGTGATCAAAACATTTACAAAGCCGTTACAAAGGTTGCAAACGCCATCGAAGTAAATTATCCCTTTCATTAAATACTCCAATTCTTAAAACCCAGAGGGTTTAAATGACAAGATTGTTCGATTATAACATTTAGAGCTGAAACAAACACAGGAGTTCTCACACTTTTTCACCTCATTTTGTGGAAATTTTTACACATCTAGGTAATGTTCTTCGTATTAACAATCTCAGCGAGTTAACTTGCTCCTAATCTGAATTCATTTCTTATGACTTATTTCAGAGCCTATATCCTATATTAAGAGGAATAAAAAGAAGTGCTGTTCATAAAGATCCCTAAAACTATTAAGAGAATTTCTTTGGTCTTAGTTTTACTATCCCTCAATACTTTCGCAGACGTTAAAGAATTTAATCTAAATGAATTAAAGGTTCAAAACCGATTGCTCTGTAAATCGACCTTGTTAAAAAAACAAAACGTAAATTATTCTATCTCATTCAAAGGCGAAGCGTTTTCCCAAAGAATGCAGGCAGGCTTTAACAAAAACACGCTCTTTGTTGGAACCCACTTTATTGTAAACAGAGACGCTATTTCCTTTTCAAAAGATAACCTTTTAAGCCCAGAAGGGATTGGTAAAATATCTGACTCAAAGATCTCCAGCTTTAAATTAGATGAAAAACAAGATTTTCATGCAACCTTTTACTCTACAAAGAATCTGCCCTTTTTCAACACCCTAAATTGTGCAAACCGTGTTGGCGTTTTTGACTGGAATGAATTTTACGATAGTGAAAAAATTCAGCCATTCCTACAGGCGCTAGAAGAAGACGATTGTCTTGCAACAGACTTACCATTTAAGGTAACTCACCAAGAGGTCTTTAGTTGTAATAATCATTTTGAGAGATCTGAAATCATCACCCTTTATTTCTCTGTCGGAGAGGAAATGAAGAAAACTCGCATCCTCACTTACTCCTTCAGTGAAATGAAGAGCTACCCAAGCTTCTTAGAAAGAAAAGTCATCGAGAGGGAAATCGAACAGAATCTAAAGAAGGTACCCTTTATTATTGAAAGCCTATAATTAGTTGAAACTATTAACAACTGAACCTTTTGCAGGTCGTCCGCCCATCTAAAAAATTCCCCTTAATTCGAATAAAAACTGTCTTTCAAAGGTGGTCTTTTTACTATGAGGACAATTCTCAGTAGTATACAGGCCAATCAAGGAAACCTCCGCTTAGTTTTTAACGGGGGCTTTAGGAGTCAGTTATGAGTTTTTCACGTAGGGATTTTTTAGGAAAAGGATTAGGTTGTGTAGGCGCCACCCTTTCGGTAACCAATTCTTGGGCACTGGCAACCTCTTCTCTTCTAACTAAAAACAGTGAACCTAATATCATCATTGAATTGACGGCCAAACAAGTCACTCGCAATATCGATGAAAATACGTCGGCGCAATTTTGGTCTTATGTTGGAACTCTTATCAAAGGGCCTAAAAGAACCCTGACTCCAAATAACGGCTCTTATCTTGGCTCTTATCTTGGGCCAACCATTGACGTAAATGCTGGCGATAGAGTTAAGATTATTTTTAAAAACTCACTACCTGAAAAATCCATCATTCACTGGCATGGTCTCGATGTTGATCATAAGAATGATGGTCATCCAAGCCTCGCCATCAATCCAAATAGTGAATATGTTTATAACTTCGTGGTTGAGAATCGTGCGGGAATGTATTGGTATCATCCTCACCCCCACGGCCGAACTGGTTTTCAGGTCTATCAAGGCCTAGCAGGACTTTTTATTGTTAGAGATAAGGTGGAAGAGAGTCTCAATCTCCCACATGGTGAGCAAGAATTACCTATGGTTATTCAAGATCGTTATTTTAACGAACAAGGGGATCTTGAATACCGTCCGTCTATGATGGGCGCCTTTGGCGACAAGCTACTAATCAATGGAAAACTCGAAAATAAAGTAAAAGTTAAAAAAGGTCTCTATCGCGTTCGCCTTCACAATGGGTGTAATGCAAGAGTTTTTAATTTGGCACTCGATAATGGCGAAGAAATAAAGCAGATCGGTAGCGATGGCGGACTTCTTGGAAGTGTTAATAAACTGGCGAGGTTCTACTTTGCTCCAGCGGAAAGAATTGATCTTTTAATCGATTTTTCTCAATACTCCCAAGGCGAAGTGATTAAACTTGAAGGCCTGCCACTTATTGAAGGAAGAGGGAAAAAGTATCCCGTCGTCGAGTTTGAAGTCACAGAAGAGCTCGGTCAAAAATATCAAATGCCTACAACCCTCGCTCCCTACTCAATCATTAATCCCCAAGAGGCATCAAACTTTAGCAATCCTAAGACTTTTGAACTTATTCCCAAGAGAGGTGTCGGCTGGACTATTAATGGTCTTGGTTACGAAGCAAACTCATTTGAAGAGAGTGAGATCATTAAATTTGGGGACACCGAGGTTTGGGAATTTTATAACCCAACAGGAATGCCCCACCCTATGCACATTCATGGAACGCAGTTTCAAGTGCTCAATCGAAAATCTGGTCAGTTAACGGGTTGTTTGGACTCAGGCTGGAAGGATACTGTCTTAGTAATGCCAGGAGATAGGGTTCAGGTCGTGAAAAGGTTTAATACCTATAAGGGTATTTTCCTTTATCACTGTCATAACCTCGAGCATGAGGACATGAGCATGATGAGAAACTTCAAAATCATCTAACATACTTACAACAACTTAGGCGTGTCTTTTACCATAATTAAGCCAGTTAATTGCAAATGGGCTTCGCTGTATTATATATCACTTCCTGTATACCACTAGGGGGTATAGATACTGTCGAGCGCTCTTTGAATGTTTTTCATTTTAAATGAGAAAAATGGGCCTCGGTGCTAGTATCCCCGTAAATAAATTTTAACTCTCGAGGCCTTATGAAAAGTTCAGTTATTCTTCTCTCCCTCAGCCTTTTTCTTCCGATTCTGGCCGACTCAAACCATGCTCCGATAAACTTATCAACCACAGCTTCAACAATAGGAAGCGCTAGTCTTAGCACATTGAACCTGCCAATCACTTCGAAAGAAGAATTTGGCGTTGGCACCTTTTATAGGTCACCTAAAAATGAAGAACAAAAATTAATCAATCAAGGTTATTCGGCCTTAAATGTTTTTCATTATGTTGATGCCTACCGCTCATTCAAGACGGCCTATACCTTGAACCCCTCTTCCTCAATGGCGTTGGTGGGGATGAACTTTTCTGTTCTCACACAAGACACAAGTGATGGTGCTGCCCAGTTAGCATCTTCTTCAATTAATGGTGTAGAGAAGATTAAAGAACATTCACAGCTAACTCAAAAGGAAGAAGCTTGGTTTAACTTCGCTAAGGCATTCTATCTTTTAAAAATTGGAAATGATCGCCACTTAAACTCAAAAGACTCTATTTCTCTTTCTCAGGCCTTTCAAAACCCTATGGCGATCGATGGGGAAAACCTTGAGGCCAAAACATTTATTCACTGGATTTTACTAAACTCCCAAAATGTAGAATACATAAAAGGAGTTTTAGAAGGAGTTGTAGCGATAGAGCCAGCCCATGCCGGAGCTCAGCACTACCTTCTTCATATTGCAGAGATGTTTGACGATATCCCTCTTGCCCAAAGTTATGGCCAAAGCCTTATCAAATTAGCAACAGGTTCAGCTCATGCTCAGCATATGTTTGGTCATACGCTACCGCAATCAGGTAGATGGCAAGAAGCACTTGATCAGTTCATAATTGCTGACGATATTCATAAAAATTGGGCAAGTAAAAATGGCGTCAAGATAAGCGAAGACTGGCATTATGCTCACAATCTTGATCTCATGGCCGCGACTTACTTAGGTTTAGAGGATTACACTAATGCGCTAAAGAATTGGTCTATTGCAATGAATTTAGACGCAAGAGCTATCAAAAAAATGATTGGACTTTCTCTTGCCCTCAACCAACTAGAGCAAGCAGGACAAGTCCTTACTCAAATAGAAGCAATCGCACCCCAGTATAAAGACTTTGTTAAAGACCTAAGAGCAGAGCACACTTACCTTACGTCGAAAAAAGTACCGGCTCAGTTTGCTCAAGGTGAACTTGGTGTTCTCATTCGCAAAGTTTTTGCCTCTAATGCTAATTCTCAGCAAGTCTTACTATCAAATGAGCTTGAAGCCTATTTTGTTGGTGTCTTCAGTTCAGGTGGTTTTGACGGATGGAGTAATGGTTTTGTTGAGCTCATGAGAGTACAAAACATAGCGAAAACAAAAAACCTCAACATCCTTAGCAAGTCATTAGAAAATTTAATCGTAAAAGCAAGAGAAGGAAGTATTTAATAAAGGTAACTTAATATTTTGAAGCATTTATTTTTGCTCTCAATATTATTTTTAACAAGTTGCCTTCCTTCGTCATATGACGAGTGAGCCGTTTGAGTGCCACTAAGATTTTTCAATTCATTTAAGAATGTTTTTATACCCATAAGAATGTTGCTCGCTGCCATCCAGTTAAGGATGGCAGTTCGCGAGCTTTAAAAGTCAATTAATATAGACTAAACACAATGTTAATCACGATTTATGACCAGTGACTTATCAATAGAAGACCAGATTTCTTTAAGTTCTGATCTACTCTTTAGAACTTCCCCTTTGTAGAGAAAATTATTAGAGAGTTCATAACGAGCGATGGCCTCTTCAATACTTTGCGTACTATCTTCTTTTAAAATTTTAGCGACAGCTAGTGATCTTTTGGGATGGATAAATCCTTTGGAAAGACAGGGTAAATCCTTTGGACCAAAACCCACTGTCTTAAGCATTAGCTCCTTAATTTTTAAGGCCGAGAAGTGAGGCAGTTCCAGCATGACGGCAATCGTAGAGTTCATAGCAAAGGGCGAGGCCATAGAGGTGCCACTCTTTCTAATCATCCCACCACCTAGGCGGGCACCATTGACATCTTTTCCAGGAGCAAAAGCATCGACAGAAACTATTCCGATATTGCTACCTAAGTTGTTCTTATATACCGCTGGTATAAGGTTACTCCCATCACTCCAATTATAGTCATCCTCATTTAAAGAGCCGATGACCAATAAGTTGTTGTAAGCATAAGAGGCCGGGTAATCTTTGTAATTCCCCTCTAGGTCCCAAGCATTATTACCTGCTGCCGCATGGAAGAGAGTTTCAGGGTTATTCCTTATGAGCCGCTTTAAGGCCTCATATGATGGGGCCTGTGGTGTAAAGGGTGCACCTAGTTCCTTGAAACCCCAACTCATATTTGTGGCCCTAATCCCCTTATTTTTTAGCTCTTTGGAAATAATATCAAGATATTTTGGTTTAGAAACATCCCCTGAAAAGCCAATCATTGCGGCTTCAGTATTGCCCTTCATTGCAATCGATGCGACGTGGGTCCCATGAGAAATAGGAAAAGGCTTAAGGCCACCAATGATCACTGTTTCATTAATATTTGGTCCCTGCACTTCTAAGTTGTTATAACTCCAGCCAAAGATATCACCTTTAAGACCGTTACCGTCACGGTCAACGCCGCCCCAAGATTCGTCCTTATGATTTACGAGATAGGGAGTGATCGTGGGATGAAAGAGATCAAATCCTGAATCGATAATAGCAAAAGGAGCTCTCTCTTGATTTCTAAATTGAGCGAGTTTTTCAGAAAGCTCCTGACCTTTAAACTGAGAAAAGAGAATGGATTCAATGTCTCCGTCAAATTCATAATCATAATTACCGACGAGTAAATTATCATTATCTCTTATCTCGAAACTCGCAACCTCATCTCCATAACGAGAGACTTTCTTATATTTGAAAAAGTAAGTGATCTTATCCTCGATAAACTGACGTGAGGTGATCTGCTTTTCATTGGGAATCTTAAATGAGTCAATCCATAAGAGCTTTCCCTTTTCATATTTCCAAGATCTAATTTTCTTGTTTGTTACATTTTCTTTTTCAACTTTTCGCTTAACAGTTGTTTCGCTATTTTTTGCAAAAAATGTCTCCACGATGGAATGATCAAGGTGATCAATAAGCCTCATGTTAAAGTCTCCTGCCGTGGAGTAGCCTAATTTCTTAATCACAAGCCCGGCCTCATTATAAAAGGCTTCATTGGATAACTTACCACTCTCAACAAAGAATTCTCTTACAGAGAGAAGTACTCCTGAGTCATCGCAAACATTAATCTTGTAAGAATATTGACTCTCTTCATAGCGAGTAAAACAAGTATGATCTTGAGCGAGAACGCTCGAGAAAGATAAGGTGCTCATTATTAAAAGCGTCGTAAAGTTCATAAAACCCAAGGTCAGAGATGACTCTAAGATAGCTCTAAAAGGCTTAATAGATCATTTATTTGAAAAATATACAGCAGGTGTTAAGTTCGTAACACCTTGTAAACTTTACGTTTTAAGCCTTCAATTCGACAACGTATGACAAAATGCCAACTCATTGTGAATTAGTTTAAGGATCTATTTATGATTAGTAAGAAAGCCGCTCTCTCTTTTTTTATTTTGGGCCAAATCGGTCTTAATGCTAGTCCAATAAATGAGTGTTTTTCAAAAACATGCTCTCCCTATATAGACCAAGTCACTCAAAGCTTCAAAAAGGGCACTGCTCTTAAGAGTGAGAGTGAGAGCGAGACAAAGAGCACTGTTTATCATGGAGTTTGCGAATCATATTTAGACGGGGCCGTTAAAAAGAGCATGGGCCTTCTTCTGCTTGATAATATTGGAGGGTCTCTTCACTTTGCGACTAATTCTGTGAATTATCTACCAGAGATGGAAAGTGGCTGGAACCCCTACCGTTACACTACAATTGAGGCCATGCAAAAATCTAGTGGGGGCTTTCATTTAGAACCTGAGCAAGAATTATTTAACGCCAAAAACTATTCATTTAATAAGCTAAGAGTTGAACAACCCGGCTCCTTTCATCATATCTACGTTAGTGATCTTGATAATGATCAATTGGCCGTTGTTGGAAAAAAAGGAAGTGAATCCTATCACTGCCTGATGACAAAAAATAGTGAGAGAAAAGAGACGTCTTCTGAAGAGGGAATCCCTATCTCCTTTGGTGAAGATTTTTGTGATTTTGCTTATCGTTGTGTTCCAAGAGCGATCGATACGATGAAGGCGTACCATGAACTTAATAGCGTTGACCTAGAAAAGTTTGTCGGAAAAGCGCTGACGGGAAGCTGTCAACTAAACTCAGGACGAGGAGGAGATAGCTTTGGCCAGATGGCCCACCTACTGATTCGACTTGATAAGTTTCCAGAAGGAATTGGTATGCGCCAAAAACTCACTCAAGGCCCTAAAGAAAATCCTTTTGCCACGATGACTTCAAAAGAAAAGCAGAGTGCTCTTAATAAGGTCACTTCTTTCCTTCCTATTTTAAAACTCAATAGCTTTGCCATAGCACTCTCACCAACCATGAAGGCGTGGATGCGAAGTGAGGATAATAGGCTCATTATTTTAGGTAATTGGATGGGTAAGCAACTTACTTGTGAGCTGGATTAGGAGGATTCTCCCACCAATAATCCTTATGTTCTTCAAAGAGTTCTGGATTGTAAGGATAGAAGTATTTATTTCCAGGCTTACTTAGCTCTCCCGAAAAAATCATGACAGATTTTTCTAACGTTTGATTGTCGATTGTGTGAACCAGACCAGTTCCAGAAGGAAAGGCCACGGCCGAAAGCTCCTTTAGGGGAATTTCCTTATCGTGGTAAAAGCAATTAGGCGCTCCCTCTAAGATATAAACAAATTCTTCTTCAAGTAGTTCAGCATGTGGATAACTTGAGCGCATCTTTGCGGGAAGCTCTACGATTTTAAAGGCGACCCTCAAGGCACCCATATGCCTGGCAAAATCTTTTATTCGTCCAAAAACTCGATCTTCATCTTTTTCCCCCGAAAACTCTTCCCAAGGGACTTCATCATAAGAGCAAATGATCTGATCCCAGTTAACGGGACTAGCAGAATAGTTTTCCCAAAGAGATCCCTCTTTTCGACACTGCTCGTTTCTTTCCGGATGCTCGGGATAGAATACCTTATCTAAGGAATTCTTTTGCTCTCCTAGAACAAAAATTTCGCAATCGTCTTTATCATTATCATTATCATTTTCATTATCATTTATTTTATTTTGCAGGGTATGGGCCCAACCCGTGCCAGACTTAAAGAAGAGAAAATCACCGGGTTTTAGAACCTTAGATTCCCCATTAACGACAACCTCAGGGTGACCCTTATAAATAAAGACAAGCTCTTCTTCGTGAGAATGAGCATGTGGCCATGAGCTTCTTTTTCCAGGAGCAATGAACTCGTGGTGAAAAGCAACCCGCTCTAACCCAAGATTAGCACCAAGACTACTACCGTAGCTGAAGGTTTCATCAGACTGAGGATAGTAGGCATAGGCCTTTTGATCGTAAAATGACGAAAAAAAACCAATATTTTGATTTATTCTCTCACTTTTTTCAATAGTCCTACCAATTAACTCACTTTTCATACTATCCTCTCAATTAAAGCTAGCATTTCATGCACACCTTACCAAAATCTTTTATACTAAACAGATGCTATCTTTAGAAAAGTTGTCATTCTCCTACCCAAATGGTCTAGAAATCTTTAAGGATTTAACAATAACATTTCCTAAAAAGGGCTTGGTTCACTTACAGGGATCAAATGGTAGCGGGAAGACAACACTTTTTAGAATTCTAAGTCATCTTATAAAGCTAAAAGACGGTCAAATGAAGTTTAATAGCACCAACTTCTCTAAAGAGATGGTCAGCTTTATGCCATCTGATCCTAATAGCTCATTTTTCAACCTAACTGGCAAAGAAACTATAATGCTTTTCAACAGATTAAACTTAGAGAGAAAAGATAATATACCTTTTGAGGATATTTTAAAACCTCACCCTATTTTCAATGAGGCCTTAAACACTGAGTTCTATAAGTCCTCTACGGGGATGAAACAAATAATCAATTTGCTACGAACTTTAACAAAGAAAACAGATGTCTATATTTTGGATGAACCACTAAATGGAATAGATAAAGCTGGAAAAAGTTTAATCTACGAAATCCTAGATGAGCTTAAAAAAGACCATCTTGTCATTATGTCATCACATGAAAACTTAGATTTAAATTTCACGAATCGTTTCCTTTTAAAAAACAATGACATAAAGGAGATTACCTAAGTGCTAAAGGCAATTATATTTTTTTTCTTAAGAGAGAAAAGAAACTTATTTATAAATAAGTATGTCTTACCAGGTCGTCTTTTCACGAGTCTATTAAATATTCTTTTCTATTATTTTGCGGCCAGTGCTTTCCTTCCGAACAAGGTCATTTTTCAACCAGATTCAAATTGGTCTCTATTTGAATTCGTAATGATTGGAGAGCTCGTACTTTTTTATGTTACCGACTCCCTAATCATTTACACTCATCAAACAAAGACAGTCATCCAACAAAACATTCTAGACCCTCTCTTAAACACCAAGACACCGTTATATAAGTCTATCATTATGATGGGTTTCTCTTCTTATATTTTATCTAGTGTCACAATTGCTTTTGACATAAGCGTACTCTATTTTTTCTTTGATTTTTATTATCCTTTAATGTCCGTGGTAAAAGTCATTTCGTTAAACTTATCCTTTCTAGTCATTTTCATTGGTATAGGCATGATGGCATCGGCCTTCCTTATACTATTCAGAAGAGGAAGTTCCTTTTTTGGAACTATGATTGGAACCCTCTCAATCGCCTCTGGTGCTTACTTTCCCATTGAGGTATTTCCATTATGGATAAAGAATGTCCTTAGCTATGCAAATCCCCTCTTCATTTTACTAGCTGAATCTCGAAAAATATTAAAAGGCAATCCAACAGAATACTCTGTGCTGCTCACTTGTGTAATAGCAGTTTTTGTCGGGATACTTTTAGTGACCACCTCATATTATGTATTTAATTACTCAATCTATAAATATAGAGAAAAGGGCCAGCAAATCATTTTGGGTACATAAGATGGGAAGGTTAGAGCAAAAAGTATTTGAATCTTTAAAAAGTGGGAAGATAAATGACCCATCCGACGAGATTTTTGATATTTTGGAACAAAATAAGCTACTAGGTTATTTCAAAGAAAGTTATCCTGAACAATTCAAAGGTCAGTGGGTGCTTAACATGGCCTATATCGACCTACTAAAAGAAATTAAAGTCCCACCGCACTTAAGCGCCACAATTCTAAAAGGGGCCCATTTAATTAACACCGTTTATCCATCTGAAGGACTGCGTTTTATGGGCGACGTTGACCTTCTCATTTCAAAAGACTCAATGAGTGATTGGAAGCATTATTTAACAGATATTGGTTTCAAGGATATAACTGGAGAGACTTGGAGTGCGAATCAATTCAAAAGTCTTCATTTACGAAACCAGCATGGTCTGGAGCTTGTAATAGAATTACACACGCGACTTTTTTATCAAGAGAATGCTGATCATGAGTGGGAGACTCTTAAGGCCACGATTACTCCCTTTAATTATCTGCGAGACGAGGATTTATTTGTTCATCTATGTGGGCATTTAGGCTACCAACATACATTTATAAGTCTTCACTGGCTTTTTGATATCTACCTACTATTGAAGAAAGCAGACTTAGATTGGGAAAAGGTCAGAGTAAAAGCTAGGCAGGCCAACGTTTGGCGCTCTTGTGAGATTATTATTGAGCTACTTAAAAGACATTTTCAATTCAAAATCCAATTACCTTACAACAACTCCATTTACTCAAGGTTAATGACAAGAGTTTTAATAAATGAAGAATTCTTATGTAATTCTCATAGCGCTAAAATTAGATACTTTCTAATCAAACATTTCTGTAAAGATAGCCTATTCCAAGCACTCACCTATGACTTCAACTGGTGGCGCCACAAGAATAAAAAGAGCTAGAGAATACTTCGTTTCTCTTTTTTTCTTATTAGATGACCAACTATTCTAATCATTGCCGCAAATAATCGATGCGTAAATTTTCTTGTGTGATGGTTCCTGTGAGAAAGAAAAATGAGAAAGGGCATCAAAAAACCTTGATAGATATTTACTTTTTTCATTTTAAAATCATGATGGGTGACGGTCCCTAGTACAGTACAAGAATCACCAAACTCTTGATCATACATTTTTTGATAATCACCCTTAAATAGATCTTCTCCAAGAAAACGATGGACGACTAACTCTTCTGCACACTTAAATAGAATTAAGTCACCTAGTCCAGGTGATTTTGAAGAATCAACCCAAATTCTATCCCCCGATTTGAGATAAGGGTACATACTAATCCCTTCAATTTTCATGGAAAACAACTCAGTATTTTTCATCTTTTAATTCTTCTAATAAAGATTTTCTTTCTAAATCTATAAATGAAAGCATAAATTAATAATTCCAATACAAACTCTATACTGTCTAATGGACCGTTAGTTCCACTTCCATCAGCAGCACCAAGAGAACAACCAAATGCTCCGCCTTTATCATAAGCAGGCTCAGCTACTATGGGAGCTGCTTCTATTGGAGCTGGAGCAGGTTCGCTGAATGACCCCTCTGGTAACTTAAGTGCGGGATCTCCAAAAAGAACCCAACTCATGGACATATCTCGCTCTACACCACTCTTTGCCATTGAGGACTGGGCGGCCAGCATTACCTCTCCTAAACGAGAGTCTATTTGATAGGTATTGGATCTTTGACCAAATTCATTAAAGGCATTAGTCGCCAATTTTAACTGTGATTGAGGAGATGTAAGCGTTGTTGAACCCCAAAAGGCAATGGCCCCACCCTCGGGATTTAAAACAAGTCTTTCTGCCAAAGAATACCAGGAAGTATCGGCGTCATAGAAATAACTATTTAGACAACCGAGTCCCATAACGATAGGTAACTCATTGTTTGATAAATCATCCGCATCATCCGTATCAAAGAATCCGCCTAGGCCCCAAAGATCCTCTGCACCATGGCCCATATACGTCAGGAACAATGGCCCTTCATCGAAAGCATCAGTAACAAGCTGCCTTGTTTCATCATCGTCTGACAAATTATTACGATCGACGAGACTTATTTGAAACTCAGGATTACTCGCAATAAGTGTTCCGGCCAAGCTAGTGACTGGAACACTAAAGTCTTCGTTCTCATCGCCTTCACCAATGATAAAGGTTCCGTGTTTTGCTTTTAAGCTCGGAGCCTTACTTCCATCTTCATAAGCAATAACTTTATCAATATACTTTTCTAGCAGATAAAGGTTACTTGTCGGTAACCTACCAATTGAAAGTAAAGGTATCCCAGATTCTTCGTCGCCACCAAGATCCGTTAACCCATGGGCCAAATCACTGGCAAAATCATTTTGAAGACCTTTATAAAGTAAGACTGGCTCCATTTTGTCGCTGGCCCAACCTAAATTATTTTTAGGATCATAGGAAGCATCCCCCATTATCAATACAAAACGAGGAGACTTCGACCAGTTCTCCACTGCAAAATTAACAAACTGATTAATCGCCAATGAGCTTTTTCTACCATGGCTAAACTCACCATAAATTTGATCTGTCGTAAAGGCCACACTGCTTAATCCATTTATTGATCTATATTCTGCTAGACGTTTAGCTGCGCTAATGATATTTTTTTCTGCAATAATAATATGATCAAACTCGTTTTCAGAATTCTTGATTAAGTTCGTCACACCCTTACTTAGAATGATTTCATTAACAGATAAAAACTGATCGTCTTCTACTAAAACACGTTTTGCCCCACCTTCTCCAAATCGACCAAATAGATTTACGAAACTAACTTGATAACTTGCCCCACTATCAAAACTATCAACAAACAAGTCATTTACTTTAAAGACATTCCTATTGGACGACACATCGTAGGCAGAAACATTACTTGTTGCATAACCGTTTGATACAAATTTATTACCAGCTACACCTCCATCAAATACACTTTGCACGGCCTTCCTATAATTAAGCGCATCGTATTGAATACTTACATCTTGAATATCAAGCATGTCGTAGTCACCAGCACTTATTTGGTCACCAAGGGTACTAAAAGTAAAAGTATTAGCACCTGAAACAAAGTAAGAGATAGGAACATCAAATATTACAGCAACGGGAACATCTGTTTGGAATATTTTACTTTCAAAAACTACGTCATTAACCTTTAACTCCAAATGATGATTTGGGTTTTCTGATAAAACACCTCTATTTGAAACATTAATAGTGACCCTCACGTTAAGTGAATATGGATCAACATCAGAAATACTTTTTGAGATCGAATAACGGCTAGCTGCTGTAAGCGCTGCTCCACCCTGGGTTTGAATTCTTTTAAGGAAGAGATGATCTACGCCAAAGCCAACTGGCACATCGAATACAGCATAATTATCATCATCAATAATTAATTCAGCGTCATGAGTTTCTTCTACTTGATTAAAGCCGTTAAAGTCTGGGCTTAGGGTGAGAATTCTCAGCGAATCTTCACTTACCCCATCTTCAACATTAAAATCAAAAGAGCTGATAACAACTTCATCCTCATCATCATCAATAGATTTTTCGTAGGCACCATAGAAAATTATCTCATCACCACTAGAGAAACTTCCGTCCCCCGTAACAATTTCCAGTGGGATCTCTTTACCATGATAATAGCCACGGATGGTATCTGTATCAATGCCATCTAATGGACCTTCCATATTTAAGGCCGCAAGATTATCATAAGTTACTCTATACATACCCTCTGCAGAGTATCTCAAGCGAATCGTCCCCTCCGCCACACTTGGGCTTAACTCATAGATATCGGCTGGAGGAGTATAATCCCATGCAGGTGCCCCGAGTCCGATATCTAAAACTAATTGATCCAACCTCTCTAGGTCATTATTGGCAACTTCATACTGAAGAGGATAAACATAAATTTCAACGTAATGCTTCCCTAGTACCGAAATAGTATTTGGGCTTATCGTGTAGAAGCTCCCAGGATAATCGGTACTTGATGAATAGTAAGCACTATCTTCTGCGTATTGAGGGATAAGCTCCCCACTGCCATTAACTGTAAAATATGGGGCTGGCGTTACTTTTTTACCGCTTAAAGAAGCACTTATATCTGATAGTGTTTGTGAGTAAACAGTTCCTTGAACATTTGTGTAGGCATCATTTACAGGAACAAGTACACGCCTTGAAAGAAGCTCTGGCGCCCTTTCTGTTGATAATTTAGAGTACCCAGGGATTGCCACATCAACGTAAGAACTATTCCACGAAGAGGTGGTCATAGAAATAGTACTTGGGTTAATTGATATTCTAAAACTACTATTTGTTTGAGTAAGAAGAGATATACCACTCCCTAAATCTAAACTGCCAGGATCATTAATGGGCGTATTAGTGCTAGAGCCTGCTGCAGGAACAGCACCTGCTGCTGAATTAGGGAGAGCAAAAACAGGTCCATGTAATTCCTTATCACCATTAATGGCGACATCTTCAATCATATAATAGTAAATTTGATTGTTTGTAAGCCCTGGATCAACAAAGCGATAACGTCCACGAAACTCACCTGAGGTTAGATAGTTTCTAATTAACTCATTATTGATTTGAACAAAGCCACTAACAGGATCATTTGAGCGATAAATATTGAACCCCAGGTGATCCAATTCGGAGCCTGTTACCCATTCAATTAATACAGATTGATCGTAACCTGTCGCCTCAAAATTCGTGATAGTTACTGGAGATACTGCAATATCCATCGAAACATTACAATTTCCACCATCTGCATCGTCATAGATTTTATCTTCGGTATTAAAAGAGGGGTTAGCCCCCCAAAAGTCACCAAACCACTGATCGAAGATTAAAGTTCCACCACCGCAATTATTAGCATAAACCGTATAGTAATTATCACTTGGTGGGGGGTCTCCAGCATAACCTGTATTTGCAGCTCCCCAATTAAACCCTATATTTACTGCAACCGACTCACTGATTGTTGCGGAGGTATCTAGATGTAATGCCTTTACTGGTGTTACATAATTTTTTTCAAGATTAGTAAACTGACCGCCGTCAAAATTTATCAGGTTAGTGGATCCACCTACATAGAATCCATTACTATCAATTGAATCAATAATAAAACCAACCAAATCAACAACTCCTGAGGTTGAGTTAAAAGTCCACCTACCGCTGGCCGTTGCTTTAATTTTTGCTTTGAGGGCCAAGTTTTGTCCGACAGTCCCTAATGAGTCATTTATCCCTGAAGTTTTAAAAATTCCGCCATTTAAAAGTATCGTTTGATTATCACCAATTTCTAAGGTTGAACCCTGCCTTAAATTAAGAGTTCCGCCGCTTATAGTGATGCCATTAGGGGCGGTAACGGTCATATTCGTAGAGACTAACAATTCAAAGTTTGATCCTGATGGAATGACTAAGCTACCTAATATTGCATCTGACATAATTCCAACAGAGCTACCAGCTGTTTTATTAAAACTGAGATTCACTTCTTGGCCAATCACATTTAATTGTTGATTAACAGCAACGGAACCATTATCAGAGAATATAATAAGTCCATCATTGATGGTAATTATTCCACTGGTAATTAGGACATCATCAAAAATTGAGAGCTGAGCACCAGAAGCACTTTGAAATTCTAAATTACCAGTTGTTATTTTAAGAGATTTACATACGGCACCAGCACCAACAATTACAGGATCATTTACTTGGTCAGGAATAATACAATCTAAGCTTGAAGTAGGAACGCCGGCACTCCAATTAGAGGCATTAAACCAATCAGTACTAACGGCTCCCGCCCATTCTGTTTCTGAACTAACCAAATTCCACTTCGTCATCAAATAATCTTCTACATCTGACACTTCTGCTGGCGACAAGGCACGATTATAAACAACAAGCTCTGCTAAATTTCCACCAAATGTCCTACCACTACAACAACTGACTCTATCGCGAGAGAAAGATCCTGCTCGAACATTTCCTGTCGTAACGAGAGAGAGGACACTGGGCACAGTCGGAAGATTCGTGATAGTGCCATTATTGGCCACTTTATTAATTTGCAGCGTACCACCGGTCACAGATGCTGAAGCATTGGCATTGCTAAAGATTGGACCGCTAGTCGATGCCCTGTGAAAATCTGAAGTGCTTCCACCTGGGTCCCCTAACAAGAAGGCCGTATCCCCAGGGTTAGCGGCATCTTCTTTTAAGACCCAAAAGACAGTTCTAATATCAGTAATTGGTGAAGCGAAGTTTAGAAACTCATTGGTTGCACCATCAAAGTAAATGGCCGTTTTACCGTTAAAGCTATTCGTTCTAATAATAGGCTTATTAGAGCTTAAGTTTGATGTAATATTATTATCATTTCCACTTAAGTCTTTAACACAACCAACTTCAGTATTATTTCCTGAAGCGCCTAATGTACAGGCGTCATTAGTAAATAAGGTACTACCCTTATCAACATCGATCCACAAAGATAGACCAGTTGCTGAAACTGACGCTGGGCCGAATAATTGCCATAAGGCACTAGAAGAAATGCCTGAGAAGTTTCCTGCCTGATCAACACTTCTAATATTTATATAGTAAGATGTGTCATAGGTTAAATTACTTGCTAGTGAGTTAAATTGATAAAAAGTCTGAGTCCCTATATCTAGCCAACTAACGATATTATCAGTAGACGTACTCGTACCAATTGAAATTTCATGGTGAGAAAAGCCACAAGCATCACTTCCTGCTACCCAAAAGGCAGTTGGTGAAGAGCGAAGCTCTGGAAGTCCCGAAAGAGATATTGAAGAAGGTGCAATAGGATCGGTAACATCACTTGCAACACAACTCGCGACCTGCCAAGAAGTCGAGCTAACGGATGAAGAAGTATTTCCGGCCTTATCCAAAGCTCTAACACTTATATAGTAGTCTGTCGCCGACGATAAACTTTGTCCTGTAAATTGAAAAGAATTAATAAGACCAACATCCGTCCAAGCAACAACCTCCACTCCTCCAGAAGTCGTCCCTAGTGCAACTTCATAAGAACCAATTTCACAATTATCAGGAGAAGAGGCCCAGGATAATACTTGTGAATTAGCTGATGAAGCGACGCCCGATAAACTTAAAGAGGATGGTATACTTGGTGCAGTTCCATCATACTTAAAGGCAAGAGAGGATGATAATTCCCCCTTAAAACCGTCAGTATCGACAGCACGAACACTAAAAAAGTAATCGACACATTCGTCAAGGCCTGTGCCAGAGAATTGATAATTATTATTCGATCCAATATTAAAATAACCTGCAGTATCATTAACCCCTGCCGTTTTACCAAGTCCGACTTCATAGTAAGAAAAGTCAGATGCATTAGAGTGATCCCAAGATAAAGTAGGCGTAACAACTTGATTAGATGTAAAATCAGAACTTAAAGCTAAGTTCATTAAAGGTCCAGGAGCTGCACTAAACCACTTATTATAAAGATAGTCTTCGACATCAACCACTTCTGATAATGTTAAGGCCCTGTCGTAAATTATGAGCTCTACAAAGTCACCGTTAAAAAACCTTCCACCAGTTTTTCGATCAGAGCTAATGTGGTCGGCTTCAACATTACTGGCAGAAACAACACTATAAAGAGAATATTGACCATTTTGACTTGTCGTTAATGGATCATTGATATCTGATTTATTTACTCTCCAGGCACCATTTGTTAAAGAGGTACTCGCCCCACTTGCAAGAAGAGAAGTATCATTGGTGAACCAATTATTAGATGTAGCATCACCGAGCAATGGTTGGTAAGTCGTCCCTGATGATTTGTTTACAACAAAGACAGTGCGAATAGTGTTGATATTAGTAAAATCTAGAGCATCATTATTGCCATCAAAGCGTATAATGGGTTTGCCATTAAACTCATTTGTTTCATAGAGGGGTCGATTATTATTAGCAATTGATGTGGCATTAAAGCCTGATTGAGACTTATCTTTCCAACAGCCAACAGGATCAGAGTCCACATTAACTGGAGTAGTGGAGCAATCATTCGATTGAAAGAGAGTATTTGTGTCTTCAGCGTCTAACCAAAGAACGAGTCCCGATGAAACGTTACCAGGTGCCGGCAATTGCCAGCTAGCAGAGCTGATAACACTTGATTCATTACCTGCCAAATCGACGGCCTTCAAACTAAAGAAATAATTCGTATTCGTATTTAATGGAGGGGTTATCGAAAAGAATTTATAATTAAGAATATCTCCAACATTTGTAAAGCCAACAACATCACTATTGCCAACCGTTGTTCCTAATGCCACTTCATAATGGCTAAAACCACAAATATCTGTACTTGTTACCCATGATAAATTTGGTGAGGCATTTGGGCCAGCAATACCAGACAAGCTTAACCCACTTGGGTCTGTAGGTGGTGTTGAATCACTAGCGACACAAGTATCAATTTGCCAAGAGGCACTTGTGACA
>JAFMBV010000172.1 GCA_017858255.1 Bacteriovoracaceae bacterium
AGACTATACTTCTGTATTAAATAACATGAGTTTCGATTACAGGATCTATGTGACACTCAATCCCCTAAAACCCAGCTCTAGCATCAAAAACTCGCCAACTCTCCCATAAAGTTCTACTACAGTTCTACAGGCCCTCTTTTGAGCACTTAACCTATTGGAATTATCGACGATGATGCCCGAACTACCCGAGGTGGCTTCGGCGTTTTAGTGAAACTTAATAAAAACAACAAACTAGCTGTGTTAATAGGCTTCTCGAACGTTTTATGATTTCACTTTTTTTAATGATATTTCACTTCATTTCATTAAATTCAGATAATTGGTCGACCTCGGTCGTACCAGAATTAGCCCGAGTCGAGTTCAATCTCTAAAGTGCAATTAAGAGCCTCCTTAACTCTATTTCTCGTATTATTGTCATCGTGAAGAAAGTAAATGGATACTAATTTTTAATTGAAAAGAATTCTACGATGTGCTAATATTAACACGTCATCTTTTCACCAAGGAAAGTATGAAAAAAGTTAAATGGAATGAAAAAGCTAAAGCCTATGTCAGGTCTTTAGATAGCGAAGTAAAAAAAGAGATAGGCTCTCTTTTACTAACTTTACAAAGAGGTCGCTTTTTAAGTGAGCCTCAGTCTAAACCCTTCAAGCAAATACACAAAAATGCTTATGAGCTTAGAGTAAAAGATAGTAAGGGTGCATATCGAGTAATCTATGTCTTATGCCTTGAGGGAAAAGTACTTATCCCCCACGCATTTACGAAGAAAGCTCAAAAAACTCCGCAGAAAGAAATTAATTTATCTATCTCTCGCTTGAAGGAGCTTTTAGATGAAAATAAATAAAGAGGCTAAGCAGTTAGCAGAAGACTTAGGCCTTAGTGAAATTGATGCTTACATGATGGATTTAAAATCACAGCTCTATATAAAATGTGCTGACCTTATCATTGAAAGTCCCCTCACCCATGAAGAAATTGCCAAAATGGTAGGAACTTCTAGAGCGCGTATAAGCCGTATTAGTAGTATGGGAGAGAACTCAATTTCCCTTGAGCTTCTCATTAAGTTATCAAGCCTCCTCGCTGAAAAGATAGCCCTTAAGCTTGTAATCTAAGACGAAGGAATTTTATTATTGCTCTAAGCCTGATCTCAATTTACGTTTGGTACAGAAGTAAACGAATTTTAGCCAGCTTGTTATTAGTATACCTAGTATGGCTATTCATAATGCTTACAAGAGCTTTAATTCTCTATATTATTTAGTGCAAGTTAATCTAACCCTCTGAGAATTAATATAGCCAAGTGTAACAACTGGTACAACAAATCCATTTAAAAAGTCATTATCTAGACGTATTTTTTGCCACCCAAGCCTCTTACATTCTTCATCAAGGTCAACAGGCTTCGTTGAATATGTTAAGTAAGGAATAGCAAGAGAAAGAGATGATGACTCACTTAGACTAACCTTAGTCGAGTTATGATCAATATTAGCAAACTCTATGGAGGCACAAGATGTCACAAAAACTAAAATAAAAATGCTAAATGTCAAACGACAGTTACTTTCACACACCAACGACAGTTTTTTCGTGAAATCAAGTAACTCATAAAAAGTATCCGTTACTTTTCTGTTCTCTGCAAACCAATTAGCTATACGTTCTTCAGATGCTCTTACTTGAGCGTCGAACTTATCATTATGAGGGAAACGCAACGCCCCGATGTTGAAGCGTTTAATAATGTTTTTGAGCTTAAGAAATGAACAATAACAGGTAGAAATGTCCAATAGTATGTCTAAAAGTAAGGATCATTAAGGTACTTTTGTACAGCACATGTTATATAATAAGCTTTACCTTTGCCATCGCTGTACATTAGGTCATTTATCCCCCCAGAAACCTTTTCTTTTAAACTAAGGGTTGGATACTGAAGATCAGCTTGTGCGAGGTGACCAGACTCTAAATCTTTAATAATATAATATAAAGTATTATGCTCTCTTCCTTCTTTATTAATAATCATAAATATTTTGTTGTCGTACTCATACTGAAAAAAGCCATCCATTTTGTTTGCCCCTCTTACAACAAATACGTTTTCTGTATCAGTGAAAAATCCAATTTGGCATACCCTTATTTCCTCAGCAAATAACTGTGATGAGATTAAAGACACAACAAAAAAAGTAACAAATTGCTTCCACATATTCTTCTCCTAAACTTAGTTTGAGAAAATCTAACATAAATAAATGCGGTTATGACTCAACATGCAATAAACTCATACTCGCCAACTCTCCCCAAAAGTTCTATAAAAGTTCTACAGGAGTCCCACAGGCCCTCTTTTGGGCACTTAACCTATTGGAATTATTGACGTACCCGAACTACCCGATGAATAATGGTGTTCGGTCATCGCTGAATAATTTTCACCACTTACGAATAAATTCGAAACTTCACAAACTTCATCTATTTCACCCTATTTCATTTGATTTAACGTAGTTTCATGAATTAGTCGGAAAGACTTTTAGACATCATTCAGTTCTCGTTTAACGAGAAATTCAATAACTTCAGTGTTGGTTTGAAGCTCAAATTTATTTTTTAACTTCTCCATACCTTGGACAACGAGATTTTCTAAACGGAATGTTTTAGGTGTCTTTAAGTTTTCAATTCTCTTTAAGCGGCCATCTTGCTTTGCCTTTATATTACAGAGCTGAATCACCTTTTTTGCCTGCGCATGACCATATTTCTCTTCAGGATCAATACGATTTCTTTTTATCGCTTCTATAAAGCCCGCAAGGTCTTCGGGTAACTTTTCTGGATCTAATAGAGTATTCGGATACTTTACCAATAAAGCGATCCCGGGCTCTAAAAGACGAGGATTATCCTTAACTCCTTTAAGGAAATGCTTGACGTTTATTTTTCTCACGTCTTCATGCTCAATTTCACGATTTACCAGTAGCATTTTCTTATGAACAAGAATCTTTGTGAGAAGATTAGCTTTCATCTTTTTCAAAATCTACCCCTTCACTTTTAAGTCGCTCCTCCAATTCTTTTCCAAACTCTCTTAAAGTTTCATTGATAAGCTTTTTATTTTTTTCTTTTGCAAATTTAGCCTTACTCACGATGATACTTATTGGATCTGGAATACGAATAGTTACATATTCCCCCTTAAAAGCAGTTTCCCACCAAGTTCCTTCAGGCATCCAGATTTCTTTAGAGAGCTCATCAAGAACAAGGCCCATTAATTCAATTTCTTCCACTACAAGATTTTCTATTTCATGATTGGCGTTAATTAGGGCATCTAAGTCTAATGTTGCTTCTAAGCTTACTCGTTGGGAGAACTCTTCGTTAAAAAATAATGCCATTTGCCCTAGTATTCTTATCTCAACAGTCTTCGGTGAAATTAGCCGGCCTGCTTTTTGATTTTCTTCATCAAAGGCATGAATTCTCTTTTCTAAATTTTTTCCCAGTTCTTTTAAGTCCATGGCTTTACCTTAACACAAATAGCGTATGTACACTAGTTTTTAAAATTAGTCGGAATTAATCGGAAAAGGCTTGAGAACCAAATTAAAAACACAATAATTTTATACACTTACACCGCCTAAACCAGAACTCATTCCAATTTACTTAACTCAATGATTACGATAGGTTACCTAAATGCCCGAATTACCCGACCTATTTAACTTACCCTCGGGCAGTTCTTTAAAATCATCAAGTTATTAGATTTAAAGGCGTTTTCCGCTAATTTGGTCCGCCGTGGAACGGTTTCACTTTACTTCACTCTATTTCACGTTAATTCACGGCTTCGGCGGGGTAGCGGGATGATTCAATAAAAGAGAGCTGTCAAAAAATCCAACAGGTTAAAAAAATTACCTATTTAAATCCCCTTGAAGCCTCTTTATTGTAATCTCTACTTAAGAGATCACCTAAAACTTGAGGAACCCCACTTATGAAAACACTTTCAGTAATCATGCTACTCTTCCTTTCCCTAACTCCTTCAATTTTTGCCAAGGACTATGATGTTAAGGCAAAAGTTATCGCTATTGAGGTCAACCTCTCCAATTCGGTTTTTAACAAATACCAAATTAGAAATGATGATTTTGAACAGACGATTTATGTCCGGAGAGATGCCACCGTAGCGAATAGGTTGCTCCTTAACGCCATTGATAGCCAAAAAGAGCTTTATTTCCAAATTTCAACAGGAAAAGTCTCTTATGAATATAATGGTAATAAAGTGCGCGATTATTCAACTCCAGAGTTAAGACAAGTATCAAACCTTCCCTTAGGTTCTCTTCCTTAAAATAAAGAGGCATTACTTTCGGGACTTACTTAGGTTTTATATTTGAGTTTTCAAGCTAGGCGGGATAATTTTTAATCATCTCCGCCCATGCAAAACGTCGCTGAAGCCTCCATTTCTGCAAAAATGGTCTCCGCCCATGCAAAACGTCGCTGAAGC
>JAFMBV010000008.1 GCA_017858255.1 Bacteriovoracaceae bacterium
TTTCCTTCAAAGAGAGAATTAATTTATGCCCTGCTACCATGGCCGCGAGCTTTTCTTCTTCGTCTACTTTCCAGGTTATAAAATCGACTATTTCTGGGTGGTCTATATCAAGACAAACCATCTTGGCCGCCCTTCTTGTGGTTCCTCCTGACTTGATTGCTGAAGCTGCCCTGTCACCAATTTTTAACCACTCCATCAGGCCTGAGGTTGTTCCTCCTGAAGAAAGCTCTGCTCCCTTTTCCCTTAGTCGAGAAAAATTAGTCCCTGTGCCTGAACCAAATTTAAAAAGCAAGGCCTCCCTTTGCCATAGGTCCATGATTCCCCCAGGACCGACAAGGTGATCTTCTACACTTTGAATGAAACAAGCATGAGGCTGTGGCCTTTCATAAGAACTGGTACTTTTTTTTACTCTTTTACTAAGAGACTTTTCTTTGGGATCGACATAGAAGTGACCTTGAGCTCTTCCCTTAATTCCATAAGCATCAAATAGTCCTGTGTTAAACCACTGCGGTGAATTTGGTGCCGCCATTTGATGGACCAGCATAAATTTAATTTCATCAGCAAAGATTTTTGCCTCATCTTTACTTTGGATTAATCCAAGCTCTAGCCCCCATTTGCTCCAACACTGAGCCATTCTTTCAAAAATGAGCCGAATGTCATTTTCTCCATGAACGAGCTTTGGCACGCCTTTTTTCCTGCGGTATTTATGACTAACAATATCCACAGCAACCTGAGACCAATTCTCAGGAGCTATCATTTCTACGACCTCAGAGTCCAAGGAATTGGACTTCTTTATTTGAGAAGTTCTTTTAACAAAGTTTACTCCCCAGTAGGGATCATTATTTTTTTCGGTAAATACTCTTTTAACTTTCATAGATGGTATTTTAACAGGGTCTAAACATATTTTTTAAGTAAAAAAACAATGTAGAGTATTTAAGTCCCCTATAAATGTTCATTCCTCTTTAGCTCTAGAATTGTTAAGATAACTTATGAACATATTAATCACTTTCCTTTTTATCTTCCTTTTTTCACACCCGAATATGGGTCAATCTACTCCTAAGATTCACACCTCACCAAGTGCTCCTACGACAAAGCAGAGCAACTTTACAGAGGAACAATTTAAGCCCCACATGGTTAACCATTTCAATGAAGGCTGCCCTACCAATTCTGAGTGTAGTCCCGAAATGGGAAAGCTCTACAAAAGGTGGGTCAAGACAGTAACAAACTTCGCCAAAGAGAAAGATGGCTGGCGCCTTCTTGAAAGGTTTAGAAAAGCTAATGGAGTTCCTTTTGAAGTTTGGGCAACAGAAAAATCGAAGGCAAGTGAAGGCATCATCTTCTGGGATAGCCCTTGTCGAAATCATAATATTGAAGGAAAAGAAAAAATCAGAATTGGTATAGTCATGGTGCCCCACCTCAACAAACTCAAGAAGCTCACAGCTAGTAACAATATTTACCTAAGATTTTTAAAAATTTTCCAAGGTAAAAAGAAAAAATCTAAAACATATAATACATTACGAGGAGAGACTCCCCTCTATATAGAAAATGATAAATTGATCTATCAAAGATTAGAAGAGGGTCAATACTATGGTTTAAGTGTTGATCAAAGTGGAGGATTGAATATCATAGCGACCAAAACACCTCCAGAGTTTCCACAATCAGTAGATTGCCCTCAAGAACTTGTTGAAGAACTAAAAAGCTCTCCCCCTAGCGAAAATCTATATGCTGGAGTTTACTGTCAGAAAACTTGGAATATGACTAAAAAGAAATTTGATATTCTTATGGTTGGCTGGAGTTGCAATTGAGTATTAAGTTTCTCACATGGAACCTTGAAAACTTCTTCCTTCTAGCAACGTCTTCTGCAACGACCCCTTTAAAGCCCAAAGAGAAAGTCGAAACCATTGCTAAGGTCTTTAAAGATATAAATCCTGACATTGCTTTCTTAACGGAGGTCGGTGGTAAAGAGAGTTTGGATCATTTTAATGAGATTTTTTTAAATGAAGAATATGAGGTACTTTTAAAAAAGGGAAATTCAAATCGCGGCATTGAAAATGGCTACCTCATCAAGAAGACATTCTTGGACAAGTATAAGCTTATCTTTGATTATAAAAGTCATGCCAATAAGCCCATAAATTTCTTGTATCCCCATGAGCATCTAGAAAATAAGAAAGTTCTCAATCAAGGTTATAGAAAAAAATATCACTCTCATAAGATGAGTAGAGATTTAGCAGACCTTCGCTTTTTCAAATTAGAAGATCAAAATAAACGACAACCCATTTTTATTTTTCTTGGAGTCCATCTAAAATCAAAGTTAGATAAAGACGGTATTGACTGGCAGGGAACCAAGAGACGTCGCGCCGAAATGGCCTACACTGTTGAGCAAGTTCAAAAACTCAAAAGCCGTTATCATGATCTGACCCCCATATTCCTAACTGGTGATTTTAATGGTGAATGTCATCAAGACAGAAAGGACCCAGAGTTTGTTGAACTTATAAGAGTTGAAGATTTCCTCGATTTTACTGAACAACTCAATCTACCGCGAGAGGAATGTTTTAGTTTCATAGGCATTGATAAGGCAAGGAAGCCCTTTGGTGTTCAACTCGATTACTTCTTTTTAAACAAAGCATCGTCTCATTATTTAATCAAACAGGGCTGCGGCTTCTATCGTTACAAAAATGACACAGGGGCCATATTCCCTACTCCACAAAACCCTGGAGCACGCTTTGCTCTTCCTAGTGATCACTATCCCCTGGTGACAGAATGGACCGAAGATATACTCGATATCATCAAAGATTCTTAATAGACAAAAGCTTCTATAATTTATTACTCTTTACCCATGATATTTAAAAATACTTTAAGCTTCTTAATATTTCTTATCGTTAGTCAGACCAGTCTTTGGGCCCAAAAGGACATTAAGATTCGTTGGGACTTACAAATTACTGATCCTCAATATGAATTAGTTAATTATAATTTAGAGGCCAAGGCCTTTAAGCCATTTCTTAAAAAGACCAGTTGGCGCTGTAAGGTTGGTGAAACAGAATCAAAAGGCACTCTGCGACTCAAAACACTTACTTGTGACTACTCAGTAGAGAAAACGGGGTCAGTAAAAACAATTATTAGTTGTTCACCAGAGCGCCCCTACTCGGAAGGTTTTCTTGAGCTCTATGATCAAAGAAAAGATATCACTTTTCAGGTGATGCTTACCTGCCGAGTGCTTTAATTTAAGAAGTCTTATATAATAATCAAATGTTTAAAGAGTATTTACCTCAGCCCACAGGATATCCACATGCCCATTGCGCAAGCCTTATCTTTTTTAAGGATACTCTCTATTGCGTTTGGTATGTTTATCAAAAAGAAGAATTCTTAGATGCAAAGTTATGTATCTCTTCTTTTAATTTATCTTTAAAAAGATGGACTCAACCGCGCCTTCTTTTAGATCGCCCGGGAAGGTCTCAAGGTAACCCACTCTTTTTCATTTTTAACAATGAACTGTACCTACTTTTTGTTTTTCTTGAGGGACACTACTGGAATTCAGCTCGTATGCACGTGTCCAAATGTGAACCTGAACTGGCCAAAGTAAGTGAGCCACTCAAGACAAATCAGGCCCAGGGAATGATGATCCGTCACCGCCCATGGGTGAATGGCGAAGATGTAATCCTCCCCGCCTATGACGAAGAAAAAAAACAGACGGTTCTTTTAAAGGGAACGCCACCTTTTATTGACTGGCAACCTATAAGCACATTAGACCCTGGACCCATTCAAGGTGATATTATCTCTGTAGGAAAAAAAGAAGCTATGATTATCCTGAGGTCTACGGATAACGAGCGAAAAATCATCAGGGCCCATTCTGCCGATAGTTGTCGCAGCTTTCCTTTTGTTTATTCAACTCCCCTTCATTGTCCCTTAAGTGGCGTTGCCGCCCATATGGATCCAAGTGGTGCCCTCTTTGTGGCCCATAACAATACTGATCTTCACAAACGTAGTCCTCTTAGTTTAAGCATTTCAAAAGATGGCCTTAAATCTATTTATAAAAGTATTGATATAGAATTTGGTGATGGAGAATTTAGCTATCCAGATTTAATTAGTGACTCGAAAGGAAATTTACACCTCGTATACACTAACGATAGAGACAAAATTGGCCATTACTTTTTATTCAAGGAAGATGTTCAAGAGTTAATGATATGAAAAATATAGAAGAGTTTAATGGACGCCACAAAGAAAAGAACCTGTTTATTTTGGCCAGTGGTCCAAGCCTTAACGACCTTGACCTAGAGCCTCTAAGGAGACGCCTCACGATGGGTCTCAATAGATCTTTCATGGCCTATCCAGAACCTTACTATCATTGTGTTTTTGATTACAGACTTTTTGACCTTTATCCAGAAGAGCTTTCAAAATGCCGAATTCTTTTCACTCTTGAGGGTCGACCTTTTGGATTGCCATTAAATCTTTTAGGTTCCAAAGGATTTAGCTATGATTTGAATGAAGGTATTTATAGTGGTTTTACCATAAGCTACTTTGCGCTTCAGCTAGCTGCTTATATGGGTTTTCAAAGAATCTTTTTCCTAGGACTCGACCTCAAACTTCTTGGAAATAAGACGCATTTTTTTGGCCATGACTACCATTCCAAAGATCATGAGGACACCGAGTTTCCCAAAATGCTGGAAGCTTTTAACTCAATGGCGCCAGTGCTCAAAAGTAAGGGTCATCAAATATACAATTGCTCCAAGGACAGTGAGCTTAAGTGCTTTCCTTATATGAGCTATGAAGACGCCTTGAAATTCTAGACGGCCTTCGCCTCATTTTCCATGCCATCGTTATACTTAACCCAAAATGCTGACTCTACTGGAAAGCTAATGACTTCACCGCTATCGAGTACGCCAGAGACCTGGCCTTTGTCTTCATCCAGGGACTGTGGGGAAAAAAAGCGTGTCTTATGATCCCAACCGATATAGCGCAGCTGTAAGGCCTCTTGAGCTATTTGGGTCCCATGTTTTATAAATTCATTCCATAATTGGCCTAAACTTTGGTAATTCATCTCTAACTCCCTGAATATACGTTTATCATATTAGCGACTATTCTATGGTAGCGAATTTTCGCTAAAATTTCTATGATTTTATAGAAGTTTTAATATGAAGATGCACATTGTCTTTTCAGAAGCCCTTAGTGGGCTTAGCTTTTAAATGGTGCGATACCTGACTTTTTTAATCATTATTTTCCTAAGCACCTACTCACAAGCTGTCACTGTGGCGATCCTTGACTCGGGAATCGACTTTGAGCATGAGCTAGTTAAATCCCATCAATTTTTAAATATAGATGAAACTCTTAGTGGCATTGACGATGATCTAAATGGATATATCGATGATTACTCCGGATGGAACTTTATTTCCATGGATTCTATTGGCCACAAAAAAGAAAAATTTCCTTCCTTTGAAGAAGATTTTTACCGCTATTATGAAGTCCGGAAAAAAAGAAGCTTACAATCTTCTACTTCCGAAGAAGACTCTTGGTATAACGAAAGAAAAAAAGACGAAGAGTTCCAAGCCAAAAGAAAACTTTTTCGCCGATACATTCATGGCACTCATGTCTCAGGACTTGCAATAGGCCAAGGCCTTAAACAAGTACTTAAGCGTACAACCTTGCCCAAAGACTTCTCTGCTCCTAATCTCCTCAACATCACTTACCTAGGTGATGCTGAAAAAGGACCAGCGGTCGAACCAGAATTTTCACCTCTTTATTCTGGAAGTCATCTCCAAAAAAGTCAGCACGTAGCAAAGTTCTTAAAAGACTATCTGCAATGGCAAAAATTAAAACTAGAGTTGGCCGTCTCTTATGCCTCTCAATTTGCTCATGTACTCAATGCTTCCTTTGGAATTAGTCATGACTCTGCTGGAAAAATGGTGAAGAAGTGGTGGGATCAACAATTCAATGAAGAATTGAATCCAAAAGAACTTGAAGATCTTCAAAACTCATTTCGGTCAGGACTTATTTCGATCACAAAAGAAGTAGTCGATAGCTACCCACAATTGGTTTTTGTTTTTTCAGCAGGTAATGGTAAAGATGACACCACTTCTCAATCTCACTACCCCTCTGGTGTAACTTGCGATCATTGCCTAACTGTGGGGGCCAGTCTTGGAACCCAGGAGAGGGCCTATTTCTCCAACTTTGGGAGCACTAGTGTTTCGCTTTTTGCTCCGGGCGTTGCCATGATGAGCAGTGTTCCCGACGGACGCTATCTCCCTGTAAACGGCACCAGCCAGGCGGCTCCACAAGTGGCCTTTACGGCCGCTAATATTTTAAAGCAAGCTTGGGACCTAGGGCTATTCATCAATACTGCCATGGTTAAAGAAATCCTAATGACAAGTGTTGATAAGGTAGAGACCCTCAAAAATGATTGTCAAAGTGGAGGCATTCTCAATCCAATGCGCGCCATTTATCTGACAAAACTACTTCGTCAATACTCTTCAAACGAGGCCTCCACTCTCGCCTATAAGAAAGTACCTAATCAGATTTTTTTACCAAAATTAACAACCCTTGAGGATTCAAGTCCATCTAGGCAAGAAAGCGACCCTTTGCCTAAGTAAGTTCTCTTTGAGCTCTATAAATTCCTAAAATCACATACAAACAACTTCTTAATAATCTTAATAACTCCTTAGAAAAAATTTCCGTATGCTCACATCTTTTCCGACTGCAGTCACTTCTTTTACCTATGCTCCGATAGGTTAGTTAGGTCAAAAAAGGCCTTATAAGGAGTTGTTATGAACGTCTGGGAATCAAGACAAAAATTTGCTCACTATCTATTGAATGTGACTCAATTTTCGATATTGGCAAGCTTAGGACTTGGCCTTGTTAGTTGTGCTGGAAATTATCGTCGACCAGAGTCATTTGAAGCAAAAATGGCGCGATTCCAACCCAAAAATACCAACCCTAATATAGTCCCAAAACTTGAACTTGATCCAGCAATGCCAGAGACCTTTAGAAGGCCAAGCTCACGAGGACCAGCGTCTCACAGTATCGATGAAAATAAACTTCCATCAAACAAAAGACTCTATTTTATAACTCTATATGGGCAGTACAGAAATATTAGTGAATATGTAGATAGCGAGAAAGCACCAGACCTCAATCACTGTCCAAGCTTTCACTCATCATTAGTTAGCTACAAAGAGGGGCTACCTCCTCTCACTAATAAGAGGATTTCAATCAATAAACGTTACACTTCAATTACACCGGATTCGGTAGGAAAGTTCCCTGAACTTGCCTTACCAGTCTCAATAGATAGTGAAAATCCTCGTTTGTATGATGTTATTGCAAACCATAAAGAAGTTGATCCAAATCAATACTTAACCCAAGCTCTTAAGGTGCACCTTACAAAGACCTATAAAGAACTCGAAGAACTTTGTGAGAGTGGTAGCTCAGACAATTATTATAATTATGAAAACTTAACGACTCATATTCAAAGAAAGGGTAATGAGTTTCGCCCCAATAAGAAGTCTTTAAAGACCCTTTTAAAAACGACACTTTTTTCAAATATGACTTTAATTGAGAGCTTAAATAAGAATGTTGTTAGAAAAAGAGGACCTGCAAGCAGCAATGTTGGCCCTCACAAGTTTTACCAGGAAGGGCTTATTCAGAAGCTAGGTGTTGAGTGGACTCACTCCTACTTTAAGTCAGTAGGACGCTAGGTAATTATCTAAAGACATAAAGGTGGTTCCTAGAACTATAGGCCGCCAAAGTATCTCCTTGAACTACTAACTCTCCGAAGAGCGCAGAACTTGAGTGCCCAAAGTTAAATTGATCAAAGGTCTTACTAAGGTCTGGCTCAAGGGCGATGAGGTCACCACCCGTAGTAGAGGCAATTACTTTTTTCTTCCATAAGACGAGTGAAGTAATGCTGTCCTTAGAAACTTTTAATTTTGCCACCTCTTTAAAATTTTCATCAAGCCTTACCAACTCCCCTTCAGAAGTACCGACCAAGAGATAGCCATTGGCGATAATTGGTGCGCGGGCGACGTTATAGGGTAACCTACGCTCAATCATGCCACCAATTGGATTAATAATAGAAAGCGGCCCAGACTGACTTCCGACGACAATTTTTCCTGAGAAGAATATTGGATGAGTATCAATATCAATAAACTTGGCACCATCGACCACCTTACTTTCCCAAAGGAGTACACCTTCTTCTAGAGAAAATGCGGCGAGGAAACCATCAGCAAAGCCTACATATACTTTGTTATCCTTAACTTCAGGACGACTTACTCTTTGCAGAGTTGTTATGAACGGAACAGAACGTTTGTAGGCCCATAAAATTTTCCCTGTGACAGCATCTAAGCACACAACTTTATGATTACGAGTATGAACTAATAAACGACCGCTATAAATGATGGGCTTACTCTCAATAGAGGCACCCAAATCAATATTATAAACAAGCTTGCCACTTAAGCGCTCACGGGCAAAGAGTCTCCCTTCGACATTGCCATAAATAACAAGATTTTGATGAACGATAGGTGCGGAGTGGTAGGGCTGACCCTCTTGTTCACTCCAAACCTGACGACCATTTGAAAGATCAAAGGCCTTCATCTTTCCGATATTGTGACCCATATAAAGAATGCCCTGATGAATGGCAGGGCTCTGTAGGCCAACCGGTAGATTACCTGTCGGATGATCAACATCCATATCCTTTATCCATACTGGAGAAAATAATTTTTTAACGGGTTTAACACCCTTAATAGGTATAGAGAGTTTAGAACACCCCACTCCCCCTAATAAAAGGAGGCTTAAGAGAAAATTTCTCATGAATTATCCTTCAAGTTCTTCAAGGTAAAGACGAGCGACTTTTTTAAACTCAACTTCCTTACCTTCATCAATGACAAATTGAAAACTTGAACGAGCCTTCTCTTTATCACCAGTCTCAAGATAGAGACGTCCTAGGTCCAGATAAACTTTTGATTCAAAATATTTAATTCCGCTTCCTGCAATTTTCTTTAGATGAGTGATGGCCTCTTTCTTCTTACCAAGGTCCTCGGCCAAAGCCGCCGCTCTTATATTGAAGAAGTAGCTAAGCTGAGGGTTGCTTATTCTTTGGTCGGCATCGGCTACTAAAGCATAAGCTTCAGCATATTTATTCTTGGCCATGAGTGCATCAACCACCTGAACAACAAAGGTCCCTGCTCCAACAAAAGACCCCATCTCAAGCCATTGATCATTAAAAGACTTTACCAATTCAGCCGCTTCAATTTTGCCTTCTCTAAAAGGAGTTAACTTATCTTTAACAACTTGGTGAAGAGCACTTGAGTATTTATTTTCTCGTTCTGTTTTAAAATGATCAAAAATACCGTAAGCAAATATCCCTACGATTAAAACAACAACAGCTGATATAACTGGCATTTTATTTTGAGAAATCCAACCACCGAACTCCGTCTGACCAAGGGCCTCGTCAATGGAAGATCCTTTTTGGGGGGTAGTGGTATTGGTAGTGGTATTCATAAATATAATCCTTCTGTGTTGAAGCAATTCTCTTTAGGAGAATAAGGGTACGCTTGACGATTCTAGAAAATCGTAACTTAAGTTGTCAAAAATAGAAGGAAGTTTTACCATAAACTTACAAGACTTTCAGAGTAATTTATTACAGCAGCACGTCAAAGGAATGACCTATCATGAGCTTTTTAAGATTATCATCCATGAGTTCGTTTTATCGTCAGGCAATCGTCTGTTTCCTCCTATTCTTCTCCGTTTCATTAAAGATCCAAGCAATGGAACGCGATGGTCGCTTAGGAGTAGGCTTTGCCAATCAAATGGCCAATTCGCTGCCTAGCATTAGTTTTAAACTGCAAAAAGGCAAGGCCTTCGCCTTTGGTGGCCAAATTGGTTACAGCAACAGTGATAACGGAGGAGGTACTGCAGCAGCCGTTAAACTTTACCGTAACTTCTTTGATGAACCACACCTCACCTTTTTTGGAAGTGTCCTCGGTGGAATTATTAGCCGAAAGGCCAATGGCATCAGTGAATCAGGCTTTCAAACTGATATTACTTTAGGTTCCGAGTTTAGCTTCCCAGGTTTAGAGTCCCTAGGCTTTAGCCTTGAGTTTGGACTCTCCTTTAATAAGATTAATGACTTTGTGGTGGAAACTGTTGGCAATAACTTTGTCGTCTCTGCCGTTCACTTTTACCTGTAATTACTAATGAACACTAAGAAAGTTCTTTTCCTTATAATTTTGAGTTTGAGTATCGGTATCCAGGCGCAAGTAAGTACTGACCCTTTTGCTTTGGAAGAAGATGACCTCAATATTGGTGGCGATATTTTCAACGACTTCAATGAAGATATTGAATCTGCACAAATGACTGAGGATGAGCGATTTTATCGCTACGGTCGCTTTTTTAGCTTTCAGTTAGGTATTGGTCTCACCACCTTTGATGGTAACCGCGGCGTGGCCTATGATAACGATCCGCCGACATACAATATTGGCGTCAATTATTTCTTAGATTTTCAAAACTCTTTTGGTATGGGCCTTGAGTATTCAAAGCACAATATGTTCGTAGACCAACCAACAGTAGGTTTTCCTGATTTTACGACTGGTGCTGGCTTCATTGATATTGCCATGCTCAGAGTCTACTTCTCTGCTCGCTACTACATTGATACTGCAGACCTTGGAACCGCTATTACTTATTCGAATCCCTATCTCACGGCCCGTCTTGAATATTGGTACCGTACGGCCAAGTTCAGAGACCAAGAAGGGATTATTCCTAACGACTCTGGCGGAGGCTTTGGGATTGGGATTGGCGGAGGACTTGAGTTCCCAATTAAAATAAAAGAGAGTTACTTAGGTGTTGAAGCACTTTGGCATTCTGTCGCATATGACGATAAATTTACCCAAAACTTCAGGGCCGACCCAGCAGGAAACACGACTTTAAATATAGATGATCTGACGGGAAATGCTTATTCAATAATGACAAGCTATGTGATTAATTGGTGAAAAAGAGAAATCGAGTAAGCAACTCATAATATTCTAAGAACCGATCGAAAATTACCCAACAAACCCAAAGTGATCGATTTTTCCCCCAACAAGTATTACCTGGTGGTTCGTCTCAGAACATCGAGGAGAGAGAGATTAGAGTTGCTTACTCGCCTTTCTTCTTCTCTGGCAAAAGCCAGTTCTTCAGAGCCGTGAAGTTAACACAGTTGTTCACTCTGAAAAACACTTAATTGCGCTATGAGCAAGAATTACATGGGGAAAGAAATTTTCTTTAGAAATACTTAAAATCAACGACTTGTAGCATTGTGAATATCGACGTAGTCTTCTAGAAGACCATCATAAGGACCTATGCGATCAGGCCCAGGAAGGTCATTAACACTAATAGCGTTTTCTTTCATGACCTCTTCAGTTTCTTTAAAACACGAGTTTAAGCGTTCTTGGTTATCGCAAAGGTTCTTGAGTGCACCACCATGGGGAGAAAAGCCACTCCAAACTCCCACTGCCTGCCTGTTACGAATTCCATCGACGCCATCATAAGCTTCGCAGCCAAAATCATCGTAGTTAATCTCTTTTTTGCCATCTAAATCAAAAAATGAATCTTCAAGCTCTGCCCCTAGCCCTTCTATAAGGGCACCAACCATACGAATAGTATTATTGCCTTCTAGTTCGGCACCTTTAGAAACTCTAGCGTGTGCCAAGTCAGCTTCACAAGTATTCGCACGATCCAAATATTGTTTCTCAAGTTCTGTGATTCTTAGTTTTACCTCGGGGTGAACATTATTAATGTCATTGAGACCCGCACTTACCGTAGTGTCACCAAAGAAAGTAACAGCACCCGCAGCACCAGCGGTTAACCAGGCCCAGCCAGGTATGGCCAATAGGGGGAAGAAGGCATGAGCATCTTCTATGAAAAAGAAGGCATTAAAAACTGTTAACTTATGAAATAAATTGCCTGCATTAATAAGGTTTTCTTTAAAGCTTTTACGAGAATCAAACTTGTACTTCTTACCATCGACTAGAAATTTTCCATTAATATAATCCACTAACTTCATGGTACTTTTTCCCTCAACAGAGAGTACCCACACTTCATCGCCATGATGTTCAAAACGTATATTCCTCGCTTTCATTCCTTCGATAAGAGCTTTATAAATTCTCTTATCGTCTTCAGCGAACTTTTTTAAGTCATTTTCACTAGGCCCGCTTTTTATGAGCTTATTCATGTGATTGGTAAGAGAGGAAAGATTATCATTGATAATTTTATTGAGTTTAACTCCCACCGGAGTATTCTTTTCTTTCTTGGCGATTGAATTGGCCATCAAGAACAAAGAAAAAAGTAGACTAAAGTATAAACGTATTCTCATACTTATTTAGTCGGCATTATTGAGAATTAACTTAACCTCTTTCTCTAAACTACTGAAATTAAATAAAGAAAAAGAAGAAGACGGCCCTTACAGACCGTCTTCTCTGGCAAAGTGGGACAAAACCAAGGAATCACCCAAAACGCATTAAGGGCGCCGGTTATTCGTAGCGAAGAATTTAAGGAGGTAATAGGGATAATTAAGACTATTCTTATTCACAAAAACGGGAGAACTTCCTCCCTGCCCTGCTGGCCAGTTATGACCAAGGCCTGTGTTTTCAATCACACTTACAACAAACTTATTATTGCGAGAATAGAGAAGGCCACTGCCTAAGGAATTAGTACCTGGATACTTACCTACATCAAAAGATTTTTCAGAGTCAGAGCGGTAAAGTTCAGACAGGGCCTTACCAATTCTTCGTCCGTATTCTGGGTCAACGATATAATCATTATCACCAAAAATAAGAGAGGCGATCTGTCCTTGAAGGTGCTGTCTTTTATTGGCAGCAAGCTTTAAACAATTCTTCTTAATCTCTTCAACGTCTAAGCTGGCCCGTGAGATTTGCCTCGCACTACTTCCTACTGCAGGAGCTGCATTAAGACCGACGCCTGCGAAGACTTCCGGGGCCAGACAGCCCAATACATGGGCCAATCCTCCACCAGAACTTAAACCTGAAATATAAACTTTGTGAGGATTAATATTATAAAGGCTTTTAATAGACTCTACTAACGATAGAATAAATTTATTATGGCGATTAGAGCGTCTGTGATTAAGACCATAGTAATCCCAACAGCCCGCATAAACTCCACCACCAGGAACTTCAGGAATGGCGACAACAGTATTAAACTCATTGGCCGCATTTTCCCAGTTTCCGTGTAGCTTCAAGACCTCACCCGCTTGGGCGCAACCATGAAGATTAATCATTAAAGAGCGTTTAGAGTTTTGAGCGGGCTTCTTAGTATGCTTCTTAGGAAGATAAAGATGGACCTTAGAACCAACATGCTGAAGGTCCTTCCAAGCCGCTGCTGACCCTACTGAAAGGCACATTAAGAGAACTACGGATAAAAATATTAATGAAGTCTTTTTGAAAATCATAAAGGCCCGTAAAAAGCGAAGACTCCACTAATTTGGAGTCCTTCGACATTTTTATACGGGCGTACAATTTTGTCAATATGAGAAAGCTTTCTTAAAAGTCTATTTTTACGACAAAATTAGCGTAGTTTATTCATTCTCTTCTCCAAATCCTTACCTGTTCTAAAAACAAGGTGAACAGGAGTATTATCGAGAGAAAAAGTATTTCTTAAGCCGTTTCTTAAATAGCGCTTATAAGTCTCAGGAATGCCTTTACTACGATTGGTAAAGAATAAAAAGGTTGGAGGACCAGTCTTTACCTGTGAGACATATTTCACTCTGAGTCGACTTCCCCCTGACCGGCTTACAATGACTGGATTCTTCTCAAGAAGGGAGAAGATCAGACGGTTTAACTCACCAGTTGCAACCATTTTACGGCGGACAAAAATGGTTTTCACCATCGCACTTTTTAGTTTTTTGAGACCGGTTTTATTTTTTGCTGAAATCGGTATGATGTCACAAAAGTTTAGCCAGGGCACTTTAGAACGTAGATCCTCGATCCATTCTTCGCGCTCTTTATCAGTTTTTAATTTTTCTTTGAGAAGGTCTACTTTGTTCATACAGACAATAATCGATTTGCCTTTTTCTAAAGCAATATCCATCAGGCGCCGGTCTTGATGACCAATACCTTTAGTGCCATCAACCATGAAAAGAACGATGTCACTCTCTGTAATACAACGAAGTGAACGATAAACAGACTGACTCTCAACGAAGTCTTTAATACTAGACTTCTTACGAATCCCTGCAGTATCGACAAGGTGAATAGAGCGCCAATGGCTGCCCTCTTCTTCCTCAACTTCAGGGACCTCTTCGAGAGTTTCTTCGTTAGTCTCTTCAGCGAAGATTTTTTCTTTCAATAATGAAGATTCTTCTAAACTATTTTCCTCAGCAAGAAAGGACTCGCCTTCTTCCTGCCATTCTTCTTCTTCAAAAAAGTCGTCCGTTTGATCTGAAGTATTCTCTTCAAGAAAATAAGAATCAACGATTCGTGAATAAACATCTGGGTTATTTAGGCGAAATTCATCGTATTGCTGAAATAATAAACGGTCATCTTTACTGAGTAGACCAGACTCAAGTTGCTTCGCCTCTTTTCCAAAGAAGAGGTCAAAATAACCTTCGATCGGATCTACCGTAGTACCTGGTATATCACTAACGAGGGCCCTTTCGGCTCCAATGAGCTGATTAAGAAGAGTTGATTTCCCAGCATTGGGAGCACCAATGAGTGCAAAGCGAGCAACAACATCTTCCCGTGGAGTAATCCCAAGAGAGAGAGAACTCTCCTTAGAAACTTCCTTAGAGAAACTTAAGGCCAACCTTTGGATGCGCTCCTTTACGTCTGTGATTCCTCTTGAGTGAGCAGCGCTAACCAAGAAATAATCATCAACAGGTATTTGATAAAAATCAACTTCATGACCAGCTTGCTTATCGGAATCATACTTATTCATAATAAGCCAAAACTGCTTTCCTTGGGAGCGAATGAATCTGGCAATATCTTGATCGTAAGGAAGGGCTCCTTCTCTGACATCAACAACCATTAAAACAAGATCTGATTCGCCAATCGCAGTTTTCGCATGACCTGTCATTATATTGAAAAACTTATCTCTATTGGATTCAGTCTCTTCAATTTTCTCAGGGTAAAAACCACCGGTATCCACCATAATAACGTCCGTAGGATTCTCTCCTCCGAGGGCATTAAGAGTGGCAATACCGTAGTGACGATCGCGTGTAACACCTGGCTCATCAAAGGTGATGGATTTGTGTTGTTTGCCCATTAAAGCGTTAAACAAGGAAGACTTTCCTACATTGGGTCGGCCAATGAGGGAGACTACTAAGTTACGTGCGGGTCTTTTTTTCTGCGTGCTCATATTAATAATCCTCTTTAGGATAGCTTAAGATTTATTACGCCATACTCGTGCAGAGTTATGGGCGCGTGGTAGACCAATTTCTTCTAAAACATAGTTATTTTTAAACCATTTAGGAGAGACTTTTACGTGAAGGTTAAGATGAACTTTACCTCCTGTCATGGCCTCAATTTTTAACCGTGAGCGCGTCCCAATTTCCTTAATCATTGTCCCTTTTGTACCAACGACAATCGCCCTTTGAGACGGCCTATTGACCAATATGGAAGCTGATATATGGGATTCGCGTGGCTTACCTTTATCGCTCAAGTCTTTAAACTCTTCGATAAGAATCGCCACTTCATATGGAAGTTCGTCTTTTAAGAGTTCAAAGGCCTGCTCACGAATATATTCAGAGGCAAAGAAACGCTCATTTTTATTAGAGACAGATCCGTCTAAATAAAGATGTGGCCCTGGAATAGCGGCATCACATAGGGCACCCGTAAGAACGTGCATATTAGTGCCGGCCTTTGAAGAGATCACAAAAAATTTCTCTGCCTTTGGTAAGACTTCTTTAATAGAATCAAAAACTAAAGTTAAAGGTAGCTCTACTGCATTTTCAATACGGTCAGCTTTTGTGAAAATAATCCAAGTTCTGTCGAGTTCCTTATCCATTAACTGAAGGAAGTCTTTAACTTGGGCCAGTATTTCGCGGGTTAGATCAATCAGTAGAAGGTTTACATCAACACCCTCTGTCCCTTCACGGGCCTGCTCATTTAGCCTCTTATTAAATTCTACACTTGATTTATGAAGGCCCGGAGTATCAACGAGAACAATCTCAGCATGATCCACAGTGAAAACACAATGGAACTTATTTCGAGTTGTCTGGGGCTTTTTTGTAACGACAGAAAGGTCCAAGCCCATGAGGTAATTAATCATAGAGCTTTTGCCCACGTTGGGTGCCCCTAAGACCGAAACCATTATCGACTTATTGTTTGGATGCTGATCGGTTAATAACATGCAATTCTCCTCATTAGGTCACTCTTTTTAATTATTTATATTCAAAAATTCTTTTTCTTCTATTAAGGCGGCCCTAGCGGCTGCTATTTCTGCTTTCTTTTTAGAACTACCAATACCCGTGCCTAAAACTTTTCCTTGTAAACTCACCTGACAAGAAAATTCCTCTCCCAAGTCATCGCAGACGTACTTAGGTATTTCTTTAAATAGTTCTAAGGTCATTTCTTGAAGACGAGTCTTAGGATCAAATAATTGCAGGCGAACAATATCCAAGAAGGCAGGCTCCCCAGGCATATAGTGCTCATTAAAGAGTTCAATCCATTGAAGCAATAAAGCTTGTGGTCTCTCTTTATTGATAAGTGAAGCGGCACCCAACAGTGCTTCAAAGGCATCTGCTAAAATAGCTGGTTCAACTAATACTTTGTTACTCTCCCCTTTTCCTAAGAAGAGGAAGCCTTCAAGGCCTAAGGCCTGTGCCCATTGGGCCAAAGTATCTTCATTAACTAGGGATGAACGAAACCGTGACAGCTCACCTTCATTTAAATCGGGAAAAGCTCGCCAAAGGATATGAGAGAGTTCTAAATCTAGAACAGCGTCCCCTAAAAACTCTAACCTTTCATTATGGCCAAAGCTCCAATCCTTATTTTCATGAATATATGAAGAATGAGTAAGTGCCTGAAGAATAAGGTCCTTATTTTGAATAAATTCTTTATCTAAGGATAAGCGCTCAAGCCAGCGCATAAAGGGTGAATGGTCCTCCAAAAACCTAAGAGTTTCCTCTTTACTGGCCCAGGAGCTTTTATTATTAAGCAAATTTTGAAAATCTAGGTCTAAAGTTTTAGCCACTTTTGACGCTCCTCTCAAACGAATTGCCCCTGTCAGGGTCTTTAAAGGTCATCTCTGATTTACCTATTAGGCAAATTCCATTCACATTATTCGAATTTTTTTACTTTTATCCTAAATAACTCAAAGCGGCAAGAGTTCAAGCTTTAAGTTGTACTATTTTCACTACTTAGATACCATGAAACCGTCGAAAATAGCACCAGTTACCTGTGAGGAGTCCTTTTTGACAACACCAAAAATCTATTCAAATGACCAAAAATTGGCCTCTAGTCTTGATCACGATCTTCTTAGCTTACAAAGTCAGTTTTTTCAACATTTGCGCCAAAAGGGCAGATCAGCAAATACACTTAAAAACTATAAAACTGACCTTCAATGCTTCAATACCTACTTAAGCAGAGAGAAAAGCCCATTAAATGTCTTAAAGATGGATATCCCTCAAGTCCAACTTTACGGGGATTATTTACAAAACAAGTATAATTCAGATAATAGCCGCCGCCGGCGAGTTCAGGCCCTGCGCCTATTTTTTGATTTCTTGGTTCAAGAGAATATCGTGAGCTCAAACCCTGTTCGCCAGATTCCAACTTCACCGAAATTTTTGGATAGACCAAGACCAACCTCAATGGTTGATCTTAAGACATTATGGCAATACCTATTAGAAGAAGGTCATTCCCGCCATCCAATGACTAAACTTTTGGCCAGAAGAAGTCAGGTCATGATTCTTTTGATTTATACTGGAGCCCTCAAAGTAAGTGACTTGGCCCAACTGAAAAGAAAACAAATTCAACTTCCAAAGAATGAGGGAGACGATCCCAGGGTACTTCTTACTCCCAGTAAAAGGGATCCCTATACCGTTCCCCTCTGTCAGGCATTTGTTCCTGTTTACGAAGAATATTGTAAAGAACTCGACATTCAACAGGCCTCTCAAGACCTTAAGTTTGATCAACTTCTTTTCAATGCAAACCCCTACCGAATACTCTCTGGGGGACTTTCCTCGCGAGGGATTGAAGTCATCTTTGAAGATTGGCGCAACCGACTCATGGTAGAGGTCACGGCAAAATCTTTACGCCAATCGGGAATACTCCATTGGCTTCAGAAAAAGAAGGAAGATATCCTTATAAAAGAATGGATGGGAGTTGCCCCTTCCTACAGTTTAAAGCTCTATAAAGAGCATATAGATCACCATGTTTTTGATGATACTTTCCTTTTAGAACTCTACTACCACTACAAGAAGCACAATTATGAAAGGTCTTAATTTCTTAATCGCTCTACTTTGCTTATGCCTTTCTGGTTGTCAGGCCCTCATTCGACCAATTGCAGGAGACTTCGACCTAGATGTCTTTAAGAGCAAGAAAGAGCTGTCGCCCCAGGCAAAGAAATTGATTGATGAAGCTTTTGAAGGTCTAGACCCCAATTGTACGGTTGATTTTCATGTTCATGCTGTAGGCATTGGCGCTAAGGGAACAGGGGCATGGGTAAACCCTAAAATGGGTGATTTATTTTCACCAAAAAAATATACTAAGTATATTGCTTATATGTCTGCTAGTGGCATCACCTCCGCCGACAATGTCGATGGAGAATACATTGATCGACTGGTAAATTTAAAAAAGAGTGAACCACGCTTAGGTAGGATGCTCCTTTTTGCTTTTGATTATTTTCATAATAAATTAGGTGAAGCTGTTCCAGAGAATTCTACCTTCTTTATTCCCAATGATTATGTGATCAAGATCCATAAGATTTACCCAAAAACTTTTATTCCCGTGGCCTCCATTCATCCCTACCGAAAGGATGCCCTTGTTGAACTGGCGCGAGTCTATAAAGAGGGCGTGCGCTTTATTAAATGGCTACCGAATGCTCAACACATAGATGCAATGGACGAAAGAAGTATCAAGTTCTTTAAAGAAATGAAGAATTTAAACATGACACTTATCACCCATACTGGTCATGAAAAAGCTGTCGAAGGAGAAGAGTTTCAAAAGCTAGGAAACCCTCTTAAGTTTAGAAAGGCCCTTGACCTTGGAACTAAGGTCATCATGGCCCACTTTGCTTCATTAGGAACATGCCAAGACCTCGACTCGCCAGGTGCCCCTGATCAAAGTTGTTTTAGCTTATTTTGGCGCCTCATGAACGAAAAGCGCTACGAAGGTCTTCTCTATGGTGAGACAAGTGCTCTTACCCTTTATACTCGCATTGGAGAACCTCTTGATAAACTTCTCGAAAACCCAAAGATGGCAAACCGCTTTGTCCACGGCAGTGACTACCCACTTCCCGCAATCAATATACTCTACCGTACTGGTCAGTATGTCGATTTGGGTTATCTTAAAGAAGTAGACCGGGATGCTATGAATGAGATTTACCGTTTCAATCCCTTACTCTTTAACTTTGTTACTAAAAGAAAAATGAGACACCCCAAGACAACACAAAGAATGAGTAATATAATTTTTCATGGAAAAGATTTAGTAAGTTGTTTAGGTAAAAAATGAGTGACAATTCATATACCCCTGTACGTATCACTACGATAAAAGCGGAGAGGCAAGTCCCCTTCCCTGTTTATATTTTTTTTAAAGACCAATACCTCGAATATGTTCAACAAGGTAAGGCCATTGAAAAAGAAAAATATAAGAAATTACGGCGACAAAAAATAACCAAGTTTTTTATCCTTGGAAAAGATGAAGGTCTTTATCAAAAGTTTCTTGATTCTTTTTTAGAAGAAACTCTAAACTCCCCTGATGCTAGCTTAGATGATAAGGCGGAAGCCGTTACTGGCCAGAGTGAAACGGCCATTGAGCGCTTACAAATAGATCCTGGTAATCAAACAAATTTTGATATGACCCGAAAAGCGGCAAAGAACCTACAAAAGCTCATTTTTGAAAATCCTGAGTCTCTGAAAAGAATCTTTGGTCAAGATAGTGAATCAGGCCCAATTGTCCAACACTGTATCAATGTTGCAGCAATGTCTGTTAAATTTGCATTGAAGAATAAAGTAACAGAAGAAGAGCTAGACTGGCTCTCTACCGCAGCTCTTATGCATGACATAGGTGTCATGCAGATGGAAAAAGAGTCTCAGGACCTTTTTTATAAACCTAAGAATGATTTTGAAGGACATGAGAAGATTAAGTATTTTGAGCACTGTAAAGGAGTTGTTCAGATTCTTGCAGAGAAGCCTTATATAAATGCACAAGTTATAGAGCTCATAGAGAATCATGAAGAAAACTTACAAGGCTCAGGCCCTCATAAGAAATCAAAATTAAGTAAAGTCCAAGAAATACTATCTATGGTTAACTCTTATGATAAGAAAATTATCACCAAGAAAATTCCACCAGAAACGGCCATAAAAGAGATGATGATAGATGAACTAGGTAATTACAACCTAGCTCTTCTCACAAACTTTAAAAGCTTTTTAAAAGAAGAAAAAGTTATTTAGGAAGCTTTTCCAAACTGATTTATTAGTCTATCAAGCTCTGCTGTTGTGGTTTTACCAGTCTGTGCTTTTCCAGCCTCTTTTTCATCATAAGAGCAAGATGCCCTTTCGATATGTTTAAACTTGGATGCTAACCATTGTAAGCGGCCTTTAAAGGCATCAAGATTGAAGTCATGACTGTCCTTTCCATCCCTGATATTACCAAGAAGCACTTCAAGGAGGTCGCATAAATCAAATAACACTCCTCCCGTAACTTCACGCAAAGGTCTCTCATTAACTTGAGAACATTTATAACCAATAATCTTTCCCATCTGACAAAGGTGCCCAAGATCTTCAAGCCCCAAAGTTTTTGAGGCCCCCATAATACGATCAACTGTTTGACCGAACTCTTCTAATAACTTAGGGCTTTCAGGGTCGTCTTCGAATTTATCCAGTGTATCTCTTAGATGTTCAAGTAGCTCACCTGATTCATTACAAAATTCATCAACGATTTCACACATATCTGGATCATTAATATCTATCATCATATGCTCCTAAGCGGCTTTTTCTTCATTAGATTTATTCGATTCACTAAATTGTTCCATATTGTTGAAGCTAAGAGTTCCACGCCCTACAGAAACCAATGAAGGTATATCAATAACTGAGATGATTTTTTCATCAATTGTTACAGTGCCTAGTAACCCATCTCTATCGGAAAAGGTTGAATCCACAGCTTGTTCAGAAACGGCTATGTCTTGTAATTCTTCAATAATCGCTCCGTAGAGTTTATCGTCATAAGAAACAACTAAAACAGACAGAGCAACATCTTCTGCAGCAATATCCTCAAGCGTTTTCTCCGTCATTCCAAGAAGATTCTCGATAAAGACTAATGGTAGACTATGACCTCTATAGCGAATGAGACCCTTCTCTCCTGTGAATTGAATATCTTTACTATTCATCTCCTCAAGTCGAAAAACATTATCGAGTGGAAGTGCACAATTAGGCATTTTCGATAGTGAAAACCTCATAAACTCATGGATCTCTTCTTCAACCTTTTTATTGAGAAGGTAATCACCAGAGACATCCTCTGTTAGGTTTTCTATTCCATAGCGACTGGCCACACCCTTACAATCAATAATCATACTGAGAGCACCATCGTCAGCAAAGGTTGTACCAAGGTATTCTTGGATGCTAAAGTGATCACTTAGTTTTTTGACCACGATTTCTTCAATATCTTCAATTTCATCAACAAGTATTCCGTAACGGAAACCTTCACCTTTCACAATAACGATATTTTGCATATCAAAATGGTCTGTTTCTACAACTTGGCCAAGACTTAAAGTCTCACCCAGATCGACGAGAGGACAGAGAATATTATGGTGTTTTAGAATTAAGCTCCCATTACTGCGATAGATTTGTTGTTCCTGCTTACTCGCATCGAATAAAACAACTTCATCTACGTCATCCAAGGGAATATTGAACTTATTATCTAATGCACAGACAATTAGGGACTTAATAATAAGAATTGATCTTGGTATAGGGATGATCAAAAGAAATTTAGAGCCTCTTCCTAATTCAGAATCAATAATAATTCGACCACCAAATTCTTCAATAGAGCTTCTCACCATATCCATACCAACACCGCGTCCAGAGACACTTGTCACTACGGAGTTAGTAGAGAAACCAGACTCAAATATAATAGAGTAAATTTTCTGATCACTCATTTGATTTAGCTGTGTTTCATTAAATAGGCCTTTCTCTAAAGCTTTCGCCTTCAAAACCTCTTTATTTAGACCTTTACCATCATCAATAATTTCGACAACAATATCTTCTCCTGTTTCATAGGAGTTTAGAATCAAGCTTCCGACTTCATTCTTACCTGCTTTTATTCTCTCTTCTTTTGATTCTATTCCGTGATCAACTCCATTTCGAAGTAGATGAACTAACGCACCATTGAGCAATTTAGCCACAGTGGTATCAACTTGAAGATTGTCACCCTTAATTTCAAATTCAATCTCTTTATCAAGAACAGAACAGGAATCCCGAACAACTCTTCTCATTGGACGATAAACTGTTTCGATACTAACTTTCTTCATTTCGGAAATTTGATTTTGTAAAATGGCCGAGACCTTTTGCATCTCGAGCATACTCTCGCCCAATTGCTCCATGTTAGGATCTCCAGGCAATTTTTCTTGTACACGACTAAGAGTTTTAAAAATAGAGTTACGAATAACGGTTAACTCACCGGACATCTCTAAGAAATGAGCAAGAAGTCCTTCAGAAACAGTAACTTTTTCATCTTTATCTTTTGGTTTCTCTTTTCTTAATTCATTGGCAGCTTCACTTACTGATGCCCCTTCAACATTAGGGCTCTGTTCAGTTTCTGATTCTTCTGAAGAGAAGTCTTGAGAAAAAACCTTTGCTCTTTCGTCAAGATCAACGGGAAAGGGTCTAAAGTTTGAAGCAAGAAGATATAATTCTTTTAACTGATCAAGGCCAACTAAAAGAACATCAATGACTTTTCTATTAACATTTATTTTATTATCTTTAACACAAGTAATCAGGTCTTCGTATTCATGAGCATATCCAGCGATTTCGGTAAGGCCTAGACAACTACTTGTTCCTTTGATGGTGTGAAGGAGACGAAAATATGTATTTACGGCCTTAACATCATGAGGATCATCTTCAAGTGAAAGAATCAGCTCTTCAATTTCTTCAAGCATAGGCTGAGTTTCTTGTAGGAACTCACTTATCATTTCACGGTCTTCTAATAAACTTTCAATTCTTTCTGCTGCTTCCTTTTCAAGAAGCTCGACAATCTGTGCCTCTTCGACAGGTTTTTCAACAAAGCGACAAATTCTTAATTTCATCCCTTTTGCGGCCATTTCTTTGTCGTAAAAGCCAGTAACCATAGCAAAGGGAATATCTAAATCTTGTTCTAAAAGTTTTTCTCTTACTTCAAATCCATTGAGTTCTGGCATTTTAAAATCAGAAATAATCAAGGCAATCGATAGCGCATTCTCTGCAATAAACTTAAGTGCCTCCTCTGGATTAACAAAGCTATGACTCTCAAACTTATCTTCGGGAACGAAGGATTCGTAAAGATCTAGAATATTTTCTTCATCATCAATTAAAATGACTTTAAACTTTTCGCTCATAAGACACCCGATTAAAGTAGAACTATTCTTATGAGCTTATCGGTAAATTTAATAGGAATTTGAGGATATAAGGCTAGTAAATAAAAACTTTTAAGATGTCTTAATACTTGTCTGAATTAACGGAATTTCACCTAGTTGTAGCTCAAACACAGCTTCAATCTTTTTAGTTTCCAGTGGTTTCTTAAATACATCATAAAAACCAAGTGTACGGAGCTTAACAGTTTCTGTTTCATCAAAATCAGTACCTGAGAGTAAGTACAGAGCACAATGATTAAATAATTTCACTTCAGACACCTTAACGATCATCTCCTCGCCGGTGAGTTCTGGCATATTGTAATCTAAGAAAACAATTTGTGGTTTATGCTCCACTAATGCTTCTAAGGCCTCTTTAGGATCAAGGTAGGTGAATACCTCTACATTATAAGGTTTAAATTTCTTTGCTGTAGATTTTAAGACAAACTTATCATCATCAATTAGAAAAACTTTTACAGGTGTAGACATTAATTATCCTTTAATCACTTATCGACTAAAATCAAAAGAACTCAAGATTAACTTAATCAGGAATCCTTAACATAGCAAAAAGCTTTACCAAGCTCTAGTTGCTTCATTGGTATATCAACCCCAATGAGGCTTTCCCCAGCTCCCATAAAAAGTAAACCACCGGGCTTTATAGCATCACTAATTTTACTTAGAATTTTTTTCTTATTTTCCATATCTTGATAAATAAGCACATTTCGACAAAAAATTATGTGGTATTCATTCAAGGGAAAACTTTCTGTCAATAAGTTCAACTTTTTAAAACTAATTTTATTATGAAGGTCTTTGTTAACTTGCCAATTATCTTCGACCTGAGAAAAGTATTGAATAAGCAGGTTTGCAGGTAAGCCTCTTTGAACCTCTAAACCGGTATAAAGACCTTTTTTGGCCTTATCAAGAGCGTTTGTGGATATGTCACTTGCTTCAATTTTATATTTATTGAGATTTAATTTATCACCAAAGCTATCTAGTGCCATCAGAAGACTTAGAGGCTCCTGACCGGTAGAGCACGCAGCAGACCAGATATTATAGCTAATTGAGTTAGGAAAGGTTTCTTTTAAATAATCCATTCCCTCTTTAGCAAAGGCCTTAAAGGGTTTTAAATCTCTCATAAAATAAGTTTCATTATTCGTACAGAGGTCAATCAATATAGTATGCATCTCTGGCGTAATCTTTTGAACATAAAGATTAAAAAGTTCACTAGCGTCTTTAACTTCAAATTTCTTGACGAGAGTATTAAATCTAGAATCAAGGCGATAATAATCTTGTTCTTTATATAAGATTCCGGTGTGCTGGTAAACATAGTCACTAAAGAACTTATAAACTTCTGGATTCGTCATGTCTTTTCCTAGTCGCAAACCATTTCAATTTTATTTTCAAGAATATCAGCAGTAAAAGGCTTCATGATGTAATCAATGGCTCCATTTTTAAGCGCCTCTTGAATCTTTTCGGGCTTATTCTCTGTCGTCATCATAACAATAGGTGCCTTACAAAAAGACTCTGCCCCATTCTTTTTCAAAAACTCTAGACCATCCATTACTGGCATATTCCAGTCTAGGAGAACCAACTCTAAATCTGAGTTCGCCGTGACTTTTTCAAAGCCATCCTGACCGTTTTCTGCCCAAATAGCTTCATGCCCTAGTTCTTTAAGCATTTGGCTAACCATCATAAAGATGGGTTTTGAATCATCAATTACTAATACTTTCATGCGGACCTCTTAAGGTGGGATAAAACTGTTTTAATATTATTGAGATAGAGTTCTTTTATTTTACTATCGGATAAAAGCTGACCTTCGCTCATGCCATTAGCAATACATTTTCTAAATTCCCAAATAATTTCGAACATCTCTGAAGGACATGTTCTCCACGATTCAGGATCTTCAATGATTCCATTTAATATTTGACTCATGTAGGACTCATATTGCTCTAACATTTTTTCTTGAAAAGAAAAATTATTAAGTTTTACAAGAGAAAGTATCTTAACGAGTCTTTCATAAAGGCTTTCAAGATCACGTTTCTTGCCTTTTATGCGATATCTATTGGCCGTAACAAAAATGTCACTCTGTAGATCTTCGCTATAAAAATCTATATACTCTTGGAAAGTTGCTGATTTCTCTATACTGTCGACGTCCGCGTTAACAATATCTTGACTATGTTCCTCTTCTTCACCTTTCTCTTCTTCAAAACTAAACGCCTTATTTTCAGTTCTAGGTTCTGGCACTAACTCTGGTTCCGAGGTCTGAACTTCTAATTCAGACAGCATAGAGTCATCGAGACCTTGTACTGCCTTAAGACTTTCTAGAGCTGCTGCAGATATACCTGCAGGAGGAGAGAAAACGTCCTTTTCCTCTTCCTTTTCGTCTTCTACTACTGCCTTTTCTTTAACTGGTGCAGAATCAATAACGACTTCAGACCTAACTTTCGAGTAGTCACGAAGCGCTTGATCAAAGGTATTACGTTCGACGGCGCCCAGTTGTACCAACAAATCACCAAGACTTGATGATTTATTATTTTGCCTTTGTAAAAGTTGTAAAAGATCTTCCTCTGTCACCCCTCCTGATGCTTTTAGTACATCGAAAAAGGTGCGGTTTTCTTTGATACTTTTTATAAGTAATTCATAAACCATTTCTTCATCTAAGATCGCATCCTCTAATAAAATTCTGATTAAGGAAGGCATAGACTCCATTTGGCCCATGACTGCTTTTACAAGGTCTTTTTTATTAACAATCAATTTATCGATAAGAAATTCAAAAAACACTTTTTATAGCCTTGAGTTTATAAGGTTAATAGTATCTGCAATTTTCTCTAATTCTATTTCATTGGCGAGTCCAGTTCGCATGGCAGCCCCTGGCATACCAAAAACTGTACAAGAGCCTTCATCTTGGTAGAAATTATAGCTACCTTTTGCTGCGAGCTTCTTTAGTCCGTCTGCTCCATCGTCCCCCATTCCCGTAAGAATAAAAGAAGCTATTTGATTATTATAATTGTCTGCAACTGACTCAAAAAGACAATTAGCAGCAGGACGAACATAACAAACTTTATCTTTTTGATTTAAACTTATTGTTAAGTCTGGTTTTAAAATCATGTGATAATCACCGGGGGCTAAATAACAAGTAGAAGCCTTTAATGTATCACCAGGTTTGCCTTCTTTAACCGTATAGCCAGGAGAATTCTTTGATAACATCTCAGCTAATTTTTCTGTAAAAACGGGTGGCATATGCTGAACAAGAAGGATCGGTACATTATCTTGTCCTTCTTTTAGCCCTTTAAATATTCTTGAGAGAGCATCTGGTCCACCTGTTGAGCTAGCTATAACAATTAAATGCGGTTTTTTGGCCATAGTTATACTGGTAGGCCGAGCAACAGATGGTGTTGTTGCTTTCTCTGGTATTTGTGTTGAGGGTACCGGTAAACTTGTCCGAGATTTAAAGACCTTAATTTTTGGAATTAAGCTCTGACGAATCATCTCTAAGCTTTTTTCAATACTCGCCGCGCCTCCAGTCTCTTCTTTAGTAACAAAGTCATTCGCCCCACTAGAGAGAGCATCAATTGTTTTCTCTGCTCCCATTGTTGTTAAAGAACTAAAAACAATAATCGGCACTTTTGTATTAATCTTCCTGATTTCTTTGATCGTAGCAAGGCCATCAAGCACGGGCATTTCCATATCCAAGGTAATAAGATCTACTTCCTTACCTCGCTTTAGATAATCCACCGCTAGCTGGCCATTAGAAAGGGTTCCAACGATTTGGACCCCTTCCGCTTCTTCTAATGCCTGCTTAATGGCCATTCGAAATACTACTGAATCATCGACAATCAATACTTTCATTACACATTTACTTTGGCTACAAATCCTTGAAGCTCTAACGAAATATCAGCAATTAACTTTGATGCCTCTTGAGCTTTAAGAGCATCTTTACCTGTGTTAGAAGCCGCCTCACTTACTTGAGCAATGTTTTCATTAATTTGTTTAACACCCTCGGCAGATTCAGTAACAATTCGAGTTACTTCATTTGTCGTTGCCGCCTGTTCTTCTACTGAAGCTGCGATATTACCGGCATAACCATTAATTTTTTCAATCGCCTCTCTAATCTGGCCAATTGCTTCAACAGCACTCTTTGTATCACCTTGAATATTCTCAATCCTCTTAGTAATATCCTGAGTCGCTGTTCCAGTTTGCTTGGCCAACTCTTTAACTTCATTTGCCACAACAGCAAAGCCTTTCCCGGCTTCTCCAGCACGTGCCGCTTCAATCGTTGCGTTTAGAGCAAGAAGGTTAGTTTGTTGTGCGATCGAAGAAATAACTTTGATTACATTTCCAATATCCATTGAAGATTCACCGAGTTTTCCAATAATCAAATCCGTGGATGTCGCCATTTTCATAGCTTCATTTGATAGGCTACTGGCCTCATTGGTAGTTTTTGTAATTTCTTTAATCGCTGCAACCATTTCTTCCATATTTGTGGCGACAGTCTGCACCCCAGCATTAACTTCTTCAGATGCTGCTGATGCGGTATTAGACTGAGCACTTGTCTCTTCAGCCGATGCTGATAAACTCTGTGAAACATCTTGTAGTACTGTGGCATTTGCAGAAAGGTCAGTTCCAGACTTTTGGAGTGCCTCTACTAATTCAACCTTAGTCGTAACAACTTCCCAAGTAACCATGGCACCAAGATAATCACCTTCTGTTCCCATTACACCGGAAATTTGTAAATCTAACTTTTCAGGACCAAGTTGAATAATGGCACGATGAGGAAGGTTCGCAGGGTTTCCGATTATTTTTTGTTGATGGGCAGGGTTCTTATGAAAAATATCTATTTTTTGACCTGAAATCTCACTTACCTTTACGGGTAAATATTGTTCAAGACCTCTCAATGTATTCGCTGAAGCCTCATTTATCGTAACGATAACGCCTTCAGGATCACACATCATAGTATTTAATGGTGACTTTGATACCATCGAGTTTGTACGCGCCATCGATTTTTCTGACTCTAACTTTTTGGTTACTACTTCCCAAGTAACCATGGGTCCGATGTAGTTGTTATCTCCATCCATAATCGCACTAACAAGAAGGTCAAGCTTTTCAGGCCCAAGCTGAATAATTGCGCGATGGGGAAGATTATTAGGGTTAGCAATTATTTTTCTCTGATGATCAGGGTTCTTATGAAACCAATCGATTGAATTACCAACAAGATTTTCAGTTTTATCGGGTAGGTACTGCTCTAGGCCCTTAAGAGTATTAAAACTATTTTCATTCATATAAAGAAGATTCCCCTCCACATCGGCCAACATCGTATTAATTGGAGATAGCTTAACCATATTTTGGGCACGGACCATTTCTTCTTCTAGTTTTAGTTTCTCGGTCACAACTTCCCAAGTAACCATTGGTCCAACATAGTTATCCTTATCATCAAAAATCGCTGAAACAAGTAGATCTAGTTTCTCAGGACCCACTTGAATAATAGATCGATGGGGAAGATTACTTGGATTTCCGATTATTTTTCTTTGATGCTCTGGGTTTTTATGGAACCAATCAATACTCTTTCCAACTAAATCAGCGACCTTTGCCGGTAGATAAGTCTCTAGAGTGAGTAGAGTTTTAAAACTATTCTCATTCATATAAAGAAGATTCCCCTCTTTATCGGCCAACATCGTATTAATTGGAGATAGATCTAACATCTTCATGGATGGAATCATCGACCCCTGAACTTCCTGTACACTCTTTACTTCTGTCATAATAAACTCCCTTTTATTTAACTTTTTATTTAACTTTTATATCTAATATTTTTTCTAAACTTAGTAAGGTTAAGAGGTTATTTTCAAGTTTGAAAACTCCTCGGATATATTTTTTTAGTCCCTCTTCAATAGTATCTGGCGTATCCTCAAAGGAGGAATTTTGAATGTCCATGACATCCATGATTTCATCAACGACAAGAGCATAAAGACTATCCCCCCAACGTACGATGATATTCATATACTCATCAGGATTCTCCAAGCGTGGAAGACCAAAGAGAACCCTTAAATTTATTGCAGTAACAATTTGCCCCCTAAGATTAATAAGGCCATCAACATACTCTGGTCCAAGAGGCACAGGTGTTACTTTCTGTGGTTTCACAACCTCTTGTACTTCAAGTACTGGAATAGCATATTGCCCATCCATTATTTTGAATCCACATAATTGACTGGCCTCTCCAGATAAAACTGATTCAATAATGTTGGCATCTGTTGGTGTTTCCATAATTATTCCTAACGAGTTAGACACTTATCAAGTGTCTCTAATACTTCTTTTTTATTAAGTTTCTCTAAGTGGTAAGTAAAACCAGAGCGAAGCCCAAAATCTTTGTCCTTATCCCCAACCTTAGTAGAAACCGCTATAATTGGTATTTCTTTATTGATTGTTCGGATTTCTTCTGAAAACTCATAGCCGTTAAGGACAGGCATTTCAATGTCGGTAATTATCGCCAGAATATCATCATTCTCTTTAAAGAGGTTAAGTCCTTCCTGTCCATTGTGGGCAATTAGTACTTCTAACCCAGCTTCCCTTAACATATCTTCTTGAACTCTACGATATAAGGGACTGTCATCAACAATCAGTACCTTTCCTTTTAACTTTATATTGGATTCTCCACCAAAGATTTTCTTACCAACCTCTGTTACCGCCGCCATTTTATAAATATCCAATAGCGTTACCAATTTTTCCTCAATGTAGACTGTACCTAGCAGACCTTTTCGATCAATTGTATCTGTTTCTAAAACAGACTCGCTGAAAGCGATATCAATAATGTCCTGAACGACAAAGCCGAAACTTACTCCATTCAAAACAGTGACAATACAGGTAATTTTTTGACCATCCGCTACTTCTAAACGGCTTTTGCCTTTTAACTTGAGAATACTTTCTACATTAATGAGAGGCATTGAAGCACCTCTGTAACGCATAAGGGCTTGCTCCCCAGCATATTCAACCTTTGTGGGCTCAAATTCTTCCAATCGGTTAATTAAACTTAAGGGAATACCATAAACTCTTTCATCACCGAGTTTAAAGAGAACAACTTCCATGGTTTCGTAATCAGCGATCGGTCCATTAGAGGCCGAATCTAACATCTCATTATGTTTATCCGCATCTTTATTATCCACTTGGTTATAAAAGCCAAAGGCGTCAATAATAAGCGCGACACGCCCATCTCCCATAATTGTAGAACCCGCGTAGTAGGACATACTCTTTAATTTGCGATCAAGGGGCTTCACAACAATTTCTTGGGTATCTAAAATATTATCGACAATAAGACCATAAGTTTTCCCCTCTGCCTTAAGAACAATAATATTAAGGAAGTGGGCCTCATCATCTGGCTCACCAATATTTAATATTTCATTGAGCCTAACGATTGGGATGAGTTCCCCTCTAAGGCGGAAAAACTCCCTTCCGTGTAGTCTTTCAATTTTACTAAAATCTTGGGATTCAAGCATCACAAGCTCAACCAGGTTTTTCTGATGTATAGCAAACGTTTCTTTACCAGATTCAATCACAAGAGCTGGAACAATTGCCAAGGTCAAAGGAATTTTCAAACGAAAGGTTGTACCTTTGCCTTCTTTTGAATCAACATCAACTTCCCCCCCAATTTTCTCAATATTACTTTTTACGACATCCATACCAACGCCCCGGCCTGAGATATTCGTAACTTGCTCAGCTGTAGAAAAACCAGGGTGAAAGATTAAAGAATGAATTTTTGAGAGTGAAAGAGTACCAGCTTCTTCAGATGTTATAATACCTTTTTCGATGGCCTTCGCCTTAACTCTCTCAGTATTTATGCCCGCACCATCATCATTAATTTCGATAATGACTTGACCTCCCTCATGGTAGGCCTTGATCTCCAAGTGACCTTCAGGGTTTTTCCCATTTTCTTCTCTAACTTCTGGAAACTCCAGCCCATGATCAAGGCTATTGCGAATCAGGTGAGTCATGGGATCTTTAATCACTTCAAGTAGTGTCTTATCAAGCTCTGTTTCTTGACCAACAATTTGTAGCGCTACTCTTTTTTTCTGACTACGACTTAAATCTCTAACAATTCGTTCGAATTTATTAAAGACAGATCCTACCGGTTGCATACGAGTGGTCATAATATCGGTTTGAAGTTCTGTTGTGATTGTATTTAATTGTTGCGCGTATCGATTTAAATCTGAGTCATCTTTAATTTTTGAATATTGAAGAATTTGATTTCTTGTTATTACCAACTCTCCGACAACATTCATTATTTTATCGAGTAGGTTGACATTTACTCTGACAATACTATCGCTAATATTCGATCTTCCCGAAGAATTATTGCTTTCCGCTGCAGGTGAATTTTCTGGAACTTCCCCTTGGTTCTCAGAAGTTTTCTCTTCGTTTTCAATTGCCAACGGAGAGGAAACAATTTTCAATTCTTGTACTTCTGTAGCGTTTTCTGATTCACCAGTAGTTTCTAGATTAGATTCAATTATATTTTCATCTTTATTGAGGACTTCTCCCTCAGTTATATTCCCTTCTAATATTTTATTAAGACGACTTACAAGGTTAGAATAATCATCCCCTCCTTCCTTTCCATCTTTTTCAACGTCTCTTAAAAGAATCAAACAAATATCAAAGCTTTCGAGAAATAAATCAAAAATATCTGTCGTAATTTTTACAGTACCATCTCTTACATAATCTAAGATTGACTCAACTGCATGAGTGATTTCTTGCAGACTTTTTAATCCTAAAAAACTAGCTGAACCTTTGAGTGTATGAATCTTACGATAGATACTATTTAATAATTCGGAATCTGATGAGTTCTTTTCAAACTGAGATAAATCATCATTGATATTAGATAAATTATCAAAAGATTCTACGAGAAACTCTTGAAGGATTGCTTGTTGCATATCTGACATTAATCAACCGTTGTTATATTATTTTTTACTTTAATGGAGATATTCTAACAAAAATCTAAGTTGTAGATAGAGGGAAAATGAAGAAAACAAAACATTCTCAAATAAAAAAAGGAGGTCTTTCAACCTCCTCTTTTTATCTTCTAAATATTTCTTAATACTTCTTAAGGAAATATTTTAGCAATCTTTTCTTTCAATGTGTCTGGTTTAAAGGGTTTAACAACGAAGTTTGATACTCCTGCCTGAACAACCTTAACAACATTACTCTGCTCAGCTTCAGCTGTGACCATTAAAAAAGGAGTATCTTTAATGCCTTCAGTTTCCCTGATTTTTATCAGTAAATCTAAACCAGACATTTTCGGCATATTCCAATCACTAACAATAAATTCATAAGGTTCGCCACTCTCTTGTGCCTGTTGAATCATAGGCCACGCAGTAGCACCATCATCGGCTTCAGAAAGATTGGTAAAACCAATAGTCTTTAACATCTTCGTGATAATCTTTCTCATCGTCATCATGTCATCAATAACAATCGTCTTCATGTTTGGATTAATAGGCATATTTCCTCCCTAATTATGATTCGTACTTTTTTCAAAATACTTTAAGTAATGCTTCTAATGGTTTTTTAAAGTTTCCTTTATTGAACCTTTCTTTAAGTTCTTCTTTTACTTCTTCCATATTAATACTGGCCGCAGGTTTTCCATAGATTTTCTCGACTAATTCGCTGGCCAATATAAAGATACAGCTTAGTGGGGAAATGGAAAGGGCGCCAAGCCCACGAGGAAAACCCGATTGATCAGGTAATTCATGGTGCTGAAGAACAATGGTATCAACATCGGCAAATATATTATCTCCCTCTGAGATCAACTTCGCGGCCTCTCCAGGGTGATTTCGAATAGTTTCAATTTCGTCATCCTCTAGACCCTTTTCTTTGGCCTCTTTTATAGAGTGAATACGAGCAAGACCATTCTTTGGTAGGCCCACATCATGAAGTAGTGCCGCCATACTAAGTTTCTCAAGTGTTTGGCTATTCCCCCAACTTGTGGCCAAACAAATTTGACCAGCAAAATAGGAGAGCATGAGGCTATGTTCAGAGATGTAATCTCCCCCCCTCATAATCCTTTTCAATAAAAGCTCTAGGCTTGGAAGCTTTTTGAGTGTTTTTAGATTTGATTCAACACTCTTTCTGACTTTATTCGCAGTATTGGCATTAATTCCAAATTCTTTTGCAAAATCTAAAGTATGGTCAAAAGCAGATAGTTCAGCCAGGGCCTTAATATCTGGTGGTAACTTCTGAGCTTTTTCCAAGTTACCAATAACAAGATGACCAAACTGCTCCTGAAATCTTGGATAGTTTTCACTTTCGATAAAAAGGTATTTTTTCCCTCTATCCTCATATTTTTCAATACTAATTTTTTCGTAAGCATCATTAGAATTGAGAAGCTTTATATATTTTACGGAACTTAGCTGAATATAAACATCACAGCACACAGTTTTTAGATTATAAAAACGCTTTATCTTAACTCTCTTAAACCTCTCCATGTCATATTCTAAATCATCTTTAGGAGCGTCCCCATCTGAGTCTGCCTTTTTTTCGTTCTTCTTTTTTTCATGATTCTTTTTTCGAATCATCTCCCATTCATCATCACCTGGCTTACTATAATCAAGGGTATCCCCTTCTTTGGGATTGAAGTTTTTCTTTAAAGAATAGTCTGCTTTTTCTTCATCTCCATTATTGAATTCCTTTTTTAGAGACCAATCAGCTTCACCTTCTTTTTGATTGGCTCCAATGTCGCCCCAATCACCATCAGCCTCACCACTATTTTTCTTCTTCATTTTTAAGGACCAATCAGCATCAGAAACATTTTCAGGTTTCATCTCACTTGACCAATCCATATCATCATAAGGTTTAGCTTTTTCTTGGGGTTCTAATCCATCCCATTCCAAATCAAACTTATTTGACGCCTTTCCTGAAGAGTCTGTATTTTGAACAACAGGTTTGTTGCTATCTATTTCCTTTTGAATAGTTAGAATTTTGTCTATTACTGGAAAAAACTGATCATCACGAAAAGGCTTCGGTACAAAGGCATTCAGAGGACTTCTTTGCAGAACCTCTTGGACGATCATCGTATCTTGGTTAACTGTTTCAGATAGCCAGACAAAGGGAACATTAAGTTTTTGTGAATCAAGATAATCAATAATAAGGTGGCCGCCTCCCCCATTCATGAGTACCTCACTAATAACAAAGTCCACGTCGGGCTCAAACTCTAAGACCGCCAAGGCTTCATTACCACTGCTGGCTTCGAGAATTTCACAATCTAACCCTGCTTCAAGAAGCATGGATACATAGTCTCTAACCTCAGGGTCGCTATCAGCGTATAACACTTTCAAAATATTCCTTTTATTCCTCGTAGTCTTCGTACGTTAATTCAATATAAAAAGTTCCAATTTCACTTACTAATGGAGTCGTAATTGTAACAACTCCATCTTGGGCCTTAATCTCATGACCTTTTCCACTTATTGAAGTAGGTATAGACATCTCAATCAAGTAACCTAGTTCAGATAACATCTTTTTCGCGTTCCCCATTGTGATGTTACAAACTTCCATCCCGACGTCAGCAATCTCATCAGTAAACTCTGGAAAGTCTTCCATCAACATAGCGCTTGCGCTTTTTAAGTAAACACCTTCTGGCCAACTCAAAACTAAACTCCCCTTAAACTTCTTGTTTCCCGCAGGACCTTCATAAGATCCATTAATCCCCATGATAGAAGAGTAATCACCATAACTAGTCTTGCCTTCTTTAATCATTGGCTTTTCGGGCTTTAACTCTACACTCATCATCGTGCTATAAACTTCCTTAATCGCGTCGATAAAAGGTTTACAAAATTCAAGGTATCTTTTGTTAAAATCATTCATTTGAATCTCCATATAAAATTATCAAGTACTAACATTATTTTATTTTTAGAACTTAGCTATTTTAGCTAATTCTACATTCTTTCCAACACTAAAATTTTTGTAACAGGCGTCGATTGTGACAATTAAAGAATTATTAAGAAATTAAAAAAGATAAGAGAAATGACCCAAGAAAGAATCATTTGATCGAAAAGGTGCCCAAAAGGAATTATCATCAGGTGCATTGATTACTTGAAGATCGACACCAATACCAATATGCCGGCTAAACTGATAGTTTGTACGTGTTAAAAAGGCCATATCTTGTGTTTTTATATCGTATTTATAATCTGTAAATAATCTAAAACTGTCGGTTATACTCCAGCCAAGACTTGCCCCTATTGCCTGGCGCCATCTTGGTTTCTTAGCAAAGACATTCGTATTAACACTGTCACCTTCAATTAAGTAAAGACCATTAAGACTCAAATCATAGAATCTTCCCTTATTTTTTAGAGACGCCGTTGCATAGGAAACACGTTCATAAACTGGCTGAATTTTTAAAGAGTCAAATTGGTCAAATGCTGTATCAGTTCCTCTATTAGGAATAATAGAATCATAAGCAACATGAACGGAGGAGCCTTCTAAAGCATCACGTCCAGACAAGTGATAGCTATAACTTGAACCCCAAAAGATATGACTATTTACAAAAGGTTTGGCCTGAACGACTGCCCTCTCAACATCAGTTTGTTCATAATATCCAGTGGCCACAATTCTAATACCTGGCTCTGGCTTGTAACCACCATGGAAAGTCATCGCCTGGTTATCATTATGAATAGAAAACTTAGCGGCCGCTGCCTCCTTAAGAGCAATCTCAGAGACCTGCGGATAAATTACATCATAAGACACTGGCACTTCACTTTCCCTAAAACGGACAAAGCGTGGTGGTGGATTACTCCACTCATTCTTCCCAACAACTTGACCGCCATCGGCCTTAAATGTTGGGTTAACTTGAGGAACATTAATTCCCGAGGCAAACAGAATAAAAGACATATTCTTTGTTTTGCGCTCAAAGTGCAGCCCGAAGAGGCCTTCGCGATCAGTCTCGAGTAAATTGAAGTTTTTTAGAGAATTTATCTCACCCATGGCCCAAAAACGATCGTTCGGTTGCCAAGAAATTACTTTTCTACCAAGCGTAAATTCGCTGCGCCCAACATTTCGTGAAATATAAGCTTCGGGAACACTATAGAGAAGTCCACGATCCCCAGTATATTGACGTAAAGATGCGTTATAAACGAGGTCCCAACGGGAATCTTCTCTCTTATTATCGAAGTCAAACTGGACAAAATTATTATCGACATTTGCGTCGACTGGTTGGTTAATTCGCTGGAACTGCCCTATTGTAAGGGTTCCTGAGCCTAATACATGAAAGTTAACTAGGCACAATATACCTAAAATGAATCTTTTTATCATCCCTCTCATTTTATCCCGATTAACAGGCGTTAAGAAAGCACAGAATGAATTTTAGGACCAAAATTGCTCCTAACACAAAGCAGCAGAAGGAAATTCCTCCTTAATATAGGTTTTTTCCTTTCTACACATATTAAATTAAAATAAAGACGTATGAATAACAGGAACAACTTTGACGCAAAATTTTAAAAGCATATTCAGCCTTTTTAAAGCCTCCAACTTTTCGAAAAAAAGTAGGAGTTGTTTTGCCTTGTCTCTTACGGGACTAGTTCTTTCAGTTAGCTTTATTTCTTGTGGTCTAAGCGATGACCCACCACAAGATGCCGGAGTATATGACTTAGATAACCTCAATGGTGGCTGTGAACTTAATACCGAAAGATTGAATAAAATTTTAGAAGAGGATGTGTCAAAAGATATCAATTGCCTTGAGTCTAATCTCGATCAATTTGTTCAGTTTGTAAGAAGAGAAAATCCAAATTTCATAGGCCGTTTAGAACTCAATAGATTCATAGATAAATTCTTTCCTGAAAGTAGAGAGATCGCAAGAGATCTTCTTAAGCTCGTCTATAATATAAACACTCTTCTCTTGAGAGACCCCGTCGATCAGATCTCTGTCCCAAAAATCAAAAAGCTCTTCCAGCTTTTTAAAATAACAAACAATGAAGGTCGTAAACTCTATAATTACCTTGAAGGCCTGAACGAAGAAAACTACTGGACAAGAAGAAAGGATATTTTTAGAGAAATAGAAGGTCTCGTTCGCTCTATCCTTGGAACAATAGAAGATGAATCCAATATAAACCCAAGTTTAAATATTACCGTCTTCGTAGAAGAGCTAAAGAATATACTTAAACTAACAGACGACCAGTTAAATATAGAAAAAATAAAATCTTTTCTATTTGCTAAGAAACTCATCATTGGTGGCGAAAAAGAACTCATAACTTCGGACGAAATTGTTAACCTCTTAGACAAGAGTTCTGATCTGGTGTTACTGGGAATGGATGGCCTTTTTGTTAAAGGAATGACATTTCAAAATACTACTGAAGAATACTATTTTTACTATGACATTGTTAAAGAGCTAAAAGGTCACTTTCATCCTCATGCAGATACTGAACTTATCCTTGAGCATAAAGACCTACTAACTGTTGTAAATGAGATCATTGGTGATAAATACAATATCCAGAATATGGATAAGAGTATCCAAAATATAAAAGAAAAATTCTTTGGTGGCGCCGCTGACCAATATCTTTATAGAGATGTTACGACTGTTCTAAATTGGGTTCTTGAATTCTCTGGAATGCTCTACTTTAATGAAATCACCTACGACTTTTATAAAAAGGAACTCTCCTCTTCTAAGGCAGTCAACGGTTTAACCTTACCAAAAGTAGAAAGCTACCATGTATTTCCCTCCTGGATGATTAGGAATATGTGGCAAAATTTTGATTACATTAGCGCCAACTACCGTTTCTTTCATGATAAAGATGGAAAATCCCATTACTTTAACTTTTACAAGCGCTATAAGTCGGGCTTTCAAACAGCAAGCATGCTTCGCTGGGCGATAAGTAAAGTTGTTCAAGTCTATGGTCACTATCCTCCGGGTAAAAGAAAAAAAGAAGCTGATGAAGAAGATTTCAAGAAACTCTTTCTCGACCTTCAAGGAGTTATAACGGAATTAGGCCTATGGCCTGACGAACTAGATAAGTTTGTTAGTGAGGCCATCGTTAGTGCTGACCTCTTTATGTACCACGCCGATGGCAATGGCTCGGCAAGTGCCGAAGAGTTTACTGAGTACGGAGTTAATGCCCTCCATGCCTTTAGTATTGCAGACAAAGTTCATCAAAAATTACAAAACCATTGTGACCTACTTGGAGAAGATGGTTTATCTTTTACTGTGCCTTGTTTTAGAGAATATTTCCTCCATGTATTTTTTAAGGAACTAAAGTACGAACGCTACTACGACAAACTATACGAGTATTTGAAATTAAACGGGACAGACGAGCTGCAAAAGTATCTCATTAATATTGAACAATATTCACGAGTGAACCCAAGCCCTGATATCCCTATTACGAAAGAAGATCTCAACCGAATCATTGTCATTCTTACTAATTTAGAGTCGGCTTATCTAAGATTTGATATTGATAAAGATGGTGTTCTAAACCGTGGTGAACTTGACCTTGCCTTTCTTGTTTTTAAAAGTCTCGTTATAAAAGTTGCAGACTTAGGAACTTCAGGCGACAGTCTTTATAAAAGTATCTTCTTTTACCTTGTAAAGCACATGAAAGTCCCCTCACCAGTGAAGCTCGTTTGGTTCCATGTCTTCGCTAAGAAAAATAAAATCACCTCAACTCGTTATAATATATCGGCCATCTTAAAAAACTTTTCGATCGAATAACTCTTTTAAATAATTGAAATAAAGTCTTCTTTATCCATACGAATTTGAGGTCCGTAAATACCATTATCAGCCCTCTTACCAACTGAGAGAACCATACAAACTTCAGACCCTCCCTCCATAATCTTTGAGCCTAAAACAGCTTTTATTCGCTTTTCATCAAACCCTTCCATAGGACAAGTATCAAAACCTTGAGCTCTAAAAGATAACATCATATTCTCACAGGCCAAGGCAGCCGACTTATGGGCCCAAACTCTCATGTCAGAATAGCTTGCTGGTCCTCTAGGAACAGGCTTCTTAAAACCGATAAATAAGATCGCTATTTTCTTTAGAAAACCTTTAATATTTAGAAATCCTTGATCGTAAGCGAGAGGAACTATTTTTCGATAGTAACTTAAGGCCCCACGAGGTGCCTCACTTTTAGTTAAAACGTTTATCATTTTCTCTTTTACACTTGGCCATGCTTTTGTGCGCGCGAGTATCACAACCAACTCACTAGCGGTTCTCGCTGCTGCTTGGTTTAAACAGGCCTCTACTACCTTTTTCTTCGCCTCCTCACTCTTGATCCATACAAAACGCCAAGGCTGAAGATTAGAGCTATTAGGTGCCAAAGTGGCATGTTCAAGGGCAGTTTCCATAACCTCCTGAGGCACAGAATCATTTGTATAAACACGTACACTTCTACGAGAGCGAATCACCTTATCAAATTCATTAGCATCAATGACAGGTGCCTCTTCAGTATAATCCATATCAGGAATTTTAGTGAGTATGTCTTCTTTCATATATTTAACCCTGTTTTGACTTTAAAAATTTAGAGAAAAATTGTTCCATTAATTAACTCACTTTGAAGGAAAAAATAGGCACCGTAAAGCTGTATATAGGCTTAATAAATGAAAATCTAAATTTTGGTATTATTTTTAATCAGTATAATAACTGGCCTTAGGCCGATGATTAACAGGCTTGCCCAAGTCATGATCCAGATGCCAACGATCAATTTTTGGTTCATCTTTATCGATACGGTAAAATTCTAAATCCTCATCCATATGATCCAATCGATAGGCCAATTCACGTTGAATATTTATTGAATCCTTCTTCTTCGTGGCCATCATATCCATGGCCTTCTGCTTCGCTTGTCTAAGCATGGTAATTTTCTCATCATACTCAGCGGCCACTTTAATTTTTTCTTGTTCGTATGACCAAACAAAGTGATTTGTATCATTGAGCTGTTTATAAAAACTTCGCCGTCTTTTGAGAAGAACGATACGGTAAGTACTAGCATCTCGCACTCTCGATGCTAATGCTTTGGAGTTGAAAACGAGCATGGCCCCTCTTCTAAAATATTTACCAGAACCCCAGCAAAGAGTAATATTTTGGACATAAAGCACAAAATAATCCTTCTCAACAGAGCGCACAAATCCTCGACAGTTGCGAGAATTTTTTGCGGCCAGGCGAAATCGAACCAAGTCACCACTTCTAAAAAATTTAATATTTTTATTCTCTGAACTTATTTTAACAATACTGTTCGTATCGTCCCTATCTGTAACTCGACCAGTAAAGGTGGCGTAATCAAATTTGGGATCAAAGAATGAGTCTCTTATCTGATCTTCTAGAGTTGGTCCGAGGTTAGGAGCTTCTACTTTTGTGCGGCTTAAAGCTTCCTTTCTTTTCTTTAATTCAATCAATTTGTTGTTACCAAGTGCCGGAGTAAAAAACCCCAATACCAGAGAAGAAATGAAAATGACGTCAAAGACTTTCATCCTTCTATTATGCCAAGACAATGCTTATGGTGCGAGGTGGAAAACTTGTCACAAATGGGGATAAAAGATACTGTTAGGCGCAAATTTAACCAAAAAGGATTAAGCTATGGAATTTTTCTTGGATACCGGGATCGTTGATGAAATTAAAGAAGCCGTTGAATGGGGCCTTGTTGATGGTGTCACCACCAACCCAAGCCTAATTGCTAAATCCGGACGCACCCTAGAGGATGTGATCAAAGAAATCTGCGGTCTAGTAAATGGTCCTATATCAGCTGAAGTAATAGCTACAGACAAAGTGGGTATGCTCAAAGAGGCCGAATCTCTGGCCAAAATACACGATAATGTCGTGATCAAGCTTCCCCTCACTATCGACGGTATAAGCGCTTGTAAGGTCCTTAGTGATCAAAATATCAAAACGAATGTCACGTTATGCTTTAGTGCCAACCAGGCGCTATTAGCTGCAAAAAGTGGCGCTACCTACGTTAGTCCTTTTATTGGTAGATTAGATGATATTGGCCAAAGCGGAATGGGTCTAATTGAAGAAATCAGAGTCATTTTTGATAATTATGGCTACCCCACTCAGATTCTTGCAGCAAGCGTGCGTCATAGCGATCATGTACGTGAAGCAGCACTTGTTGGGGCAGACGTGGCAACAATGCCTATTGGCTGTATGAAAGGTCTATTCAAGCATCCTCTAACAGATATTGGTCTTGAGAAATTCTTGGCCGATCACCGAAAATCTCTAGGACATTAAGAAAAACGGAGTAAAACGCTTAGTTAAGCTCTTGTTTTAATTGCCGAGCAGAAACCTCAAGTTTTCTAATAGTTGATCCGAAAAGTCTCTTAAGGCGGAAATATTTCCGCCTAAGGGCTTTAGGGTTAAATAGTGTTTTGCATTGCTCAAAGAAAAAGATTGATCCTTCTTGTAGGGATTATCTTTATGACAACATCTTGTCTCAAAGAGGGGTCCACCAAACAAAGTAGTGGAGCTTCAGTTCCTTTTAATTCTGAGACTACACCAGTGCGCTGGTCCACATCCTCCCTCATTGGAGGCCTTGACGTCAGAATTGGCGATTCCTTGAAAAATAGTTTTGTTAATGCTGACCTTGATGGAAGTGGTCACGATCCAATTGAGCAAATGTTCAAGCAATGGAATGCGGCGAGTTCTTCACTAACCTATTTTAAGGTTCCAGCTACAACGATTACCAATCAAGATTATGGCAATTTAGATTCTTATAAAAATGATGGTGTACTTGGAATTTATCGTTCAGATACATGGATCGCTGGTGTTAGTGCTCAGGCCTTAGCGGTAACACAATATATTGGTTTTCGAAGAAATGCTGGTAGTTCAAATGAGTATGTTGAACTAACCCACGCAGATATCATCATCAACTACCGTGACTATAACTTTAGCACCAATGCTAACTCTACAATTGATTATGATCTTCATTCTGTCGTCTTACATGAGTTAGGTCATTTTATAGGACTTGGGCATGTGAATAGCTTCAGCACAAACTCCGTCATGCAACCTTACTTAGGTATCATGGACAGTCAGCGAACCATTGCCAGTTACGATATAAGCAGTGGTCAATCCCTTTATGGGGTAAGCGCTCTAGTTGCCGCTTCAAACCTAAGTGTTGTCACAGGTCAAATGACGACGGCCAGTGGACCTAACCTTAACCCTAACCTTAAAAAGTTACCTAAATCTGCAAGAGAGAAAAGTGACGGAGAAATACACGGCTTAATAGAGCTTAGGGCCGATGGAGAATGCCATCACTATGAAAACGGCACACTAACCCACCGTCATTAATCAAACCTATGATTAACTTCCTCTAATATATCTTTTTTTACTTTTTCCATTACATCCAACTGCTCTTTAGAATTTTTTAGCATGGCCTTCTTAAATGAATGATCAAGGTTATCCATTTGTTTAATAAATATTTTACAGCTGCGACACATTAACAAGTGAATAAAACGATCTACTTTCTGGCGAAAGTTTAAGGACTTTTCTACTAGCATATTTTTGGCAATTTCCTTGCAATTCATCATAGTGAATCAGTCCCTCATGAATCCTCAAAAATTTTGTCGATACATTTTTTCATGTGTCCTTTTCCCCGAAAAATCAGTTGTCTTAAATTAGTGGGAGAAAGTCCGAGTTCGTTACAAATAACTTCACTCTCTTCTTCAAGAACCAACTTATAGACAAAAACATCTCTCTGATTCTGTGGAAGATGATCCATGCACTTTTGAATGACTCTAAGTATTTCATCATTTTCGCTATATTTATGAGGGTTTATCGGTCTCTGGATCCAATGACCGCTACCATCGAATAATTCATCAAATTCCTCATCAAATGGATCATAGGAATCAAACTTACGCTTTGAGCGCCTAAGCTCGCGTGCTTTATTGTAAAGAATTCCAAAGAGAAATGTTCGGATATGACTACGCCCTTCAAACCGGCCAACAACTTCCAAAAAAGTCATCCATGTACTATGAGCGACATCTTGTGCCTCTTCAGAGCGAAACCCCATTCCCAAGGCCGCGTTATAGAGATGATCAGAATACGCTTCCACAACCTCAGTGATCGCTTTTTGATCTTGTTTTTGAAGGCGTTCAACAAAAAGTGGAGAATTGAATGTTGTTTGTTTTGCAGACATTGTAAAATTGTAACAAATTATTCCCCTAAGACACTTATTATTGGTATGAAATAAATAAGGGAGCAATCAATGCTTAAAACAATATTCTTAACAGCAATTTACTTAATCTCACTAACTAGTATGGGCTTTGATCAAAATTATACGGAGTATCAGGAATTGCTCCAAAATAAGGTTAAAAAAGTAGGCCATCAAACTTTAGTTAACTATAAAGAGATTAAAAAAAATCCGCAGAGACTAGAGAGAATAATAAAAAACTTAAGTGCTGTGACCCCGAAAGAATACGAGTCTTGGGAGAAATTAGAGCAATTGGCCTTTCTTATTAATAGCTATAATGTTTTCACCATCAAACTCATTATTGACCATTATCCTAAAAAATCAATAAAGGACATAGGCGGGCTCTTTAGCAATCCATGGAAGAAGAAATTCTTCAGGCTATTAGGAAAAAAGAACTTTCTCGACAATATAGAGCATAATATTATTAGAAAGAATTTTTTGGAGCCACGTATTCACTTTGCGGTTAATTGTGCATCAATTGGTTGCCCAACTCTACACACTCTCCCCTTTGTCGCCCATAAAATAAAAGAGCAATTCTCTGATGTCACTAAGAACTTTCTCGAAGATAAGAGTAAGAACTATTATGATTCAAGTACAGACACACTTTACCTATCAAAAATTTTCAAGTGGTATGGAGATGATTTTAAAAAGATGAAGGGTATCAGTTATAAAGATTTTTTGAAGCCTTATTTTAAAGGATTCAACCCTAGTAGTTCTAATACTGATTGGCTTGATTATGATTGGGGTTTAAATACTCTTCCCTAAGCTCCCAAAGAAAATAGAAGAAAGGTAGATGAAGTAAGGCATTTACTAAAAATAATCCATTAGGAATAGAGAGGAAATAGTAATAGCTTAAAGGACTTAGTGCCAAGTACCAAGCACCACTTCTATAACCAAAAGACAGCAGAATAACTCCCGGCCAAAGAGCATACCAAGCATTATAAACTGGAGAAAAGTAAAAGAGGCCTACAATGAAGAAGAGGAAGAGTGTTACTGTAACCTTCCCTCTTTGCCATAATAAGAAAGTAACTAAAGAGACTATAAATAAACAGGTCGAAAAGATCTTCGCCAAGCTGAAATCAAGTGAAAGTCCATAAAACAACAGATTAATAAGCCCTGGTGCAAATAACCAACTCTCTTTGAAAGTTTTTATACCAAGACCCTTACCCATTCCTAAGTAGTAAAATAACCCCATACTAAAAATAAGAAGGAGAACCAGATAACTAACCTCTTTGTATTTCCTTTGTGCAAGTGACCATATAAAACCAAATCCACCAATAAACTTAAGATGGAAGCTCAGCAAGAAAGCACAAACTCTTATAGAGGAGGAAGTACTAAACACCCCCACAAGAAAGGGTAAAAATGCAATCAATTCAAAATGATAGTTTAAACACATTTCCCTTTGTAAAAAAATAAGAGTTAAGGGTAAGTATCGATTAGGAAAACGAGGTAACCTTCTCAGAAAACCAATAAGCCACCATATTAGAACTGCATTAAGAAGACTAAATATAAAGAGAGCAGACTTAAGTGAGAGGAAGGAAAAAACCGCAAAGAGGCCAATTATAAGAGGAGGGTAAATACTTGTCAGACCAGGATAGCCAATAAATAGAAATTCCTTAAACTCCACCATTGAAAAAAGCTCTATTGGACTTTTTAAATAGGGGTTAAGACCAAATAAGAAGGCCTTTCCTTCAAAGAAATAACGGTAGAAATCATTTTCAAAGTAAGGAAGATGACCAAAATTAAGAAGAACTCCGAGACAAGGCCAAAGCAGACCTAAACGATCTTGACTATTTTCTTTATAAAATTGAACCAATAGAAGACCGAATAACAAGGTGCCGAAAAAGATAAATTTATGACCTGAATTTAAGGAAGTAAAATTGTGGACAATAAAAAACAAAATGGATTGTAAAGGCCATAGTCCATTAAGGAAATAACCCCTACCAAGGATGTGTTTTTGCATGAATCCTACATGAGAGGTTCAAGCAGTAGAGCTGGCAAAGTAAATGCTTTCATAATTTTGAGGAGTTTCTCAGTAGCATTACCATAAACATCAGCAGGTTTCCCCTCAGATGTTTCCGCCTTATCTTTCCCAGTTATGACATAACCATTATGAGAGCGCACATTCATATCATCTAATAGATTTTTTGTGAGATCACTAGAGCCTTCACAGAAAAGCCCCATTTCAACATTATAAAAATCGGAGCGGTTGTCTATATTGTAAGTACCAATATAGAAAGTGTTGTTGTTATACACTTGAGTTTTCTCATGCATTCCCCAACGGGTATTAGCGACCTTTTCATTTAAAACCGGATCAATGTCATCAAATTGACTATTATGGATAAAAGGCACCAAACCGGCCTCTTGCCATTTAAATATTATACGATAAAAATTTGCTGCAACATAGAAAGCATCTGTACTCCCTAAGCTGTTGGTAAAGAGTTTAACTTTCACACCACGTCTCATTACTTCAGACAGTGCCTCTTGCCAGGCCTTATTCAACATAAAGTAGGGGCTGGCCAGATAGAGAAAGTCCTCTGTTTTGTTTTTCATAAAATCAAATAAGACATTTCTTGTAAAACGAAAGTTCTTTTTATACCTTTTAACACCAAGGCGAGTAAAGAAGTTGGCTCCTGGTTTATCAGAGACATAAGTCACTTTTGGGCATTCAAGAATTGGGTTTTTTTGTAGAATTGGTCTAGCAATTTTCTCCATCGACTGGGATACTTCTTCCATGGACTCATGACTTTCAATCCATTCTGAAGCTTCAGACCGCAACCTATCGAGAACTTCTTGTTTATGATTATTGTAGCGTTCTCTATCATGAGATCGACGATTTAATCGATTTGAACCGGGGTTTACATTAAGTATTCGAGATTTTTTTACAATCGAGTCATTCCAGAAAGCGTCAAAAGAATCCTGCATGGCCTTTGCAGCTGGCCCCGCGATATAAATATCACGATCTGTAAAATTATACTCTTCATCAAAGTCAAAATAATCATCTCCAATATTACGACCACCAGTAATTCCCTCAACACCGTCAATCACCAATATTTTACGATGAGTTCTAAATTGAGCGGTCGATGGATCTAGTCCACGATTATAATGACGAAGATCAATTCCATACTTATTAACGGCTTCTGCAAAAAACTCGTCCAATTCGATGACAGTAATGGATTTATCCAAAATGATTCGAATATCGATGCCTTCTTTGGCCCTTTTGATTAATTCATGAAATAGAAGAAGACCCGCCTTATCTTTTTCCCAAATAAAATATTCAATGCTAATTCGTTTTTTTGCTTTCTTAATAAGATCGATTCTTTTTTGAAAAGAAGCTATGCCACTATGAAGAATCTGTATTTCATTTTTCACACCAGATTGTTTTGAATCATTCACGAAGAAATAAGGGTAATTATCACCACTAACACCAGCATGCGCCAGCGAGGTTAAAATATTGAAGATGAATATAATCCCTAGAAAAATAAGACCCTTCACAGGTGGTAATCTCCTTATAACATTCAATTTGCAAAGCATTGTTCTAATGTAGTATTGCAAGTTTGAAACCAATCATTAGATATAATCTTAACCACTTAGCGTTTCAAAAGTGAGACCCACTTAACACCTGACAAAATAATGGCCGGGTTATTACGAAGTCGTCTTTGCTTAAAATCAATATAATAAATATTTGAGAAATAGTGTTGAAATGTGGCCATATTTACAGGGACTGTCAGTTTTTTGATTATATAATATCAGCCACTTAGGCTCAATACTTATAAATTTTATTGATTCGTATAAACTACCGATAAGGGAATATATGAAGAAAACCGAGGTCCACAAATTATTGGGTGATAAAACTACAATGCTGGAAGAGATGATTAATGCGTCTCCCTCCTGTCTAAAGGTTATCGATGTGCGTGGTCGACTACTTCATATGAATACTCGCGGTCTAAACCTTATTGAGGCCAAGGACATTGATAGCGTTATCCTCGCTGATGTTTACTCTATCGTCCATGAAGACCATCGCGATAATTTTATAAAATTTAATGAGAAGATTTGCTCTGGCGAAAAAGGCACCCTCATTTTTGAAATCATTGGTCTCGAAGGAACCAAAAGATGGATGGAAAGTTATGCTTCACCCTATCCTCTTGATAATGGCGAACTAGCTCATATTGCCATCACAAATGACATCACCCAAAAGATTAATTTTCAAAAAGAACTGGAGAATAAAGAGAAACTGATACATGAGAGCTCAAAGCTTGCTTCTTTAGGAAAACTAGCAGGTGGAATAGCTCATGAAATTAATAATCCCCTTACTATAATCTCAGGTAAGGCCCAACAACTCTATAAGAAAATAAATGAAGAAGATATAGACCCACTTTTTTTCCAACAAAGTATTGAAAAAATTGATGATACCGTAAAGCGTATTTCAAAAATCATCCTAGGACTAAGAACGTTTTCTCACAAAGGTCATGAATTAGAAATGACCATTATCTCCTTAGGAGATGTTATAGAAGAAACTCTAGACCTTTGTATGGAAAAATTTAAAAGTAAAGGGACTGAAGTTAGAATTAATCTCGATGAAAACATAATGATCAAAGGCTGTAAAATTCAACTCTCTCAAGTTTTTATCAATCTTTTAAATAATTCATTTGATGAAATTCAGGACAATCAACAACCTTGGATCGAAATTAAGGCCCAGAAACTTAGGGGTGAAGTTCATATTACAGTAACTGATAGTGGCGACGGTATTCCTAAAGAGAATCAAGAAAACCTAATGGCGCCATTCTATACGACTAAAGAAGTTGGAGAAGGAACAGGTTTAGGCCTTTCTATTTCCATGGGAATCATTAAGTCTCACCAAGGTCTTTTTTATTACAATCCTCAATCTGATAATACTCAATTCGTGATCAGCCTTCCCCTAGCATCCTCACTTAAAAAGGCTTCTTAAGGCAGAGAGATGGTCACAAAAGGTCTCTTCACTACGACATAAGGTGTTTGTAGTTTCTCGAGTTCATCAAAAACTTTATCTGTAATCGTAAGAAAGCTCGCTTTTACTTTATCAAGCCTTATAACAATTTCGTTATTCTTATATTCAATATACCCTTCGGCCTTTACGGTAACCGAGACATCGACATCTGCCTTAACTTTAAAATTTAATTTACCTTTTTTTATTAAAACATTCAGATTTTTTAAAATAACACTATTACTATTTGCCTTCTGGCTACCCTTGAGAATCTGGTTCCAAAAATTACGCCATCCACTTGCGCCACGACCGAGCTCAGCAGTTGAGAGTTCTTTAAAACTTAAATCTCCATCCTGGGTACATACTTCAAGGAGTTGTTTAAAGAAATCGCTCTCAGAAATAGAACCAGCACAGCTAGCATTGAGATTGGCTAGACTCACCTTTTGTTGAGAGTCCTCACCCTTTAACTCTAGTAGACTAATTTCACCTTTTGAGCCGCTTGTGAGGGTGCTAAAATTGGTCCAATCGACTTTCTTTAAATCGAAGATGAAGCTTGGCACCTCGTCAAAAATTTGTTCTCCTCTTTGCGAGACCAATCTAAACTGATCTGTCTCTTTATATACTTGAAAGGAAATATTGCTTAGGTCAGGTTGGTCAGGTAACTGCCATGTAAGAGCATTAGCATTGCCAAATGAGCCATCATAAGACCCCGTAAAGTTTTCTACATTCATAGGTTTGAAAGTCTCAGCAAAAGAGCTAAAAACGAAAAATAGACCTACAATAAAGATCATGTACTTCATATTATTTTCCTCTGTGGTTTTAAAGCTTTTCGGAAAGCGCCATAAGACTAAAAGTTGAGTAGCTTCAAATCAGGAAAAAGGGCAAAGAGTTCCAGTAACAAGCTTGATAAAAGACAACTAGGTAATAAATCAAGGCCCCCCTTATAACAGGGATTGATACTGGCCAAAGATAGTTGGATTTTCTAAATTAAAGAGGTTAATTAAATAACTAGGTTTAACAATGAACAAACGATTCTTTGCGTTCTTATCCATGGCCATAGGTCCCTACTTAATTCTAAGTATCGCCCAACCTAACCACTATAAAGTCATGGCGATTTTTATTTCTATTGTTATGATGTGGTTCACAGAGATTGTTCCCCTTGCTGTCACAGGATTAATGGTTCCACTACTGGCCATTCTTTATGGTGCGGTGTCGACCAAGGAGGCCTTCGCCCCATTTGGTAATCAAATTTTATTCCTCTTTATGGGTTCCTTCTTTATTGCAAAGGCCATGGAGAAACACGGTTGGGATAAGAGAATGGCCTATACATTCTTAAGCTCCTCCTTTGGTGCAAAATCATTACAAGGAGTCCTTGTTCAGGTGGCGCTAATTTGCTGGATTCTTTCTATGTGGATTAGTAATACCGCAACCTGTGCCATTGTAGTCCCTATCATTCTTGGACTGATGGATACTTTAAAAGACAACCTTAAAGAAAGTAAACATCAGGAGAACCTACAGACATCGTTTCTTTTAACAGCAGCATTTGCAAGTTCAATTGGAGGAATGGCAACTCCAGTAGGAAGTCCTCCCAATTTAATGGCGATTCAATTTTTAAAAAATAAAGGTATTAATATCTCATTTCTTGAATGGATGGGCTACGGACTCCCGGTCAGCCTCGCAATGCTAGGCGCGCTCATTCTAATTTTAAAATGGCGTTACCCCTTACCAAAAGTAGAACTAAAAGAGGTTAGGAAATTATTTAAGGTTGAATTAGAAAGTCTTGGTAAGACTAAGAAAACTGAATGGCAAATTATGGCAGTATTCTTAATGGCCGTTATTTTATGGATATTACCTGGAGTCTTAACATTGATACTGCCCCTTCACTTACAACCTATGGCCCAAACAATCCAAGATGCCTTACCAATGGGAGGCGTAGGAGTGCTTGCAAGTACCTTTCTCTTTGTCCTTCCTGGCAATAAACCAGGCGAGACAAACCTTTCGTGGAGTGAGGCCAACACAATCGACTGGGGCACAATATGGCTCTTTGGTGGCGGTCTTGCCATGGGCTCCCTCCTCGATAAAAGTGGGCTGGCCGCCGACGTTGGGGGGCTTTTATTCGGAGGTGGAATTAACTTTTATCTCCTGGCCTTGATTGTCATCATAACAGGAGTTCTTCTCTCTGAGTTTAGCTCTAATACAGCTTCTACGGCCATTCTCGTCCCTCTACTGTTAGGCAGCCTGAGTATCTGGGGTGAAGTCCACACAACATCCCTCATTATTGCAGCGGCATTTGGGGCAAGTTTTGGTTTTATGCTCCCCGTCTCGACCCCACCTAATGCCATTGTGTTTGGAACGGGTAAACTCCCTTTAAGAGAAATGATTAAAACCGGCTCCCTTTTTGATGTCACTGGAATTGCAATTATCTGGTTATTTTTAAGCTTAGGACTAATCTTTAGAATAACTTTTTACTAAAATAATCTTTTATCAAAGCTCTAGACGGCCTTGAGATTGAATAATGAGATAACGCTTTTTAATTAGTTGAAAAATATCTTTAGAAGAGTCGCGAATGATTGCCTCTTTAGAATAGTTATAGACTTCATCCTTATTCTTAGTTTCGACTTTGGGTGAAAATCCTAAAAGACTTTTATTCCCTAAGGACTTTGCCACACGTAATCTCTCTCTCAAGGATGTTCTTAAAGCAGTGCGCTCTTGACGAGGAGAGACCAGGCTCTTTCTTCTCGCTATGGTATATTGTGAGCTTACTTTTGGATTAAGCTGTGTATTATTACTATTTCCTTTGAAGTAGTCACTAAGTCCTGGCTTAATAGTTTCAAAGGCTCCTGCAATCGTCCTTGCCGTAACTTTATTATCAATAAGATTACCTACTTTTCTAGACAGAAGTTTACGTGCATTAAGATTCATTTTTGAAGTAAGCGCCCCCGCTTTTGAAAACCCTTGCACGCCTTTACCTGGTTGTCCGTTAAAAATAAGGTTACTTGAACGACTTACCAAGGCCCCTAACTGATAAGAGAAGACACCAAACTCATTTTTAGTCTTCATGGATAACTTAGTTGGATAGCGGCTTTGCATGCAGCTTTTTTTTGCTCGACAAGAACAATCTTCATCTGCAACGACAAAACGTTTAGTTCTCTTAAAACAACTAATTGGTGTTTTAAGTGGATTACTTTGATTACTGGCCATGGCATTGGGGATAAGGAAGTCTATAAAATTATGATAACTTGTTAAGCGCCCCGAAAGATCACTAGTATCAAGACGGCTTAAATCAGATGAGGATAGATTATTAAGAGTTTGTTGAATATCGCTTTGACTAATCTGCACTTCAGAATTAACCAGCTCACTCACTTGCTCTTCACTTATATTACCCTCTCTAATTTGATCTTGAACAAGATCATTAAGTCCATTTTGAATACTAGTTTTAATTTCACCTTCTCTTGCCCTAAGCCCCTCGGCCACTATCTCCTCAATTTCTGGAAGTAGTTTTTGCTTGAGCTCCCTAATGAGCTCCGCCCCTGCGGGAAAACTAGCGTCTAGGGCACTCAGTTTATCTTCTATAGAGGTAACAAAAATATCCATCTCTTTGGCTTGTTTCTCTAAAAATGTAGCTGCTTTTTTAAGTTTAACAGACGCTAAATAAGCAATTCCCGCCATTGCCAGAAAAACAACACCACGGCCAACGGCTGAATTATAAATTTTATCCGCAAATTTTTGTTCAAAACCTAAATAGGCTGCTGCGAGGCCTCCCCCGACGGGAATACCAATTTTATCTAAATCACCAACGGAAGCGAATCCTGCTTGTGCACTTGGAATTATTTTCCAAAGAAGAGCGGCGATCAGTGAATCATTCTTTGAGGTCCTGTCATTATTGGTTACACCTACACAAGTGCCACCACCAGTAAATATGTTGAAACTTTCAGCAGCGGCCAATCCGGAGGCTACGGTATATCCAATTGCAGCGACTTTGGCGTTTCGAGATTTTTTCTTAGAAGTCTCAGCAGCAAGCTCGAGCGATTCTTGTAAAGATCTTAAAGCACCAAACTGACGATCCTTTGCCGTTTTCAGATGAACCCTAATTTCTTCAGCTATGGCCTGTAATTCGTCAATTTCTGGTTTTTTAGCTTCAAGGTATTTTTCAAAATCACTTAAATTCTTCGCTTTAAAGTCATTCTCTAATTTACCAATAATAGTTTTGACTCTCTCAATCTTCTTTTCAATATACGCTGGAATCTTTGTGGCATTTTGCAGGGTTTGGATATCGTCCATCCTAATTTGAAACCCTTTCCAAATCATTACTTCTAAAGCAACCCACGCCCCACTGGTGCCAGCAAAGGTAATGGCCGAGGGTTGATTATAACAACGAACACCGACGACAATCCCAAGCAGACTCGCAAAGGCCAGACCTATGACTGAAGAAGCTAATCCAGGAACCAGATCCTTGGTAACGCCACCTTCAATTTCCGAACCTTTCTTATTCGCATATGAGTTAAGGCGATTTTTAAACTTATCCCTCTCCCCTTCGTCTTGTAGAGAGGCCAGACTTAAGTTGTCAATTTCAGCATCACTGTAGCCAAGAAGTTTTAAGGCTTCACGGTCATTATCAGTAAGCACAGGTTTTGTATCCTCACTAAAATCATTGGCAAGATCTTGAAGATTTTGAGAAATCTCTAGGCCCTCTAAGGCCTCACGCTCGATATTTGTCAGATCACCAAGCTCATCAAATACATTGTTTGCATAAACGTAATTTAAAGGAAGTAGAGCCGAGATCAACCACAAATGGAGACCAAGGAAAAGTGCGTTGCACTTGTAAATTTTTTCAATGATTTTCACAACATGTAGAATACTAGAAAATAAGATTTGGTGCTTGTTTTTATCTATAATCAATAACTTAGAAAACAGATCCTTACCCACAATATTGGCAAAGATCCACCTCTTGATTCTTAAACAATAAAATTATTTTAATTAACCATTATAGTAAACAGTTAAGTCAAATCACTTTTTTAACCATTTAACTGCGTAGAGGTCATGGCGTCTATCCTTGAGGTTTTGAACAGACCCATTATTTCGCCCATCAATTAGACTGTCTATCCTGAGGTCTGCTAAGGCCACTGTCTCAACATTGGGAGTAGTATCTGCTGCAATCCCATCTCTACTAAAAGAAAAATCACAAGGAGTTAGGATGCAACTTTGGGCATATTGAATATCCATATTGTGCACTCGAGGTAAATTGCCTACTGAGCCACTCATAACGACATAAATTTGATTTTCAACGGCGCGCGCCTGACAACAGTAGCGCACTCGACAGTAACCCTGTCGCTCACTCGTGAAGAAGGGCACAAATAATATCTGTGCTCCTTGATTAACAAGGTGGCGCGAAAGTTCGGGAAATTCACTGTCATAGCAGATTAAGCAACCAATAGGACCACAGTCAGTCTCAATAACATTAACCTCATCTCCACCCTCAATATTCCACCAATAGGTTTCATCTGGAGTTGGATGAATTTTTTCTTGTTCATGAACACTGCCATCTCTCAAGTAGATACCGGCCACATTATGAACTCTATCTCCTCTCTTAACGGGGTGAGTTCCACCAATGATATTAATATTATATTTTAGGGCGAAGTCATGAAACATTTTACGAATTCTTTCATACCATTCGGTCACTTTCTCGATGGCCTCATGGGGTTTAAGTTCTTCATTCTCAATAGAGAGAAGTTGCATGCCAATGAATTCAGGAAATAAGACAAAATCACATTTCCAATCACTCGTTACATCAACAAAGTATTCAACCATTTGAGAGAACTCTTCAAAAGATTTGATCCCTCTTTGTTGATACTGAACCGTCGCTACGCGTATGACATTCTTTAAAGGAGGTTTGCCCTTAACCAGCTCTTCTTCTCGAAACTCAGGGTTTTCCCAAACGAGAAAAATACCAAAACCAAGAGAGCCCTTATCTTCTTTAAGATAATTCTCTTGTACCCCTTTCACTTCAAAGCCATTTCTCAATTGAAAACTTAGGGTAGAATCACGAATTTCTTTGTTAAGGACCTTCTCAACATAAACCAAAGGGTCAGTAACATCTTTTTTCTTTGAAAAACCAGGAATTCTGCCCACAAAGGCAATGCCTTTTAAACGTAAATATTTTGCGAGGTCCTTCCTTGCATTATAAAGACGCTGACCGACCCTTGTCCCTCTCGCATCTGGATCAACACAAGTTTCATATCCGTATAAGTATTCACCATCAGTTTGGTGGGTGGTACCAAAACCACCGCCTGTAATTTCATGCCAAGTATGAGGTTTAAAAATTCTTTTATGCTTGAGACGAATAGAAGCTGAATAGCCGATGAGACGACCATCATCTTCAATAACAAAACAACCCTCTGGGAAATTCGTGATCTGACCTTGGAGAATATCCTCAGCGTAACCACCCATATGCTCAGGATATGCTCTCGCCGTCAGCTTTACGAGATTTGGAATATCCGAAAGTTTAGCATTGCGAATATCTAGTGTTTTTAACGATTTCTTTGCCATAAAGGTCCCTAAAGAAGAACTTATTGTTAATTTTCGCCCTTATATTATCATATCGTCTCCAATTAGTAAGAAAAGTTCACTCTGTAAATAAAAAGCATAACGAAAATTAACGTCAATAAAAACTCAACCTTTATATTAATATTGAGGACTTAAGAGAAATAAAGAGTAGCTCTTTAAATCAGGTTTTCTCTTATAATGTCTTAAATAATAAATATCATGGAGGCACGATGAAACTTTTAAAAACTTTTTGCTTAGTCATTCTATTTTTCTCTATCCCACTAAGCGCTGAGGAAAAAGGGAGAGGGAAAGGGAAATATTTCCAAGAAGCGAAAGCAGCAGCAACATCAAATCTAGACAAGAGAATCCAACACCTACAAGAAACGAAATCATGTGTTTCAGGTTCTAGCGATCACAAGGCACTCAAGGCTTGTCGAGCTGCCGCAAGGAAAAAGGGAGAATCTCTAAAGGCGGAGATGAAAGAAAAGAGAAATAAGGCAAAAGCAGAAAGAATGAAAAGAAAAGAAGAGCGAAAGAAAAATAAAAGCTAGAAGACAACTTTTAATAAAAATTCATTTACGAGGCCTTGGTATCAAGGTCTCGTAAATCATCTCTACTGAGTTTTATGCGCCAATTCAAGAGTAACTTGAGAATCACACAAATCACGTTCTTCGATTGTCATATTCACCTGACTGCCTTTCTTTTGGATTTCAACCACTGATAATGGGGTCACAATCTTCTCTTTAACGATGACAGGATCACCTACTCGTTCTCCATTTACTAACTTCCAGCAAGCAATTCTCTTAAATTCAGAAACCAGAACAGACTCTTCTCTGGCCTCATCTCCATTAAAGCTACTTGATTGCCTAATCCTTGAATAGATATCCTGAAAACGGCACTCCTCGTTTTCTTCCATTTCTATTTTTTCGTGGACACCACCAATAGCAAGAATGTTGCCTGAAAGAACAACAGAGTCATTTTTCTTCCAAAGGAAAGACTCTCCTGAGCATTGGCCGCTAACGACCTTAAAGTTACCCATTAAAGGGGAAAACCTTTGTCCAAAAGATGCAACAGAAAGGGATAGAATAGTGAATACAAAAATAGCTTTCATTTAAAGCCTCCAAACTCGAATGTTTTATTAAGATTATTATAGGAAAAAAAGAGGTCTAATACGGTAAACCCTGTAAAAGGGTAGGCCCTGTTAAAATAACAACAGTGCCTAAGACATTGAAAATCCTAAGAGGTGAATAAACTTTAGACAGTTAGATTTTAATTAATTCTTCGGCGTGGAGGGTGGTTCAACATGATCGTCATGATTATCATGATGAATTTCGTCTTCAATAACCATACGGATTGTGCCCACATCGCTTTCTTCACGGGCATTAAATGGTGAGCCTTTAAGGTCATTCGGTCCCAGCTTTTTTATCCAAATATTCTGATAAGGGCCTAACTTATATTTAATAAAATCACCATTTGCAGACTTAACACCATTTTCGACATTATAGAGCGCCTTAACCATTTCATTTGTTCTTTCAAAGGCCTTTGGTCCCGGACGATATTCAATGGAATAATGTTGAGTATCCGCCTCACCTCTTTCATTCATGAAGGATTGAAGATGTGGGTATCTTGTGCCTGGAAGAGATTTTTCAGAACGAACAATAATCATGGTTCCGGTGTATTGATTAGTGTCTTTAGATACTATGGGTTTAAGCCCTTTTTCTTCATAAAATTTAATCACATCTTTATAAGAATCTGGGACCAAGTAATTAGCGGCCATTTGGCGACCCATCTCTAATAAAGAACCTTCTTCTTCATTCATTGGAGTAAAATTAATCTCTCGAAAAGCAAAGGCCTCGGCCTCAACACGTGTGATAACTTCATTATCTCCCAATTTTTTTACAAATGGATTTGAGATGGCATTGCCTTTGCTTTTGGAGGGCTTCTTCATGTCGTTTTTTTTGCCATTTACTGTATTGTTGTCAAATTTCTTGGGCTTAGATACCCCATTCCCATCATCCTTAGTTGAAGAGATTTGAGCGGAAGTCCATGATGATTGCTTAGAGCTCAATGAGATATCGGTAGTGTCCATACTAAAGAACACTTTCTTTACTCCAAAGACAACTGATACACAAAATAACGCCACAAGGGTCAGTTTCTTCATTCTAGAAAACCTTCTCTTGCCACTTTAATAAGTAAGGCGTTGGGTTCATTAAATCAGATCTTCTTTTATATCTACCAGTCTTTGATTTTAATGGGCCGCTTTTTTCTCCAGAATAAAGTTCAAAGTGTAGCATCGGCCGACAGCAGCCTGAGTTTACCTTTCCCATTTTTCCAACACTTTCGCCCATATTTACGATACTATTTCTTCGTTGAAGAACTTTTCCTGTCATCTCACCGTAGCGTACGACAAACCCACCTGAATGACGTACTTCAAGTGCAAAGGTTCCCTCGTAAAATTCATATAGATCACGTAAAACCTTTCCAGGGGCGACAGAACGGATAGGCTCATTCTTATATCTATATAGATCACAGGCCGCATGGAGACGCCCTCCAGATCTATTATGACTAAATTTTCGCATACCGGACGTATAGCTATGAGTAGGCTTGGCCGCCGTTGGAAAGTCACAACAATTTGGATCATCTAGTCCACTTATAGTATCCACAGGATTCAACCTTGGTGAATTTCGTCCATTTAAATAAGGGCAATCATCTGCATTCTTAATAAAGGCAGATGCTACGAAACCAACCTTTTGGTCCGCTGATTCACGTTCACCAAACTCGACTCTTTTAAAATTATAGTTTGTTCCATTGATCATGGCCTCTTGGGTATCGTCGCCACTCCAAGATTGAAAGACCTTAATTCTCTCTCCATTGCGTGCCTTAAAGAGAACTTCATCAAGTTCTCTGTTTCTCACATTAAGAAACCTAGTTCCAATACAAACAACTTGATCTAAAGTTGTGTTGGCGACTACATCCTCAACTAAGACCTCTTCTTTAACAGGCCCTTCATTAACAGTATTTTCTTTTTCAATTGAGGCTTCGTTGGCCAGTTCCTGGGCCTTCTGTACAGCAGCTTCAATCGCATCGAGCTCTTCTTCAATTTTTGGGTCAGCATCAATGGCCTGGCGTAGGCTTTCAGCATCAACTGCAAGACGAGGCTCATTTCCTACTTCGGCCAGAAAACTTTTAGATTCAACTTTTCCATACGTACGTATATTTGCGAGAACCTTGGTTTCTTCTGTGCTAACACCTAAGTAATAAAGAGTTTCTTCATTAAAATGCTTTTGGTAGGCCCTAAAGATGGTGTAGTGACGATCGGTCTGCCCAGGACATCTTGCTTGATAGTAAGTTTCCCCAGAAGCAACTCTTAGATAAACCTTTTCTTCAGGTTTAAGCTCTCTCAAATGATTCTTTATCCTATTATCGTAAAGATCTTCTTTAAGAGAGACTTCAAAGACAAAGTCTTCCAGCGGTCTTAAGGAGTTATTATTAAGGTAACCCTGGTCTCCTCTTTTAGAAAACCAACGATTATTTTTAGCATTTGTACGTTGATTAACACCCGTAACCTCTATACCCGTATGGTTTCTCTTGGTTGCAGAAATTCTCTCTTTAACAATTGAGAAATTAATGAGGTGGGACTGTTTAACCCCATTAAAATTTCGCAAGTTTTCTGTCGCTAACCTCTGATTTCCAAAATATTGAGAAGTATGAAAGGGCACCTTATCTGTGGCCTTAATTTCGCAACCATATCCAAATTTCATTCCCTCTTGGTTATCCCAGATAATCAAGGGCGCTGACATTACAGGAGCAATTGAAAGCGTTAGAACCGTTAAGATAACAGACCAAGGTGTGAATAATTGAAAAGGCATAATCTCATCCTATTGTTGGGATTGGGGCGGGTGTACTATATCTACGATTGGGCCTTTCATTGATTTTTTTGAAATATTTTCCAATGTCAAAAAAAATGACAGTCAAGCTAACTCCTTAATATTTATATTTGCCATAACCTAAAACTCTGTTTTAGTGTTTTCCCGACATACGTTTATTAAATCTAGGAGAAAAAATGCTTACACTCATCGGCTTTGGCCAAACTCGATCAATGAGAGCTTTATGGGCCTTAAAAGAAAGTGGTCTTCCCTATGATTACCAAGAAATTAACTTGAAAGAGGGCGCTCACCAAAGTGAGGAGTTTGCACGAATTAACCCCAACAAAACGATTCCCGTTTTAAGAGATGGGGAATTTACCCTCTTCGAATCAGGCGCTATCGTCACCTATATTGGAGACCTTGTTCCAGAGAAGGGCCTTACTCCAAAGGCCTATTCTAAGGAAAGGGCGATTTTTCATCAGTGGATGGATTATATTAATTGCGAGCTTGATGCCTGCCTTTTCACAATTGAAAAAAATTCTTGGCGCTATAGAGAAGAAGACCGTAATGAGCGTGCCATTGAATGCACAAAAGCAGATATGCAAAAATCACTAGGTGTTATCCAAGCGCAACTTGAGAAAGGACCTTATCTTCTTGGTGAAACCTTTAGTGTGGTGGATATCATGCTGGCCCATTGCTTAAACTGGGCGCGCTATCGTGAAGTCTTTAAGGCAAATGAAGTATTTGATGCCTATACAAAGAAACTAAGTAAAAGAGAGAGTTATCCAAGAGAGCTATACAACAAGTGACTCACAGCACAACAGTTCTCTTTACATAACCACTATTTATTATGAGTTTCTGTTGGTAAGTAAGACAAATAAACTAGAACCGAGGAAAATTATGAAGTTGATTCATTTGGCCCTATTACTTATGTCTGCTCAATCCTTCGCTACCACTATTGTTAAAGTTAAGTGTACAGCACCGGACCTTCCTTATATAAACCGGTTTAGTCTTGAAGAAAGCTTTGAAGTTTACCCTTCAACTACTAATAAAGATGAATGGAAGTTAATCGGTGCCAATTTAAATATTGAGACCACACGATCAGGAAACGCTTCCGAACCCAAAGATTCATCTCTTAAAAAATTAAGAGGAACTCTTAAGAAAGTAGAAGGCCAATTCACAAAACTCCCTTACTACAACCTCAAATTAAAAAGTTCAGATAAATTAGTATTGGTTAATTTAAATGTAGATTATCCGTCCAAGCTATCAAGTTCTATCCGTACCGCTGACAAATATCTCTACAAGTCCACCTGTAAACTCGTAGAGTTTAAGCAATGCCTTTTCCATAGTAGTTTTTATGAAATTTTAGAGGAACCTAAAATCGTAAAAGTAGAGTTTGGAGAAGAATTAAAAGTAATTCCAGACTTTAGTGATGAGAATTTTGCTGTTAACACTAAGAAAGTGACCCTCACCTATCCTAACGGTCAAACCTTTAATGCTTGGTACACTTTTGAAGATGATGTAGATGGTGGAAATACCTACGGCGTTATTGAGACGTTAGATGGAAAAGTTGTAGCAACCATAAATGACAGCGATATTAACAACTGCTCTGCCACCAAATAAAACGTTCAATTTATTCTTTGATTAACTCCCCACTTTCATTAGTGGGGATCCCCATAATCGTATAGAGTGCTTTCGTAGGATTTTTAAAGTTATTGTAATTAAATCTATCCTCTAACAACTCATTAACAAAATCATAGCGGTTATCATAAGCAAAATCACTTGCAACAAGAGCATCTGTAAATGTTCTGGCAATAATGATAATTGCGGATAACTGGTCAATAGAGAGACCTTTTAGACCTTGTGGGTAACCTGTCCCATCAGGAAACTCTTGATGCTGTTCTACGGCACGTATGACCTCGCGACTAATCGTTTGCCCATGATGCTTTTGTAGAATTTTGCTCATATTTATAGGGTGGTTGCGAAAGTTCTCAGTCCACTTAGAATGGTCCCCATTGGCCGCAATAAAAGCAAAGTAATCCTTTTCAGTTAGAAGAATATCTCCAAGCAAGGAAGCCTGAGTTATTTTTTCTCCCAAATGTGGTGGCCAATTTAAAGCTTCCGCCAAAGCAATCCCAACATAACTAGCAAAAACATTAATCACAAACTGTTCTTGGTTTTCTTTTAAAAAGTTTTTAAACGCAGGGTGCAGTTTTGGTGACCCTTTAATCCAATGAAAGAATTTATCAATATTTTCTTCGCCACGATCTGCAACTGATTCTTGAAGACCAACATAGATAATTGATTTTCTCACCAGAAAGAGGACCTGCTGCATATTTAGGGACTTATTGTTCTCATCTTCTTTAAAGAAAAACCCTGTCAAACCTCTCTTAATGGCCCTTAGAAAAAGATTATAATCTTCATCTGCAAACAAGATATTCTTAAGTCCTTTCTCTTTATAAGTAGAGAGCTTTTCTTTGAGATTACCCTCGTCAATTTCAATACGAACACGTTTGCTTTCATTTAAAGGCACAAAAAAGCCTGAATGAATTTTATCGGAGTATTTAACTGCTACATCGATGGGAAGGAAGGTGTAGGTCTCACCGTCGATATTCATTTGTTTTACTGAATCCATTTTGGCCAAAACCCATCCTTATTTTAAAGTGCCATTAGTTTATGAGAAAACGGCCTTATATTCATCTTCTTTCTCATTTACAATTTCGCCCTCCGTTAACCGACTATTATACTCGCTCAAAATTAATCATTTATGAAAGACCCCTAAACAAGTTAAAATCATGGGGTGAAAAGAAAAGAGAGTAAAACCACCATTAAAAGACAAAACCGTGAAGTAGCATTGCTATTGATTGGACTCTGTAGCTTTTATCTCTATAAATTTCCCTTAATTTGGATGACTTTGCCATTTACTCTCTTGTTACTGGCGATTTTTTCACCTAATATTTTTGGTCCAATTAGGTTCTTTTGGTTTACTCTAGGAGAAGTTCTTGGTGCCATTTCATCACGAATAATTTTAACTCTAACTTACTTCCTCGTTCTTATTCCAGTTGCTATTTTAAAGAGACGCCACTTTCAAAAGCGATTTCACTTAAATGATTTTAAAGAGTGTGAAAAAAGCGTCCTAGAAATTGCTAATAAAAAAGAATTTACAAAAGAAGACTTTATACAACCTTATTAAATGAGAAGATTATGGAATTTTTAAAAGATCTTTGGGGATTTTTAAAAACAAGAAAGAAATACTGGCTTCTGCCAATTATCACCTTTATGCTCCTACTTGGTGCCTTGGTCTTTTATTCCAGTGGTACAGCAGTTGCCCCTTTTATTTACACAACATTTTAAGGTGAATAAAACGACTAATCAAAATGGTTATACGCTAGGTCTATCTTGCTTTTACCATGATAGTGCGGTTTCCCTCACCTATAAGGGAAAGATTATTGGCGCCCTACAACAAGAGAGAATATCACGCATAAAGAATGATGACTCATTTCCTTTTGAGGCGATAGAGACCCTTCTAAAAGAACACGACATATCACCTTCGCAAATTGCTCAAGTTGTTTACTATGAGAAGCCTTTCCTAACTTTTGAACGTCTATTAGAAACTTATCACGCTTACTTTCCAAAAGGTTTTTTCAGTTATTTAAAAGTGATGCCCATTTGGATTAAAGAAAAGATTTTCATTAAATCCATTATAAAAAAAGAGCTCAAAAAACTAGCAATTAAAAATGTCCCACTTTACTTTCCAAGTCATCATCATTCACACATGGCCGCAGCCTACTATCCATCCCCTTTTGATAAGGCCGCCATTTTAACTCTAGATGGAGTTGGTGAATGGGAAACCTTGAGCCTAGGGATTGGGGAAGGTACAAAGATAAGACCACTGGCCACTCTAAACTTTCCACATTCTTTAGGACTCTTTTATTCCTCCTTCACTTACTTTTGCGGTTTTAAAGTAAATAGTGGTGAATATAAACTTATGGGTCTCGCCCCCTATGCTCACGAAGAGTTGGAACTTGTTGATCAATACCAAAAGACCATTGAAAACCACTTAATTGATATTCGCGAAGATGGGAGTTTTCTCCTTAATCAAAAATACTTCTCCTATGCTACTGCCTTTAAAATGGTTCCAGAAAAAATATGGGAAGAACTCTTTAATATACCAGTAAGGAAACCTGAAACCGATATCACCAGGGAATACGCGGCCCTTGCCTTGGCCTGTCAAAAAGTAACTGAAAAGGTTATTTTAAAGTTAGTCCATTCCTTAAAGGAACTCTCAGGGTGTGAGAATTTATGTCTAGCTGGAGGGGTTGCCTTAAATAGTGTCGCCAATGGTCTCATCGTTCGTGAAGGTCCTTTTAAAAAGGTCTGGATTCAGCCGGCCAGTGGAGATGCAGGTAGTGCCCTAGGTTGTGCCTTAGCTGTCGATAATATTCTCTTTGCTGATGAGGCCCTCGAGGAAAAGAATAAAAAGACTTGGCCTAATGACCATATGCTTGGCGCTCTTCTTGGACCATCCTTTTCATCTGAAAAAATTGAAGATTATCTAAAGAAATCTCAAACAAAACGAATATGGTATAAGTTTGAAAATAATGAAGAATTAATTAAAAAAATTGTAGAAGACCTAACGGATCAAAAAGTTGTTGGGCTGTTTCAAGGAAAATCAGAGTTTGGACCACGAGCACTAGGTTCAAGGAGTATATTAGCAGATCCAAGAAACCCCTCTATGCAAAAGAAAGTGAATTTGAAAATAAAATTACGAGAAGGGTTTCGTCCATTTGCTCCGGCAGCATTAGAGGAGGATTGTAACAAGTATTATAATGCTCCTTACACTAGCCCTTACATGCAGGTCGTTCACAGTATATTTGAAAATGCAGAGGGCCCTTCAATACATTCTCAAAAGGAAGATGATTCATTGAGTGTTGATAACTTGCCTAGCTTTATTTCAAGACAACTTAAAAAACAAAATTCTCCTTTCCCTGCTGTCACTCATGTCGACGGCTCAGCACGCATTCAGGTTGTAAGGAGAGAGAATCATCCATTTTTCTATGACCTACTTAAGGAGTTTAAAAAGCAGACGGAAGTTGGAATACTACTCAACACGAGTTTTAACATAAGGGGAGAGCCTATCGTTTTTGATCCAATGGATGCTCTTAATTGCTTTGAAAAAACTCAAATGGATGTTCTTTACCTAGAAAATTATCGTATTTCAAAATGAGTGATTGGCATTTACTTAAACGAAATATTTAAAGAGTGTTGAGTTTCTTTAAAAAATAGCTTTGAGAGGTTTGAGGCTTTACCCCATTTTCTTGGATATACCGTGTTTCTTGATCTATTTCTTTTATTCTTTGCCCCAATACACGAATAGTTTTTGTCTCTAGGGACTCTTTTATTCGAGGTGAATAAGTGCGGTGGCGAAAAGGGACACCATGGATCTTTCTTAAGCTCATAACAGCTTATCGGCACTCAACTCAATAAAATTAGGCAAAAGAAAGCCCCTCTAATGGAGGGGCAAGCCAATTTAGATAATTTTGCTAAAATTAGAAGCAACGACCTTGGTATGTATAAACTTTTTCTACATCACGATCTTCACCACGGTAATCACCGACGATGCTTTCATTACCAGGTGCAACCAATTCCAGTTTTAAGTCACGGTCTGTATATTTATAATGAAATTCTACATCTTGGCGTCCATAACGGTTAACAGGAATACGTTCACAGATCTGACGGCAATTTCCACGACTATCACAACTTGTTGAACAAGATCTTTGATAAACAGTATAAGTACAAGACTCAGAAGAGCGAGTCATACCCGATTGAGAGTAACGAGTATCAATAAAGCCTTTGATATCGTAACGTTGGCCAGTCACAGAAGCAGGAAGATTAATGGCCCCTCTCTCGCGAGGAAATGAGCGATCAGTAGGAAGCTTAATTTTCACTTCAATATCATCACCTTCTCTCTCAAAAGTTAGTTTCATTTTGTCTTCAGAGGTGAATTTAAATTTTGTAGCGTAAGTGCCCGCTGGTACTGTCTTCGTTTTTGAATTTCCAAAAACTGTAGAATGAACAAATTTAAGCGTTTTATAGCTGTTAAATGTTCCCTTAAAGTTAACGCAGCTTGAAAGTAAAAGTAGTGTACTTGCTAAAAGGATATTTCTCATGAGGTCTCCTTGAGGTTTAGAGTTGTCTTGAAACACGCTTTTTTTACCCCAATTGTTACAGAGCGACAAATACTCGTTTGTGAAAGTACTAGGAGAGGACGACCTGCTCCCTAAGAGACACTTAACTTACTGATATTATGCTTATTCGAAAATTTTTCTGAAGGCCTTTAAGCTAATCGACTCGAAACGCAGCATGCTTCCTAAGAAGCGATCAGCAAAAGTAATCATATTGCCAAGCTTACAAAGCTGATCTTTTTCAATACCAACCATTTCCAAGTGCTCTTGGCTAAAGTTCTCAACATTGCGAAAATCGCGCATAACATCTCCAAGAATGAGCTGCTCTCTTTGGCGCAATATTGAAGTAATAACAGAGATAATTTTCTTATTGGGTAGGTAGCGTTTTTTCTTCTTATTCTCATCGATGGTAATAATAACCTTATACTCTACGAGCTCTGCCAGCGACTGACTGATCAAAGCTTTTGAAACACCAATCTTGCAAATTAATTGGCCAGCATCTAGGGGTTCTTTGTTAAGATAAAGGTGGCACCAAATTTTGCCGTGGATTTTTTTAAATCCCCAATAGCGTATGAACTCTCCAACGCGATCAGAGAGTTCATCAACATCTTTTTCTAATTGTTCTTTTAATGCATCCATTGATACTTCGAAGTTTAGGGTTGTATTAGGAAGCGAAATAATGGTCCATAGAATCAAAACTTCTCAAGACCTCTACCTTATCACTATTTTCAAACTCCATACGCTGCATTTCATTTAACCGGTGAAGAAGTACAGCAAATTCAACTTCTTGAAGTTTTTCGCTTGGAAGCTCTTTCATCACATCAAAGAGACGCGGATGTGCGCGAAAACTAACATAGCGATCAGTAATGACAACCTTCTTAGAAGACATATTATCTATAAACTCGCTAATCATGTCTTTGTCGACTAGCGACCCAATATAGAGAGCTTCCTTACCATTGAGGTAACTCTTTATACAAACAATAAGAGAGTCAATCTCACCTTTCACAGTACCGGCGCTACCGACAAGTATAGGACCATCCTTGCCCACTCCATCAAAATTAACAACACTAGACTCTTGGGCCATGTACTGATCAATCACTTGGGCCAAAACTGTCTTAAGGTTAGAAGCAATGAGACTATATACAGTACGGCAAAAGGGTCTCATGTTGATATTTTCTTCGTCGACTAGAATTACGTGCTCATAGAAAGGCACAATTAACTTGTTTACGAGAGACTTGAGTCTGTATGTGTTTCTTTTCAACTCTTCATTCATATTTTCAAACTCATGAAAAAGAACATCTTGAACCTGAAGCGAAAAGGCCTGCTTAAGAATAAAAAGTGAAGTCTCGAGTTTATTATCTTCTTCTGGGTAAAGGTCCTTCTCAGAGAGTGAGCCCACTTGTTCTTTTAGTTCTTCAAGGGACAACTTTGCAATTTGAGATATCTGCTCCCCAGTCTTATTGAGTGTTGAAATAAGCTTTAATTTTTCGATATTTGCTTCAGAGTAAAAGCGCCGTCCTGTTGAGCTACGCTCTGGTATAACGACAGCGTATCGCTTTTCCCATGCTCTCAAAGTGTGCACCCCAATTCCTGTAATCATCGACACATTTTTAATTGTATACATAAGTAGCTCCTAAATATTAATAATAGTTTTTCGTTCACTAATCTTTGAACATACTAGTGCTTTTTAATTTTATCTACAAGACAATCTTACTAGACATTTTTGAGACAAATTAGTAATCAAGAGAAATATGAACATATTATCAGTAACTTAACTTTAACCTTATATTCAATATAATCTTTTTAAATGATAATAAACCTACAATCATTTTTGTACATATAACTGTGAACAAAAAAACCTGTCTAACCTTATGAAAATACGACAAGTTATAGACAGACCAACACCAGATAAAAGTTAATTTTATGCATCAGGCCTAGATGAAAGCTCATTGGCCACTTAAAATGAGAAAGGTTTACTCCATGGAGGGAGTTGTGATCAAGTCTTTCAAAGTAAGGCAAAGAGCAGTTATTTTTTTATTTGCCACCTTTGTTTTTAATCTTAGTATTTTTGCTGCTTCTCTTCCTGAGTATTTAAGCCCCAAATCAAATTGTGACCAACTGATAGAACATCCTTATTATCGACTTTGCTATGATTCGGACCATCGCCTAAGCTTATGGACACTACACTACCTGGACAGTTCATTTATAGAAGGCTCCACCAACAGAACTGATGACTACCGCCTTGACCCATTAGTTTTAAAAGGCGTTGAAGGAAGAGACTATAAGGGTAGCGGATTTGATCGTGGTCACCTTGTTCCTGCAGCTGATATGCGCCTTAATCATAAAGCGATGAGTGAATCTTTTTACATGAGTAATATGACTCCTCAGCGGCCCGGGTTTAATAGAGGAATTTGGCAAAGCCTAGAGAGGCTTGTGCGTCGACTTGTTTTAAAAAGAGGGCCTGCCTATGTCATCACCGCTCCTATCCTTAACGATGGTCTTACTCGCTTAAAGAAAAATATTTCAATCCCTCAGGATTTTTATAAAATCGTTTATTGGCCGAAACAAAGAGAAGCTATTGCCTTCTTAATCCCAAACGAGTCTCAATCAGGTCAATCGCCTAGAGACTTTCAGGTAAGTGTCGATCAACTTGAAAATCTAACTTCACTAGACTTTTTCTGGCATCTTGAAGATGGCGAAGAAGACATTCTAGAGGCGCAAATACTTCCTTTCTAATCACTTCTTCACAAGTAGATAAAAAACAACAATGAGTATCGTAGATGTCGAAAAAACAGCGTGAATAACATTTAAGCCTATTTGATTGAGACTCTCCTTAATTCTCTTTAGAGAAAAGCTCAGACAAATAGAGAAGAGGAAATTGAAAAGAAGGACTCTAATAATTGGTCCCTCAAAGAGTTGTGACCAGAACTCCTTAAGAGGATTAAATAACCACCAAAGAAAAAGTACCATCGGCAGACTTAAATAGAAGAGAGTCATATTCCAAAGGAAAAAGAAAAGACCAGAGGCCATGTAACGCTTCTTTCGCATGATTGTCTTGAATTCCTCTCTCTTATCAATAGGAATGCTCTTCAATAAATCCGGATCAAATTCATGTGACCTCTTATCTTTCATAAATTTAGTATATACTCATAACCATGAAGATCGAAAAAATCGTCATCCTAACAGGCGCTGGAATATCAGCAGAAAGTGGCATTAAAACGTTTCGAGATGCTGATGGCCTGTGGGAGAATCACGCCATTGAAGAAGTCGCCTCTCCAGAGGGCTTTAAGCGCAACCCTAAGCTAGTCTATGAGTTCTACAATGCCAGAAGGTCACAGCTTAATAGTCCAGAAGTAAAACCCAATAAAGGCCATCAGGAACTTACTCGCTTAATAAATGAATTTCACGGAGAGGTTACCCTCATCACCCAAAATATCGATGACCTTCATGAAAGGTCAGGTTTAAGCACAAAAGATGTTTGGCATATGCATGGAGAACTTCAGAAAATGCGTTGTCAAAAAACGCAGCGAATTTTCAATGCCCCAAATTCTTTTGATGAAGAGACAGAGTGCCCTTGCTGCCAAGAATTAGGAAACCTGAGACCTCACATCGTGTGGTTTGGAGAAATGCCTTTTTATCTTGATGAAGCCTTTGAGAAATTAACTGACTGTGACCTCTTCCTCTCAATTGGAACTTCAGGCCTAGTGTATCCTGCGGCCCAATTTGTGGCGATGACCCCTCAGACCTGTCGGCGAATAGAAGTTAATCTAAATGAAACTCAAGTCTCAAATCAATTTGATGAATGTCGAGTAGGCCCTGCAGGAGTGGTGCTGCCTATCCTCGTCGAAGAAGTTTTAAAGGCGTAGGATTATATCTTTCCCCAGTAATAACCAATTCTAAAAGCAAACTCATAGGTTTCATAGCCTGCTTTATAATATCTTGGTCCCATCAGGGCAAAGAAATGTTTCGATAAGAAGGCATACCAAGCAAGATCAACTCTTCTGATCTCTCTAGTTTTTAAAGTATCTAAACCTTGGCCGTCATTTAGTCGATACATCGTTCCACCAAAGCCTCCAGATAAAGCAAAAGCTCCCATTGGTGAATGAAGAGTTGCTTTAAGATTTCCAAGAATAATTCCACGCTTTACATTTATATTTGGAAGAACCTCTGTTTGCCCCGTTGTCGTGTTAAAGAAAGTTGCTCCTGTCGAATAAGTATTGTCGTCATAGTGAATGGAGGGGGTCAGTCGTAAATTAAAGTTCCATTGCCCCCAACTTTTTGGGTGCTGGACGTTGCGAATGGAGATACTAGGGTTTGTAACATTTCTGGTAATTTCGTACTTTTCTTCATTAAAGGTGGCCTCAACGGCACGATACTTTATATTCACTGTCCCACTATTAAGAAGACTGGTTACAGCGCACGAAGGAAGGACAAGAAAAAGAGAAAAGAGAAGAAGGTTTTTCACCTCACTATCCTACCAAGAATAACCTAAATTAATCAGGGAGAAGGTATAACCCTATATATTTAATTGACCTAAGCACTTAAAATAAGGTTATGAAAATACTCTCAATCCTTATAATTTTTTCTTTTCTTTTTTCTTCTCCAATTTTATCGAAAGACGATATTCAGCAAGGAATAGAAGACCAAAAGGTTCAGTTTCTTCTCAAGAGTGTTGAAGAAAGTGAAGCGACTTTTATCCGCAATGGGGATGAACATCAGGCCAAGAAGGCGCGCCAGCATCTTGAATCAAAAATGAATATGGCCCGAAAAATGTTTTGGTTCTTTGGACCAGCGAAGAAGATCACGGCCATAGAGTTTATTGAAAAGATAGCGTCTGAGTCTTCTACTACAGGTGAAAAGTATAAATTGAGATTAAAAAGTGGTGAAGAAATGGAGACTGGACCGTGGTTAAAAGAAATATTGAAAGAATTTAAATCTTCCAGAGAAAGCACTAAGGAAAATAAAGAAAAATAAAGTTATTTAAAGTTACTTCTTCTTAAAGAGACTTAAAGATTCATTTGATAGTCAGCGATTCCTTTTAAAAATACTTTGCCGTATTTCTTAAGCTTTGCCTCACCAACCCCATAAAGGTCTAGCAACTCTTCATTGCTCTCAGGCAAGTTTTCGGCCATTTCCTTTAAGGTTTGGTCATGAAATATTTTAAAGGCCGGAAGACGACGTTTCTTACTCTCTTTGCGACGTAGCTCTTTGAGGTGCTCAAAGAGTCCGCCTGCGTCAGCTTTTAGCTTTGTGGGTGCTGGCTTGGCCTTGTTGGTGGTTTTCTTTGCAATTTTCTTTGTCGCTTTCTTTGTCGTCGCTTTCTTTGTCGTCGCTTTCTTTGCAGCTTTCTTTTTTTTGGTTGCTGCTTTCTCTGCTGTCGTGGGCTTAACCTTTTGAGTAAGGCGCTTGGGATTATCCCTAAAATAAAGGTCTTTTTCTTCTTTCAAAAAATCTAAGGCCAATGGTGTCAGTTGTAAAAGACCACCTTTATTCCAATCCATTTTGAGAAAGCCATGAGACATGAGTTGGCGAATACCATAGAGAACACCTTTTTCGGGAGTGTCCATTAAGAAGCCAAAGTTTTCTAACTCAAACCACTTCTTCTCTCTCACTTTTAATGTGACCAATCCTCTGGCCAAATCACATAAGTCCTGAGGGCTTTGCAAATGCTTTGCGCGATAATAAAGAACCAAAATTTTCATGGCCCATTCACGCGCGGAGAAACCTTCTTCCTGAGCTAAAGAAAAGCAGTTGTCGCAGTTTCCGCAAGGCCCCCTAAAGTCTTCATCAAATCCTTGTAAGATCGTTTGACGACGACATGCAGTTGAAGAGGCAAAGGAATACATAGATTCAAGGTTCTCTGACTCAAAGAAGAACCGACCAGTTCCTCTATTATTTTTTCGCATCATCATCTTTAAAACAACAATATCGCGTGCACCATAGAAGAGTTGCACAACTGCTGGCAAACCATCTCTGCCCGCACGTCCAGTTTCTTGGTAATAGTTTTCAATATTCTTTGGTAGATCCATATGGGCGACAAAGCGCACATTAGGCTTATCAATCCCCATACCAAAAGCAATAGTGGCCACTATAATCATATTTTCAGATTGAAGGAATTGCTCTTGATGATCCCGTCTCGTGGCATTGTCTAACCCAGCATGGTAAGGAAGAGCAGGATAGCCTTTTATTTTTAAAAAAGTAGCTGTTTCTTCTACCTTACGCCGGC
>JAFMBV010000056.1 GCA_017858255.1 Bacteriovoracaceae bacterium
CTTAATAGAGTATCCAGATATTTTAAATAGGCCGATTTGTTTTGATTCGATTGCTCACTATTCCACTCTTGCTTTTCCCATTGGCCACAAAGACGCCAGAGGCTGTCGAGTGCCTGTTTTTTACTAAAAGATAGGAATGCTTGAGCAGGTATAGAAAAGGCCATAGTTTCGCAAATAATTAAGGGTTCAAGTAGTGTGATTAGAGCTAATATATAGCAAAAGCAAGGGGCATTTGTTAAAACTTCAGGCATATTCTGTCGAAATATTTAGGATTGTGCGATGCAAGCAAAAAAATACTTAATAACTTCAGCTCTTCCTTATGCCAATGGTCCAATTCACTTTGGCCACATGGTAGGAGCCTACCTCTCCGCTGATGTTTATAATCGTCACCGGCGTCTTCAAGGCCAAGAGAGTCTCTTTATAAGTGGAAGTGATGAGCATGGTGTCGCCATTATGCTTAATGCAAAAAAGGCAGGGATTCCTTACCAGGAATATGTTGATAAATGGCATAAAGAGCATGGTGAAGTTTTTGACAAGTATGGAGTTAAATTCGATTTCTTTGGTCAAACTTCTGCTGATTATCACGCCGAAGAGACTGTAAAGTGGTTTAAGGTTCTCCATGATAAGGAGTATATAGGAACGCAAGATAGTAGGCAGCTTTACTGTAATGATTGTCATAATCATTTACCTGATCGCTTTGTTGAGGGGACTTGCTATGTCTGTGATTACCCTGATGCTAGAGGGGATGAATGTCCAAATTGTGGAGAGTTCATTGAACCGGCGAAACTTAAGAATCCTGTTTGTAAAATTTGTAGCTCTCAAAATATAAAAGAGGTTAGTGTTACTCAATACTATTTGCTTCTTTCAAAATTTCACAAAGAATATAGAGAGTGGTTTGAGGCCAAAAAAGATTCTTGGCGAAAAACAGTTTGGCCTTTTGTTGATAGTTTAACCAAGGAAGGATTACACGATCGAGCTATCACGAGGGATCTTGATTGGGGAATTGATGTCCCTCTTCCAAATACAGAAGGGAAGAAACTTTATGTGTGGTTTGATGCGCCTATTGGCTATGTTTCAAATACAAAGAAATATTTAGAAGATTCGGGGTCACAAGAAGATTATTTAAAAGACTGGTGGCAAAACGAAGATGTGGAGCTTTCACACTTTATTGGGAAAGATAATATTATTTTTCATACTATTATTTTTCCCTGCATGAGTATGGCTTCGGGCTTTGCCAAAGCCGCTGATAAGGTTCCAGCAAACCAGTTCTTAAATTTAGAAGGAAAACAGTTTTCAAAATCTACTGGGCACTATGTTGACGCTTTGGATGCTGTTAATGAATTTGGTCAAGATGCCCTACGCTACTACCTTCTTACAATATTGCCCGAAACGACAGATTCAAGCTTTAGCTGGGATCAATTTCAAGCAAAAGTTAATAATGAGCTTGCCAATAATATTGGGAACTTCCTTAATCGTTGTTTGAAATTTACTCAAAAAAACTGGAGCGAAGGACTGCCTGCTAGTTGTTTTGCAGGGTTTGCTGATAGTGATGAGGGGAAACTTATTTCTTCAGAGTTGAAAGAGATTAACGAGCACCTGGACCAGCAAAACTTTAGAAAAGGGATAGAGAAAGTTATGGCCTTGGGGAATAAGGCCAATAATTACTTTTCAGAACAAGCACCCTGGGCCCTCATTAAAGAAGACCGTGACAAGGCCGCTATTGTTTTGGCCCAATCAAGCGCTTATGCGCTTTGCTTAGGAGCGGCCATGGCTCCATTTCTTCCAGAGTTAAGCTCTAAAATTCTTAATCACTTTTCAGGGATCATTACCGAGGATCAAGTCAAAAGACTCTATTGTGGAGAGGTCACAGTTTTAGATGAGGTCTTTGCCAACGGTCATATCTTAAGTATTCCGGTGGATGCCCTAGTACCAAAAATTTTGGATGAAGTTATTGCCTCTAAAAAAGATGTTTTAAAAACTTAATACCTCTTTAAGTCATTAGTTTTATTAAGATTAATCGGACTGTTCAAATATACTGATACACATCATGTTGTTGAGCTTTTAATTTGCATTAAAATGAATCTTTAGGTCGATATTGGGGTTCGCTTGGTCATTCTAGTTGTGGACGATATTAAAGATATGAGAGAGCTGGTAATCACCAGTCTTCAGGAAATATTTCCAAATGCTGTCTTTGTAGAAGCCGAGAGTGGAAGAGAGGCCGCGCAGAAAATTGAAAGCCTAGGAGATAGACTTTGTTTTATCACTTCTGATTTTCATATGGAAAATGGCAATGGGGATATGGTCTTCCATAAGTGGAAGGAGACTTGTTTTCATATTCCCTTTATATTGCTGACGAGTGAAGTGGCACAAGCAAGGAAGGCCTTACTTAAAGATCATCCAAACCTTTGGGAACGACTTGCCTTCCTTGATAAGTCTGGAGACTTTGAGGAGTTACAAAATGCTTTTCAGAGACTTCTTAAAAAAGGTTTTATTCGCTTTGATTCAAAATTTGTAGAAGAAGAAAGTAACCTAAATGTCCCTCTTTTTCTTTCCGTTGGGAATAATAAAATTATTCGTTATTGCCACCAAGGAGAATCACTTTCACGAGGGCGAATATCAAAACTCAATGAAAAAGGAGTTGATTCATTTCTGATTCCGACTCAAGATGCTTTAGAAAATGGGTTCTCTTGGCCTTTAAAACCACTTCATGAAAGATCAAAGGACAATCAATTGTCTTTTAAAGATAGTTTTGAGCAATTTAAAGTAATACATGTTGATATTTTAACGAAGGACTATGTAGATCCTCTTTGCTTAAAAAAGGCGTTGCATAATGTTGAGTCGGACTTACAGAAGTATGAACAAACTAAATTATTTGAATGGTTTTTAGATAAAGGTCTTATTAGAAAAAATTATGTACTAAATCACAGCTTACTTTTAAGTACTCTTTGCATAATGGCATTGCAGGAGATGAAACTGAATACTCCCCATAATCGAAAAATATTAATTGAGGCGTGCCTATTTCATGATCTATTTAAAACTGATAGTGAGGCCATGAGGTTTGACTTATATGGTGAAGAGAATGAAGCAAATAGTAAAAAACATCAGAAATACTTACTACAATTACTAGACTTGGCCAAGGAGATGAACCTGCCTCAAGATAGTGATAAGGTACTTAAGGCCATTTGCCTTGGCATCAACGGTCATCAAAATTCTTCAGTTAATCACAAACTGGCAGCAATAGCTCTTAGTATGCATAAAGTCACAAATGAGCTTTATTCGCAAAAGTTTACTAAAAAAATATCCTCTGAGTTTCTTCAAAAGAGTGGAGAAGGCGACACTCAAATACAAAAGGCCATGCGGACCATCTTTATTTAATCTTTATTTGATCTTTATTTAATCTTTTTTCCTATAGGCATGTCAGTCTAGTTAGTCTCTTTGTCTTCAAGAATGAGGCCCGATTCTTCGACTTTGGGCTCGATCTGAGGCACTCGGATTACTTGTCCAACAGACAGACGATCATCTAACTTTCCATTTTCTTGGACACTTCTAAGTAGCCAAAAGGGAAGTTTAAAGTCTTCTAGAATACCACTTAGGTTATCGCCCTTTTTTACCTTGTAATCTTTTAGCTGAGCGACTTCAAAGTTCTCGTAAAAATCTTCTTGAATAGAAAGGTGATAGGCATTTCTTTGTTGGGTAAACTGCATGGCCTGATCGTCATTTAAGTAAAGAACAAGACTTTGACCTTGATAAATGAGTCCGCCAAAAGCGAGTTTGTTCCAGTCTCTTATTTTTTGAGTACGAATTCCCGCCCATTCTGCGAGATGCCCAAGTGTTTCTTCTGTTTCAATTTTTATACGATAGCTTTGGTTTTTAATTTTTTTCAACTCTAGCTCATAACCTTCTAGGTTTGCTGCCGTTTGGTCTTTTAATTCACTTTTCGTGGGGCCATAGGTTAAGCGTGTACTTTTTTCTGCGACAATTTCAGGCATGGCCTTTTTCTCTGCGAGCACTGCTTTCTTTGGCAGCTCTATTGTGGGAGTCTCTGTTACCGCAAGTTTTGGCTGAATGTTTAAAATATCTGAATCCTTACCAGGGATTTTTATTTTCATCCCTGCAAAGATTCTTGATGGATTGATTATATTGTTAAAGGAAATAAGATCGTTGAGAGCGACTTTATATCCTTTGGATATATCAAATAAACTCTCTCCTCGGGATACAATATGAAGACGTTCCATTTTAAAGTTATCAAACTTATTTTCTAATTTACTCAAGGCGACTTTATAGTTTTGAATTTTGTCATTTTCTTCCATTGGTAAATAAAGAAGAAATCCTTTTGGAAGATAGAGAGGGGACTTCAAAGCCGCCTTTCTTATCGATGGATTAAAAACACCAATTTTTTCAAGAGGTAAATCTAACGTTTTTGATATTTGTTTAACGGTTATAGGCTTATCAATTGTTAGAGTTGAATAGGTAAAGGGGGTAGGCTTTTTAAAACTCTTAAAGTATTTCTCTGGGTTTTTGGAGATAAGTACTGTTGCCATAAAAGTTGCATAGAAGTTTTTAGAGGCAAATCCAAAACGTCTTCCATTATAGCCTTCAATAATTTTATGTATTTCACTCGTTTTTAATTCATTGATGGCCCTCTTTATGCTCCTGGCACCATGATTGTAAGCAGTAAGCGCCAATGGCCAAGACTTGAGTATTTTATAATTATCTTTTAAAAGTTTTGCCGCTGCACTTGTCGCCTTAATAACATCGCGCCTTTCATCCACAACATAGCCAACCTTTAAACGATAAAGCCTCGCTGTCGCACGCATAAACTGCCAAATTCCTGCAGCTCCTACTTTTGAATAAGCTAAATAGTTGAAAGAGGATTCCACATGAGGAAGAAACTTTAACTCATCAGGCATACCCATTGATTCAAATACACCTTCAATATAATCCATATAACGATAACTACGGATGAGACCCTGATAATAGCGATCCTTAAGACCATATTGAAATCTTAGGTTTCTTGCCATCTGGTAATACTCTTTAGAAGTTCTTTCACCGACCTGTGCCTTTAACAGTTTTTCATCTTCATTGAGTTTAATGTTAGATTGTTTTGCTAATCGTTGAAGCATTTTGCGATACTTTGCCTTTATCTGGCGCATAAAGCGTACTTTCTTTCTACGATTTAATGGCAGCTCATATCTGTTGTAAACGATGCTGAGGTCCTCAGAGTCATGAAGGAATCCTTCCTTTGTCGTAATCTCGGTATATACCCTGACCCAAAAGTTAACTCTAGTCTCTACTTCGCCCTTAATGGGGAAGTTTTCGATAAAACTAGTATCATCTTGAGAAAAGGGAGCACTAAGAATGAGAAGATAGAGTGCTAGGAGGAGAGGCAATTTCTTTTTACAATTGATCAATGAATTCTCTTTAGGCTACGTGATGATCATTTTCTTAAGAGCGGATTTAGAAATTCCGAACCTAGGCTTCCATGGTACTTGTCTGCGAAAGATCTTTCAATGTGGTTTAGACTACCATCTTTATTAAGTTTCTTTAGGCAATAATTGAACTTTTTAGTTATTTTGAGGTCACGAAAACCGACATTAAAATGATTGACCGAAAAAATACGATAAAACTTTACCTTTACATTTTTCCACCGAGGCTCATTTTCAATAAGCCTTCTTTGATGGGCCATAAAGATAAGACCATCACTAAGAACTCCATCAACTCTTTTTTTCATGAGCATCTCATTATGACGATATTGCTTACTCGTTTCAGTGTATGAGGCAAAGGAGGGGACTTTGTCTTTAAGGCCTTTCAGTAGTAATTCACCGCCGAGAAAGGAAATAATGTGCTTTCCTTTTAGATTATTAACCTCTGTGATCCCATTTGGGAAATCCTCATCGCGAACAATGACACCGTTGTGATAGGCAATATAAGGAAGAGATTTACCTTTAATTTCATTATCTGTTTCAGGAATGGTAGCAACACCATCGTACTTGCTGTTGTTATGGTAACTCTTAAGGTGGCGTAAATAAGGTTGAATTTCAAATGTTGGCCGATATCCTGCGCATTCTAAAATTTTGGTCAAGATCATTAAGTCTCTACCAGATTTCCCATCCATTTCAACATTCTCTGGCATGTACGGGGCCACTAGTAATAGTTTCTTTTGTTCAGAAAAAGAAGTTTGGGACAAAAGAGAAAGAATGATAAAAAAGAGTAATCTCATATTATTAATTTATTAAATGGAAATTCAATTGAATTGTACGCCTTTTGTTAATGAAATTCTTAGTAAAAAGTTACGCCTACGAACGGCGTTAGAGCTAATGCCTAAGGATTATGAATTATATTATGACCTTTTTTGCGATCATGGGCTACTCGGTTATGCATTAAAGCAGTCATTCAATAAAAAGATAGTCTTTAATGATTGCCAGGAAGGTATTACCTCAAGACTGAGAGAAAATTTCAACTTAGCTGAAGGTGAGATTGAACTAGGAAAAGCACAAGATCTAGTCTTTAAAGAAAATACTGGGATTTTTATGTTAGGAGTAGGAGGTCATTTACTCAATGAGTGCTTTTTAAGTTGGCAAAAGTTAAAAAGAGAAAATCTCTATGGTGGGCATACTTTCGTTATCGGCGCGCATTACTATCAATTGGAATTAAAGACAGTATTGAGAGCGCTAGGGGCGGAGCTACTAGATCAGAGATTTATTTTTGAACGAGAGGAGGGTTATGAGATTCTCCTGATTAAGTTCCTCGAAAAGTATCAGGGAATTGGCAAAAATATTCTAGATTTTGATGAATTATATTGGTCACAGGTTGTTCGAGACGAGCCGTTGGCCATGAGATATTTAGAGAAAAGAGCAAAATCTATTTCGAAGGTCAGAAATCCAAACGCTCAGCAATTGCAATTTGGCACTTCCTTGAGGCACTTCATGGAGGAATTAAACTCTAAGAGTTAATAATTTTCCCTGACTTTAATCAAGTTTTCTGTGCGATTACTACTAAATTTCAAATAGTTATAAGGCCATAAAACTCATTTTTTATTTTTTTAAACAATTTTTTGCGCTAAGCAAATATTTTACTTTTCTGGTAGATGAAAACGTCATAAGCTGTAATTAACATATTAACATCGAGGAGATTATCTTCTCACAGTAAGGATTTTTTTATGCAGACAGGTACAGTAAAATTTTATGATGAAACAAAAGGTTTCGGCTTTATCACTCCAGACGATGGTGGCAATGACCTCTTCGTACACATCACTGGCATTACAGGCGGTGCAACCCTCGCTGATGGCGACAAGGTAGAGTTTGATTTGGGTGAAGGTCGCAAAGGTCCATGCGCTATAAACGTTCAAAAGAAATAGATTTTTATCTTATAAAAAAAGAAAGGAGGCATTAGCCTCCTTTTTTTTTCTTATTTTTGTCTCTTTATTTAACGAATTGAAACTTCGATCTTTTTTAATCTTCCATCACCTAGAGAAGTTGTTTTTACTTCAGGGTCTTCACTTAGGAGCTGATGAACTGTACGACGGTCTCTTGGGTCCAGAGGTTTTAAAGTAAATGGTTCTTTAGTTGAAAGCACTTTATCTTTGGCCTCTTTTGCCAGTTTGAGAATTTTTTCTTCTCTTTCTTGGTCTTTTTCTGGTGAGCGCCTTCTTGCATTATCTCGACCATTTTGTGGGCGTCCACGAGAATTGTCTCTCTCTCTTGTTGGAGGAGTCGATGTTTTTTGACCCGCCACTTTTACCGACCACTTCAACCTAGAGGGTAAAGTTACCTTGTTCGCTAAATATAGACGCATTAGCTGTTCAAAACTTTGAAGCATTTCTGCACGATTTCTTAGCATGATTGGTTCGTCTGGTCCGTTGAATGAAACCTCAACAGTATCACCTTTAAACGCTACTTTTACTCTTACATCGAGATGACTAAGAGTAAGAACCTCAATAATAAAAGGAAGCAATAGGCGCTTGTAGTGGGTGTCTAGTGTGTAGCGGTAAGTTGTTTTTCGTGGGCCAAAAAAGAAATAGCGCTTACTGCCTTTAGAAATAATTTCTTTCTTTAGTAAACTCTCGTCAGCAATCATGTAATAGCCGAGAGCTGCTCTGTTGGCATCTTCCTCTGTTTCCGTTGTAATTATAAAGAAGCGACGATCTCTCTTTTCTTCTTCGCTCTTTACAAACTTTTTCAGGGGAGTAGGGAGGGCCCTTTCAAGAGGGGCATCATACTTAGTGGGTTCTTGATTTTGTGTGCTCATATTCTTAGTCTTATCTCTCTGGTTTCTAGGGCGACTATCATTGTCACGCTTTCTTTCTCTACCACCATGTGATGAACTTCTCTCTACAATTTGGAGAGTCTTTCCGTCTATATAGGGTTTAGAAACAATGTCAGCTTTGACGTCTTCATCTTTAAGGTCAACTTTTGGAATTTTTGCATCGATGTATTTATAAATATCATCAAGGTGTTCACAATCTTCGTGAGCACAAAAGCTAATTGCCTGACCGGCCTTTCCAGCACGACCAGTTCGACCAATTCTATGGACGTAGTTAGCCGCTTCTTGTGGTAGGTCATAGTTAATGACAAGGTTCACATCTTTTACATCAAGACCTCTGGCCGCGACGTCAGTACAAACTAAAATGGTGACTTCCTTATTACGAAATTCTTCCATTAGTTTGGTTCTTTTATTCTGTGGCAAGCGCCCTGAGATTGGCTTGGCCTTGAAGTCCATGAGCCGTAGCCATTCAGCAACAAGGTGTGTTTGTAGTTGAGTGTTACAAAAGACAATGGCGTATACGTCTTCATTCTTACGAAGAAGATTAACTAAGTATGGCATTTTCTCTTTTTGAGTAATCATCGCGAGGCTATGATTAATATGATCTACGAGAAGAGAGTCTTCATTTAGTTTTAACTCAACAGGATGGGACTTGAACTTATAACAAGTTTTTAGAACCTCCATATTCGAAGTCGCACTAACCATAATCAGCTGACGATTATCATTAACTTTTGAAAGAATGAATTCGATATCTTTTTGGAAACCCATATCAAAAAGCCGATCAGCTTCATCAAAGACCATGGCCTTAACTTGGCTTAGGTTTACAGATTTTTGTTTTATAAGGTCAACCAGACGACCGGGCGTGGCCACTAAGACACGAGTTCCTTCTTTAAGAATACTCTTTTGCCTATCGATAGACTCACCACCGATAAGACAAGCAGCATGAACACCTAAGTCTTTTCCAAGATCATTGAAGACTTTGTGTGTTTGCTGAGCAAGCTCTCGAGTAGGACTTAAGGTTACGTATTGAATGAGTTTGTCTTTTGGTGCTTGAACCGTATCGCCTTCTTCCCTTAATATTTGTTCAATAATGGGAATGGCAAAGGCTCCTGTTTTTCCAGAGCCTGTCTCCGCTTGGGCAAAGATGTCTTTGCCTTCGAGGATATGGTTGAGAGTAAGCTCCTGAATGGGGGAGGCATTTTTAAAACCAACTTCGTTAAGAGAATTGATTAGTGCTGCGCTTAATTTAAAGTCGCTAAAGGGTGTTGTAGTTTCCATTACTTCTATATACATGACACTTTATAAAACGAATAGGTTTTATCAGATATTCATTAATTTGTTGACGACAAGCGTTGCCTGTCGTTATTAACCCTCGAGGGAGAATTTATGAATATAATTTTATTGTTGTGCATTGCACTTGTTGGGGGACTATCTTCAATTAGCGCCTCACCTTACTTTCCAAGTGATTATGACCAAGCAAGAGGGCTTTTCTTAGCGGCCGTGGCTGATATTCAAATGGCTCTGCCCAAAAAAATAAAATCAAAATACTTTTTAGTTAACGGTGAAGAAGGGGAAAAGCTTTATACAGATTTTTTATTTCTTGATTGCCGGCGCGGCAAGTCAAAAGTCCAGCCCCTCCTTTTATTAACTAGTGGCGTGCACGGGCCAGAGAGTTTTGTTGGTTCAGCGGCCCAGATATGGTTCTTAAAGAATCAAAGTCAAAAAAGATGTGTGCAAGGAGTGTCGCAAGTTTTTATCCATGCACTTAATCCTTATGGATTTAAATACATGAGGCGCTTCAATGAAAATAATGTGGATCTCAATAGAAACTTTCCCACTTCGACTGAAATTTATCATCAAGATAATCAAGCATACAAAAACTTAGAAGAGGTGCTAAATCCAAAGAAGGAACTAAATCACCTTCCACTCCAATCTTTAACTATTATAGCAAAGTTGGCCAAGCGCCTAGTAAAGGGAATGTCTGTTGGGGAAATCAGGCAGGCATCTGTTGGTGGTCAGTATAATTTTCCGAAAGGAATTTATTATGGAGGGAGTGCCCCTGAGCCTGTTGTGGTGTGGCTCGAAAGTATTCTTCCTGAAATTCTCAATTCACATTCCGATGTTCTTCATTATGACTTCCATACGGGGCTTGGGGAAAAAGGTGTGCTTCATATGATGGTGGGACCGGGATTAACTTCTTTTGGTAAGAAGGTTATTAAGAAAGTGATTCAGCCTTTGGCCAAGGGAAACTTTGATTTAACGACTCCGAGTGACTCTGGCTTTTATAAAATACAAGGTGATATTATTGATTTCATTCCTCAATTAAAAAAGGACGGCAGAATTCTTAACCTCACAGCAGAATACGGTACTGTTGGATTGGGAATATTTTCTCAGCTTAAGACACTAGCAAGATTAATTAATGAGAATCAAGGTTACCATTTTGGTCACTCAAGTGACCGAGTTAAAAGAACGGTTAAGCAGCGGCTTCGTGATATCTTTCATCCACCTAAGAAACAGTGGCTAGATCAGGTAAGAGAAAAAAATTCCTATATTTTGACCAAAGTATTGGATGACTTTCTGGCCATCCTAAACTGACATACAATAGGAGGGAACTTAATAAAGGCCCTCTTATGCGTCGTGAATTTTTCATTTTTTGTTTCTTTGGCACTCTCATTTGTGCTGGTGGGTTTTGGTTATTACCTTCTCTCTATCTTCCCTTTCACATAACAATTACTTCATTTTTTTCTTTAATTGTTTTGATTGGTTTAAGGGACGCCTTGCAGACTAGGCATACGATCTTAAGAAACTTTCCGATTCTAGGCCACTTTAGGTATTTACTAGAAATGGTTCGGCCAGAAATACAACAGTACTTTATTGAAAGTAATTCCGACGGACGACCGTTTAATAGAGAAGATCGTTCATTAGTCTATCAAAGATCAAAAGGAGCTCTTGATACATTACCGTTTGGTACTCAACAAGATGTATACGCTCCTGGTTATCAATGGGTAAATCATTCTATGAGGGCGAAGCATCTAGATGATAAATCCATGCGGGTCACGATTGGTGGACCGGACTGTCGTCAACCATACAGTGCGAGTATTTTAAACATATCCGCCATGAGTTATGGCTCACTCTCTGGTAATGCCATTCAGTCTCTAAATGGTGGAGCACAAGAAGGTAATTTTGCTCACAATACAGGGGAAGGTGGTTTAAGTCCTCACCATTTAAAACACGGTGGAGATATCATTTGGCAAATTGGAACAGGCTATTTTGGCTGTCGCCATCACGATGGTTCTTTTAATCCGGTAATGTTTAAAGAAAATGCCCTAAAGCCACAGGTGAAAATGATTGAGATTAAAATCTCTCAGGGTGCAAAGCCCGGTCATGGCGGCATATTGCCAGCGCAAAAAATCACGCCTGAGATTGCTGCGATCAGAGGTGTTCCCATGGGAGAAGATGTCCTCTCTCCGCCAACACATTCTACCTTCAGTACGCCTAAGGGACTTTTGAACTTTGTCGAACAGCTGCGTGAACTCTCAAATGGGAAGCCAGTGGGCTTTAAACTTTGCTTGGGCAAAAAAAGAGAGTTTATGGCAATTTGTAAGGCCATGATTGAGACTCAAATTTTTCCTGACTTTATTGCTGTCGATGGTGGAGAAGGGGGCACTGGAGCTGCACCGATAGAATTTTCGAATCATATTGGAACACCTGGAGTGGAAAGTCTTGTTTACGTTCACAACTGCTTAGTGGGTTTTGGAATTAGAGATAAAATGAAGATCATCACATCGGGTAAAGTAGCAAGTGCCTTTGATATGCTAAGAAGGCTTTGTTTGGGAGCGGATGTTTGTTACTCGGCTCGCTCCATGATGTTGGCACTTGGTTGTATTCAAGCTCTTCGTTGTAATAGTAATCATTGTCCTGCAGGAGTAGCGACAAATAACCCTAGCTTAGAAGCAGGTCTTGTTGTCTCTCACAAGAGAAAGAGAGTTGCGAGTTATCATAAAGAGACTATCAAAAGCTTTGCTCATATGCTCGGAGCGATGGGGTTAGATCATCCTGATGAATTAAAACCTTGGCACCTTCAAATGAGAACGGGACCTTCTGAAATAAAACACTTTGGACAAATCTTTCACTTCTTAGAAGAAGGCGATTTACTTGAGAGTACTATGCCTCCAGAGTTTATGTGGGCCTTTAGGCTCGCGAGTGCTGATAGCTTTGATGCAGTAGATGCACTAACAATTACTGAAATGAGATAACGTTCTGTTATCGAGGGACATTCTTTTTCATACGTTCCGTTAAGTCGGCAACGACCCTTTTATGAAAGCCTGGCTCTTGCCATTTAAGCTGCTCTTTATATTCAGGTATAGATACTCTTTCATAAGTTATTTCTAATTTTTTGAAGAGTTTAATAAAGGGCTGCCCTGGCCTTTGAACATGATGAAGGCCGCCAGAGTAGGCGATAAGGAAATATCCGTTAGGTGTTTTTTTTAAGATATCGGCAATACCCGTTTTTATGGTCATGGGTTTGCCATGTTTATCGAGGCCATTTTCTCGCATCATCCGACCCTCTGGTGCCAAAATAACGAGAGACCCAGGTTTTACCCTATCCATGAACTCACTCCATGAATAATCTCTTTTGCGGGTAATACTAATAATTTGTGGAAAGATAGTTTTGTAGATTCGACCAACGATGGGTCGGTCCAATGTGATATCAGCACCAGGCAAAACGGCCCTTTTTACATTATCCAAAAAAAACTTGTTAGGTACTGAGGGAAAAAAAAGAGGTTCACAAAGACTAGTGTGATTGAGAAAAGCAAAAACATTAATATTGTCCCAGAAGTCTGGAGTTTCATTGATGATTTTTCTATCAAGTTGATAAAATATTGTTGAAAAAATCTTAACAGCAAATGCCAGGATCAGGCTTATTGTGTATTTCATAGATTTACTTTAATGGATAGAAAGCGAGCTTTAAAGACCTAATTTAAGCATAAATTTCTTGATTAAGCTTTTTTCTTCTTGTGCTGGCCGAGCTTCCTCCGGAATAAGTTCACTTATGGAAGCAGGAGCTCGAGTTGATTCACCCATTTCAGCAGGCAGTTCTCCTGCCAATGTGTCGCAAGTCTCTTTGATTTCTTGGCGCATGTTAGCGGCACCTGGATAGTTGAAACGAAAGTTTATACCTTCAAGCTCAAGGAGGGCATATTCTCTCCAAGGTTTGCGTCTTTTACTTAGAATGAAGTTATCAATATTAGTCTGATAAAAGTCTTGAATAAACCTAAGTTCAGGGCAATTCATATTCTCTTTAGCTGCCATATAGTTCATCAATAAGTTTTTTTGTTCAATACTTTGAATCTTAATGACCTTACTCAAGTCTTGCTCGGTTGGATTATCAAATGGAGACAGAATGCTTTGATTTAAAGGAGAGTCAGGTTGAGCAATATTTCCAATTGCTGGCCTTTGAGAGGGATATGGAGATTGTGTATTTTCTGAACGATCGGGCGATGAGGCTGGTGCCCTTTGATTCTGGTTCTCTTGACCAATGCTATTGGGTCCTCCAGTCGTTGCGCCAGTTGGGTTTCGTTGGTTAAAGTTATTTTGTGCCAAAGGAGAATTCGGTCCTAACCCAGTGGCCGGAGTTGGAATGTTCGTGGGAGCATCGAGACGATTGATTTCATTTTTTAGATTGGAAGTATCGTTTGATAACTTTTCTACTTCTCTTAAAAGTTCTCTGTCCGTTGTATTTGTAGATTTAGAGCGACTGCTAGAGGAATCCCTAGAGGAATCCTCTGATGAGTCGTCATTTGCTAGCGATTCATTTGGCACTGTTGAGCTGGGGCGGGAAATACTATCATTAAAAGTACTTGTGTTTACCGCTGTTCCTTGCTCTCCAACATTTGGTCTAGTGGGAAAAATTGGTGGTGAGAAATTTTCATTTTGACCAGCACCAGGAAATCCTAGATTTTGAGCAATGGAAGAGAAAAAATTGTCTTGGGCCAATGGCCTCGAGTCATCATTTGGTGCTGCCTCATTATTTTCTATTTGCCCATTTTCTCTTTCTATCTCGAATGATTGAACTTGTTCCTTTAAAGATTCTAGTGTTGTCGAAATAGATGGGTTTTTTATATTTGAATTAAAGCCCATACCCCCAACTCTTGTAGGAGAAACCCCTGTGTTTACAAAGGAGTCTTGAACCGTCTTTGGTTTAATCTCTCTGCTGCCAGCAGGAGAAGGTCCAGAAGGTTTAGATCCAGAAGGATCGGATCCAGAGGATTGGCCCGTTATTGCGATATTCGTAAGGACTCTTGTTGGATTTAAAGTCACTTCATTTCTATTGTTGCCAGAAACGGGATTAATAACTCCATCTGCCTGTTGTCTAATCCTAGCAAGCCTTTCATCTATAAAGGTTCCCATATCATCACCAGAAATAGCACCGATTCCTTTTACTATTGCTTCCAAGTTGGCCTGGTAAACTCTGGAGGTATCGGTTGCACCATTTCTAAACGATATTGTCGAGGCATCTATTGAAGAGATTTTAGTTACCAAAACTCTAAGGTAATCATCTCTTTTTGCCTGTGGTGTAAAGGTCTCAAGAACTCTTAACAGTCTCATGTTAGTACCTACGGAACTAATGAGACTGGGGTCATCATATTGAGCGAGAATATTTTGTCGAAAAACCTCATCATCATATCTCTGAAAATAAGTCGCCAAGGTATGTTCTTCATCAGCTCCACCATTACTTGCCAGGGCCGCTATCGCTCTGGAGACAAGCGTTCCAGAGAGACGATCAGTATTTTCATCAATGAGATCTGACAATGTATTTCTGCGCCAGGTCCGAAGAGAATCAATTTCTGAAGTTGTTCCAAGGCTAACTTGTTCATCAATGATATCAATTGCCGCCAATTGATTCGCTTCAGAGAGATTTGGTAAAAGTTTCCCCATAATAGAGAGGAAATCAGCCTCCGCACCATTTAAAGTGATTTTCTCGAAGATCTCATTAGCGATCTGATTTCTATTGGGATGATTTATAGGTAAATCTAAAAATGAAGAAAAACTGGAAGTAATATTCTCAACAAAGCAATAAAAGGCCCTGATGTTTGGAATACCATCTCTGGCCTTGCTTTCGCTGAGAGAAAACTCTATTTCGCTCCATCTAGAGTCAGAACCAAAAGAATCTTTATACCAACTCCACCTATTAATAGGATTGGTGAGCAGTGGAAAACCAGAACTTGCTTTAGTTGATTTGGAAGATAAGAAATCATCAAGAGGATCTATAATCGCCCTGTATCCTTCAGGACTTAAAATCCGTGTTTGTGAACAGTTAGGACGAGTTTGATTTGGCGTAGCAGTGTCCTCGACAGAGGCAATCACACGTCCACCATAACCATTAGAGTTTTTAGCTTCAATTTGACTAAGAGAAGAAATGATTTCTTGGACACCATCTATATTGTAATTATTTAATATGGACAATGTTTGACGATTTAAAGTTGTCGGATCTTGCTCTAAGTACTCTTTGTAGGAAAGGTTTAAAATATTGGCAAATTCTCTTCGCGAACCTGTGCTTTCCTTATTCTCAGAATAAAATCTTGTTAAATATTCTATCCTTTCTCTTGTGCTGTTAGGAGAATCTAAAAATGATTTAACGGCTTTAGTTCTAAGACTAAGAGGTAGTGATGTATTGGTTAAAAAAGCACGACCTGGCCTGCTTGTTAAGAAGTGACCGAGAAGACCCTTGTGTGCAAGTAATTCAATGGCCCGTTCTTTCTCTGCAACGCTTGCTTCTGAGGTAATGATATTTCCTAGTTTCTCTAACGTATAGTTAGTGCACAGAAACATAAGGGCACGAATATGTTGAGAGTTACTAGATTCTGCATAACTTTCAGGCAAAGCTATCTTAAGCTCTAAGGTTGCACCCATAATATCTATGAAATCTTGGACTCTTTCACTATGTTCAATAAAATTGAATTGTTTTTCTGAGTTGCATACCCCATTGTCGGCCACGGAACTATTGGTGTCTTCAAATGAGGAGCAAAAATAGTTACTAACATCTTCGCGAATATTTCTCAAAACTAATGAGTCCTGAATTAAAAAATCTGGTTCAGTATTTTCGCAAGCCAGTTTTGAAACTTCAAAGGCACCGCTAGATCTATGTTCATCAATAGGGTGGGAACTTTGCGTGCCCAGAAGGCAGGGTTCACTTGACGACCATATATTATGAGGAACGATGGTAACTAATGATAAAACTATGACCTTTAGAATCGCCATTCTATTGGGACTTTTAAAATCAATGGGACTAACAAAATGCTCTTTCACATTCTCTTTTTCGGATGAAGAGAGATTGAACTTGAGTGATATTGTCAGTCTTTTCGTAGTTATAGGTACTTCTGATTTTTAGCGCCACTTTTTCTTGGCAAAAATATAGGGACAAATTCAACAAAACCAAAGCTAAGTGACTGAATTTTTGTATGAAATGAATATTTATTAACTGAAGGGCCATGGGCTTGGCTTTTGGGCCCATAATTATAAAGAGTGGATATTACTTTAATGGGCCAAATTCCGATAAAGTTAAGAGGTTGTAGTGGCTAATAAAATTTCCTCCATTAATTCTAACTCCCAAGGGATGACTGTGAAGATACTCATAGTTGTACCTATCGTTCTTCTTTTGATTCTTATTCTGTGCGCACCCTCTCAGGCCGAAGACGGAGTTATTTTTGATGAGGTCAAAGTTCTGCTATCAAAGAAATCATTTAAAAAGTTGGGAAAGCAGTTTATTGAAAGTCACTTTGATAAAGACAAGGGTGTTAATGAATTAAGGTTTTCTCTTGGAAATACCAAAGGCGCTGTCGTTAATTATGTTATTCAACAAAAAAATGGAAAGCGTATCTTAGAGAAAATCGATGCAGATCGTGACGGTTTTTTTGAAGTAATAAAAAGAAAGGTCACCAATCAACAATATACTTATGAAGAGCTTATCTCGCTAAATAGTTCAAAAATTTATCACCTTAGGAAAAGGTTTTATCCCGTCGTAGGCTCTCACCTTGTTCGTTTACAAATATCTCGTCTTGAGTCTAAAAAGGGCGAGTTTAAGGTAATCGAAGAAACCTTCACCAGTAGTATCGAGATGGCCGAAGATCTTGCAAGAAAAAGGCAGTGCTTGAATAACTCTAGCTTCTACTTAGACTCTACTCTTATTGATTCCGTAAACGACATTATAAATGATTATGGTATAGATTGGCCTGGTATTGATGATTTTGATGTGGTTGTTGATGTAGAGTTTGACAGAAGTTGTAATCAAAAGACGTCTGCATTTTTAGAGTCGGGAAAAAAGTTTAGCCAAATTTATGCAGAATCTATAAATGAGGGTATGAGCTGTTTACAGGATTTGGCCAGTGATGGCAGGGATAGCGCTTCATTTTCTAACCTTCTTTATTTAAATAGTGCTGCAAGCTTAGCTGGGCAAAAAATTTATGAGACACCTATGAATATCCAGTCAATGAATGGTGGACGCAATGGTTTTCCACGTAGGGCCAATGCTAATGATTTCCAAAAACAAAAGGTTCTATGCTCCCAAAGGGGCAGTGCTTTTGCCATGAGAGATGGGTCTAGCGAAGTTGGTCATGGATTGGCCTCAACAGGGGTTGCCCATAGTACAAAGCTGGCATGTGAGGGAGGGGAGCTTAATATTAGGCATCCATTCATTAGTCTTAATTTTGATCGTCTCCAAGATCAGGCTAATTCGACAAATACTCTACCTCTTAGAGATAGAGAAAGGTTTTTAAAACAACTTATTTTTCATGAATTTCTGCATACTACAGGGGCAGAACATAATAGGCATTATGACCCTGTCTCAGCTTGCGCCATTTATTGCTTCAATGGGGCCAGAACTAACGAAGCCAATCAGGCCTCAAAAAGTTTGTGCCAGGGAGAGAATATGGGAGGCTTTAGCCTAGAATCAATTAAGGCAAGAGTAGAAAATCAAGTCAGTTTTCTAGACTCATTAAATTATACGATGGAGCCTGTGAAGGAAGTTATTGCAAGGGAGCTTCGTCCTCAGCTTGGGGCAACTGCTACTTCATCTATAATGTCTCAGATTGGCAAGTAGCCATGTACCAAAAAGGTTATTTTATTTTGTAAAGAATTACCGATTTTATGACTTCTCTTTGTGGTCTAAGGTAGTAGTGATCATCCACAATCGCCTCATGGAACTCTTCCTTTTTTACGATGAAGTGTTTTGATAAAAGGTCTATTACTTTTTTAGACATTTCTTTTTCGGCAGGATTATTTTCAAGAAATAAGAAGTTAACGACACTTTGTTCTTTGTGTAGCTCAAATACTTTTCCTAGCTCTCTGTTATCTTCTGAAATATCTAAAATAAGTGTTTTGTAACCTTTGTGAACCTTCCCATAATAGAGCGCAAGCTCCTTATAGAAGGGATGAGTAGGTATTAAAATAATATTAATTAAGCCTTCTTCGATTTTAAGGTATTCACCTTTTTCGGCAATGATTTTGTATTCTTTATTATAGGGGAAGAGCGTGAAATAGTTAAAGAAGCCAGCAAGAGTGATAAGAAGAAAGACTAATAAACGAAATTGTTTCGCTATCTTTAAATCAATAGAGGCCTGAAAAATAATAATTAAACCTAAAGAGAGTAGGGGAGCATAGTGACTCCAATGTCCTAGGCGAAAGTTAACGGCAGAGGTGATTGAAAGAGCAAGAAGAGGTATTAGGTAAGCGAGAGAAATGGTAATTGAAAAAGCCTTCCTTTCCTTTAAACCAAAGTATAATTCATAAATACTTGCAACAATACTTAAACAGGCAAACATGAAAACAAATAGGTCTTGGAGCTCACTCATTTTTAAGAACTCCCGAGGATCATCAGTTTAAAAAGCTTAATGACTTCTGAGCCATCTATCTCTGGCCAATAAAAGACGAGTGGGTTTTTTACTTTATCAGATGCTATTAGGACAAAGGTACTTAAGACAGTTGTGACTAATAATATGAACAATCCAGCAAAAGTTTTTTGAGAATCATATTTTTTACAAAAGAAGGAGCCAATTATTTGGGCCAATACCAAAAAGCTAAAGTGGTAGAGAGTAAAAAGGCCCAACGTATTAACAATCCACAAAGAAAGAGAAGAGAAGTTCTTCCTTTGTATGGCCTCATGGTAGTAGAAAATACTCAGAAAAAATAAAGGGAAGGCAAAAGCCTCTGGGGTAAGATGTCCAGAGTAACCATACCAAAGAGGAGAGAGGCCTATGAGAAGAGTGAGGAGGGAGGATTCACTTTTTCCAACCGACAGGCTCATGAATTGAAAGAGTTTCACAAGGGACCAAATAATTAAAAGAAAAAGCGGTAGTCTCATAAATGTTTCATTCTCAAGAGAAATGAAAGACCATGCCCTATAGAAAATGAGTACACCTGGTGGATAAATTTCAACATAGTCACGCCAATATTGACTTAATCGACTTCCCTGTTGAAGTTCGGGAGTAAAAGAAGTTATCTCAGCAATTGGTGGCGTATGAAAAAATGAGGTGAGTCGTAATTCCTCAAAGGTAAAAGGCCTGCCAATTATTGGTAGGTAGAGCATCAGAAAAAGAATAGTTAAAATAAGTAAGTTAACCTTGTGATCTCTTAATTGCATGCTAAAAGCTTACCATTAAGCTGATTATTGCCAAAGAGATTCATCAAATAAGATGCCTGTCGCAAGGTTAACTTTAATAGGGAGTACAGTCTGGATCTTTAGTGATTCCATAAACGCCTTCACTAGAATCAGATTACTAACTTCAGTTTCTTTGTACGCTCCCGAGAGTAAACGGTCTGACCAATTTACTCTCTCTTTAATTTGTTGTTCCATTTGAAATTGAGAATAAGGTAGAGCAGGCTTCAAGCTTAGTTGGTTCTTTATAGAAAAATAGTGCACACCGCCAATTCCAATAACTTCTTTGTTTTTGGAATCTGCTTTTAAAATATTATCTAAGGTTTTTGCTTCCTCTTGAGCAGTGCGCTTTGCCCATAGAGCATTATATTTTCCAATGGGGTTAGGGCTGCCTCTCAATTTATTTTGGTAAGCGATAATTTTATTTTTAAAACTTACGGAAGCTAACTTTCCTAAATAAGAGAATAGGTGATTCTTTCTCATCGTTGTGATCTGCATTGAGCCACCACCAATATCCCATACAACGATATCTAAGGGACTTTTCTCAGTAACCGCAACAGCGCCCCAAAAGCCTAGCTGAGCTTCCTTTTCCTGATTAATGATGAGGATCTTAGTATTGGTTTCTTTGGATAAGCGAGAAATGAAGCTTTCGCCATTCTTGGCCTGTCTAAAGACTTCTGTTGCTACCGCCCTAACTTCTATATCCCTAGCTTTGAAGTTGGCCTTTAAGGAGTCGATGGTTGTCTTAACTTTATTGTAGAGATCTTCAGGGAGGCGCTCGCCATTAAGGTGAAGGGACTCTTTAAATTTAAAGGCAAAATTTCTTTCTTCAACAATCTTTATGATCTTTTTTTTACACTTATTAATTTTGGCGACTAATACTTTTGTACTACCTGAACCTATATCGATACCAGCACGAAGTTTTTCACAATGATAGGGAGAAGAGAGGTGAGGGAGAGAACTGCAAGCGGTAAGGGTTAAAGCGAATAAGAGACAACTTATATATTTTAATAAGGACACCACTATGTTTAACTCCAGCTTTTAAGAGGCGTTTTGAGCCTCATATTGAGATTTAATATCTTTCATTTTAGCGAGAAGTTGGGCTTTGTCGACAGTGTCAATAGACTGAATAAGGGGCGTGATGATTCGATGAGATAAACAAATTTCCCCCCAAGAAAAGGTGTCGATCATAAAGGTTAAGCAAGCGATTCTTTCAGCTTGGTTTAGATCAAGAAGTGAGTGTTTGCTTGGTCGGTAACATAGAGTAATAAAGGGGTGGAGGTTTCTCGAGAGGCAATATTCTATGGCCTGAGGAATTTCTCTCCAATTGTCTTTTTGTACAACGAAATTTAAATTGAAACTAAGAGGAGTTTGCCCACGAGAAATGCGTTCTGTCTCGTATTCTCTCAGCTTCTCTACAGTCTCAAGGACAACTCGAAGCTTCCCTGGATAGCGTATCTTTGCATAGGTCTGTTCTTCAAAGCTATCAATTGAAAGAATGATGTTTTTAATCTTAATTTTATCGAGATGACTTTTAACTTTATCGTTAAATTTCCAGTGAGCATTTGTTGTAATCGACCATAAGCAATTTGGATTAACTGCACTTACTTCATTGATAAGTTTATAGGTATCAGATTGAAGAAAGGGCTCTCCTGACAACATGTCGATTTCTTTTAAGTGTGGAAATAGGGTTAGTCTGGCATCTTTCCAAAAATTGTCTTCTGTGTAAAAGCCGTTTGGGAGCTGCCAAACATCACACATCTGGCATTGAAGGTTACATTGACCGTTAAAGTTTGCCGTTAGCCTTAGCGGTTGATCAATATTTTTTTGAAAAAATGCTCTTGAGTTTTCTGGAAACATCTTTCCAAGCTGAGGGCAGAGGTTACAGTGTTGATCTTTTAGTTCTACCTTACAAACTTGTGGTTTTCCCGTCAGAAACTCCTCTCGCCAGGCAGTCGCCTTGGGACCATTCCAAATCTCTTGCCAGGTGTTCTCTAATAAGTTTCCAAGAGAGTGCTCTGTACCCTTATGACGGCAGAGTCCTACTGATCCATTTGGTTCTAATATAATATTAACGAATGGCATGAGGCAGAAGCGAGCAGACTGAAAGCCTACTTCTTCGATTTGATTTAAGTTTAATTCAAGGTCTTTTCGTCGTGAGAAAATGAGTGGGTGGTTGAGGGGATCCATCATTGGATACTCGGGGCTTCACTAGCCCTTAAGTTTCTTTTCCAATTCATTAATCTTTTGAGATTGTCCTTCAATAATTTTATGGAGGTCTTTAATTGATTCTATAAGCATAGGAGCAAGACGAGCATAATTTACATATTTATGGCCACTATCGTCTGTTTTAACGGCGATAGGTGCAACCTTCTCAACATCTTGTGCCATAAGACCAAGTTGCTCTTCTGTTGGAAAGTTTTGATCAGAGAATTCTTCAGTTTTGTAGTTATACGTATAGGCTTGAAGTTTTAAAATATCATCAAGACCACAAGAGGCAGTTTTAATATTTTCTTTGAAGCGGACATCGGAGCCTGCAAATACATCAAGATAAACGCTATCATTGAGCACATCGTTTTCAATCTCTTCTAGGTTAAAATCATTTATCCCACCAAAAGTGTAGGTTTTTTTATTTGTGTTGTTATCAGATGAATTAGCCATTTTTGTGACTCCTCTCACAGTGTCTCTGCAATCTAGATGCTAAGCTATTATAACCTCATGTTGGCCAGAGAAAAACAGCAGATTGAGAAAATTGTAAG
>JAFMBV010000173.1 GCA_017858255.1 Bacteriovoracaceae bacterium
AAGGGCCATAGCAATCGCCCCTGTTAAGGGTCTATACTTTGTAGGGTCCCAAGGAATCCATCCGGCGAGCACGAGCCTATTAGAGAGGCCTTTCACAGACTGCGGGCCAAATATCCCATCTTGCCAGGGAGTGAAGATAAGTCGTCCTTCAATCGTGTATTGAAAGTCTTCATCATGACTATGCCCTGCCCTTGCGTAGGCCTGTCTAATAACCTCTGAAACAAACTCAGCACAAGGCGCTTGAGGAAAGCCCAATCGATTAGCTGTTCCGTAAATCGCGACATCCCATGCTCCAAAGGCCGGAGAAAATCCATAATTACTCATAATTTGCTTTGATAAATTGGAGGCCATTACCTGTCGACTTCTCGATTGAGAGATTGAGGTTGAGGTCGGAAGATAAACGAGCCTTCCAGGAGTTAACGTTTCCCTATTCGAGAAACGAGAGAGTTCTTTCAAAATTTTCTGTGACCTAACGATATCTTCGCTTGAGAGTTCACCTGGTGCGTAGGCCCTATTCCAAACTCTTGCAAAGCGCTTACTATTTCGTCCTATCGCCCAAGCAATTGTAGAGTCGCTCTTTTTTACTCGAGATGCTTCGGTGTAAACAGATTTATACGTGCTTGTTGGTTTGGTCGTAGGACTTATTGGCCTAATATCTGAATTAGTATCCCCTAGCGGAATAAGCGCCGTCATATAAAAAGAACTTCCCTTAAAACATTTTCTTGGCAAAGAGATGCCACTTAACAACACACCACCATAAAAACCTGAAGTGTCACGTCTGCCACTTTCGAGCAAAAGCAGGTTTGGAACTGCATCAACAGGAACCTTTACAGTGCTACCGCTTTTGAGATTTCCCACTAGAGTTAGAGTTGAACTATCTTTCAGACAGTAAACGGGATAGATCTGAGTCGTTTCTAAAGTATGAAAATCTCCTGCTTTTACTGAGAACAAGAAAAGATTAATTAAGAGGATTAAAACTGATCTATTTGCCAAATAATGAAATCGAGATTTGCCCATACCATGGCCCCTAAGTACTAGTTTTCAAAAAAAATCATTCTCCTAATGATAAACTGAGAAGCAGATGGGTTTAACTGGTGGCACGATTTACCTTCTCCTAGATAGACCCTCCCACTCAAGAATAAATAAGGATTCATGCGCCTTTCAGACGATATGGGTCTTTTTTTCAGGGATTCTAGACGTTGTATGTCAAAGTCGATACTAACTGATCACACATTATAAATTGGGGAATTCATGTTTAAGGCGATCTTACTTACTTTCTTAGTAGTTTTTTCACAATTTTCAGTTGCAGGTGAACTAAACTGGAAAATTTCACGTCAATGGGATAGCTCTGAAGAAGCTCTATACTCTGAATTTATTCAAAACTTGGGTGTCGCCATAAAGAACGGAGTCTGTTCAACGGCCGATAACTGCATCAAGAATCCAAAAGCAAATCCCCTCTTTTATCGAAATAACCCTAAAAACCTAAAAGATATCTTTGCTGACTGTGCAGACCTTCCCTATATATTAAGAACATATTTTGCTTTCATGAGAGAGCTTCCCTTTGTTTTTCCACAAGGGGTTACGTTTTATAGTCCTGAATTAGACAGAGTAAGAACGGCCTACTACGCGGCCAAAAGAGACTATGATCGCTATTCATTCTTCTCACGCCCACGAGAAGTAAAAAAGGCTTATAAAGAACTTAAGGACCAGTTTGAGGAACTTCAAAAGAAGGCGGGAAAAGACATTCGCTACTCTAGAACAGGAAACAAAATCACTGGACTTAGAAGAATCAAAAATGGTGACAATATTAACAGTGTTTTCGATCAGGTCGTAAATTCTGTCTCTACTGCAATCTTTAGAGTCAACGGCGGCCTATTTGATAAGGGGCCTGTATTTAGAGATACCTACCCTGTTGAAGTAACAAGACAGGCAATCTTTCCGGGAACAGTTCTTTATGACCCTGCCGGGCATATTGGGATTGTTGCAGAGGTTACCGAGTCGGGGAAAGTTTACCTTATTGATGCCCACCCTGATAATTCAATTACCTACATTGCCTATGGAGAAAAGTTTTCGAGAAGCTCCATCAATATAGGAGCAGGTTTTATTCGATTTAGACCCTATCGCCTAAGCGGATCTGAATATATTCCGACTCCCAACAGTTCTTTAGAGGACTATAGCCTTGAGCAATACTTTGGCCCAGAAAATGATCGAGAAACATCATGGAGAAAAGTAGATTTCAACTTCAATGGCACAAGCTTTCCATTCACCCAATTTGTAAGGGCAAGGCTTTCATTAAATGGTTTATCAATAAACCCAATCGAAGAAGCTAGCGTAATGTTCTCTGACCTTTGTCGTGATTTCGAGGATAGAATTGCATCCGTAGAGAAAGCAATTAGTGATAATATTAGTCAAAAATCTCACCCAGATTCTTTACCTGAAAATATTTATGGAACTGATGGCGAGTGGGAAACCTATTCAACACCATCAAGAGACGCGAGACTAAAAGCATCTGTAAAAGAAATTTATAATACGACCGCATCTTTTATTGGTCTTGGAGAAGCGCCAAACTTCACCATCGACTATCAAGGAAGTGATCTTCGCACCGACCTTAAAAAGGTTTATAAGAATTCAAGTCAAAAGTGCCAACTCAAAATCAAAAAATCTAACGGTCAGGTTCGTTTAATGAACCTTGATGAGGCCATCGATCGCCTCTTTAAGTTCTCTTTTAACCCCTATATATGTCCTGAGCTACGATGGGGATTAACTGGGGACGACGTATCAACATGCTCTCAAGATAACGAAAAATGGGAGTGGTACCGTGCTTCTCAAGCGCTCCGTAACCAAATCGATCGCGACTACAGTAAATTCATGGGCTACTCACTAAGAGAGCTTACGGGATCTGGTCTCGGAGTTGAGGAAACACCTGACTTTGATTTTCACCAGCTTTTAGAATAGCAAGCGAAGAGGACATTTAAAGTTAATTTTAGTAATGAACTAGGATTGGTTTGGTAATGTCAAAAGTTGACCAATTTGAGTTCAAGCTGCGCTCTTAACTACCTTGATATTGCTCTATAATCACGAAGAGATTCCGCCATCTCGCCGGCCTGTCGAGGGTCATAGTTATTATTAATTAGTTTTCTGGGAGAATCATTAACCCTTTTTTGGAAAAATATTTGAAGGCCTACACTTGCGGCAATATCTCCGTCACTATTACCTGCCATCCCTACCGAGTAATTTGTATAATCATTGAGTTCTCTTTGCACGGTTACACCGGCAGAGACAGACCCTAGGTCGGCAAGGCTAGTACCTAACGTGCCAAAGACAGCGTTACCGTCGTCATCTTCATGTCTGTAATAAGCACCGATAGTTAGAGGGATTTCACCTCTATCAGGTAAGTCAACGCCATTAAAGGACAATGTCCCTGCTTCAACATTATAGCGTAAACTACTGTCAGAACTAAAAAGTACTCCTCCAGAGGTTACGCTATTATCAGAGCCTCGATTAAAGTAACCAAGACTCAAGGCAATGTCCCTTCCTTCACTATTATTATGAGGGAAGTCTGAGACTCCATTTAAAATATTAAGGTCATTGTCTGCATAATAAAACTCTAGTCCTTGTTCTCTTCCTATTCTCACCTGCATGCGATCCTGGCCTACAGCAATAAAGTCATTAATTCTTTCAAGATCAATAATCCTGCTCATAGTGGTTAGGTAATCTTCAATATTTTGGGTTTCAAGTGATGCCGAAAGGGCCGCAACAGCGTCGTCACCAATCTTTTCGGAAGTAAAAGAAAAGGGAAAAACTTTAATTTCCGTTTCGTCACCGCCGCTAAAAACGGTTTTCAGGAAAAATTTTCCGGCCGCTTCATCATAACTAAAGGACGCAGTTAGCTCACGCGCATTACCATCGGCATCCGTTGCACTGAAGGAAATACTCTCTCCAAGAGCAACTCCAATGTCAGATATTCCACCATCCTCAGTTGTTCCAAGGGAGACAGTACCTGCGGCCCGTATAACTCTTCCTCCACTTTTCTCTAAAAGGATGCCTCCATCTTCAGCGGGACCACTCATGGCCAGAGAGTTTATACCTCTTCCCTCAAAGCTAAGATTAAGATCTGTTCCCCCAGTCCTCAAGATACCAGCAGTATTAAGGTCGAAAGATTCACCATTGGTACTACCCAAAAAACTATCGGCTGAAAAAGCGACATCCCCATTAGAGAATGACAAGTTGGCGATATCTGCATGAACACTTTCTCCATCACTATCCAAAACAGCGTTTCCAAAAGAAAGTCTTTCCCCTTCTTTAGTGGCCAGCCCATTAACGATAATAATATTGGTATTT
>JAFMBV010000057.1 GCA_017858255.1 Bacteriovoracaceae bacterium
CTTATCCTTGTCACGCACAATAAAGAGCTGGCACAGCGCTGTGAAAAGGTCTATCAACTTGAAGGGGGACAGCTTCATTTACAAGCTGGTAACCAAGAGGCCAAAGTCTAATGTTATGGCGTATGGCATGGCGAGAAATTCGCTACGATAAGGTATTCACTTTCTTATTTGTCTTGAACGTGGCCATTGGGCTGTTAGGTTTGGTGACAATTGAAAACTTCAAAGTAAGTTTTCAAAGCGTTTTGAATCAAAGAGCAAAAAACTTATTAGGCGCTGATATCGCCGTTTCAAGTCGATTTCCTCTAAGCCCTGACAAACGGGCGATATTCAATAAAGCGATTAAAAGTGAAAAGTCATCTCAAATTGACCTGATGACGATGTTCTCAATGGCCCGCTCTGAAAAGACAAATCGACTTATTTATCTTCACACCCTTAGTAAAGGCGAAGGAGAACTTTATCCTTTCTACGGTCATATTGAGCTAGATAAGGAAATGAAATTTCCTCGAGATTCGAAAGTATTACCAGGGTCTTTTAAAATTTGGGCCTATCCCGAAGTCGAGTCTCAGCTTGGATCCCGCAAACTAAGAATCGGAGATAAAGACTTTCTTATCGAATCAATTGTTACCGATGACTCTCAACAGACCTTTGAAATGGGCTCTGTCGCGCCTAAAGTATTTCTGCGCTTAGAGGACGCTAAAGCTGCGGGTCTTATTAAAAAGGGTAGCACCATTCGTTATTACACTTTAGCTAAAACTGACGTACCTATTACAGAGGAATTAGTTAAAAACTTAACTGAAGAACTTGATGACACTGCTATTAGAGTAAGAACGCCCAAACAAAGTTCGCAGCAAGTTGGCCGTGTCTTGGCCTATCTTAGTGACTTTCTGGGCCTTGTGTCCTTAGTCGCTTTATTTTTGGCCAGTGTTGGTCTCTTTTATCTTTATCGCTCCCACCTTGGTGGAAAACGCATTAGCTTTGCAATCTATTCTTCAGTAGGGTTAAGCAGTCGTTCAATCTTTGGCATTTATATTAGACATGTTCTTATATTAGGAATTCTTGGAAGTCTCTTGGGACTGGGGTTAAGTGCCATCGTCATACCTCTTATAAATTTATTTTTAGCAAAGATTCTTCCTTTTGCACTTCCTGCAATTATTAGTCCTCGTGCACTCTCTATTGGTCTTCTTGTCGGGCTTGTCGGTGTCCTTCTTTTGTCTTACCCGTTAATTCTCGGGGCCATTCGCCAAAAGACGGCCTCTCTTTTTCAAGAAGTTGCAGAGATTGAAGATAATGCTCCAAGGGGACAGCGTTTACATTTCTTGCCCTACTTAATCTTCTTTAGTGCGATGACTTTATACGCGGCAAATTCCTTTAAAGTTGGTGGAACTTTTCTTCTGCTCTTTTTCGGTGTTACCTTATTAACTTTTCCCTTGGGTCTTTTTCTTTTGAAAATGGGAGAGAAACTTTCTCACAGTGTCCCTTTAGGTCTTAAGTTATCTTTGCGCTATCTCAATCGATATCGTATTAGCACGATCTCAATCTTCTTGAGCCTTTTATTAGGCTCCATGCTTTTAAACTTAATTCCATTATTACAACAATCGATACAGGCTGAAATCTCTATGGGCAAAGAGGCCAGTCTTCCAAGCCTTTTTCTCTTTGATATTCAAGATGAGCAGGTCAGTGAACTTGCAAGCTTCTTTAAAGAAGAACAAGAGATAAACCTTCTGGCCTTAAGTCCTTTTATACGCAGCCGGATTAAGAAGATTAATGGTCAAGACGTAAAAGTAGAGACGGATAAGGCACTTACCAGAGAAGAGGAAAGGGAACAGCGTTTTAGGAATCGAGGCACCAATTTAAGCTACCGAGATGAATTAACGGAGAGTGAGACATTGGTAGAAGGAAAGGCTTTTCCAGGGCCATTTATCGAAGGAAAACAAAAGTACCCTTATGTCTCCATCGAAGTTGGCTATGCTGGGCGCATGGGTATTGAGTTAGGAGATTTGGTAACTTTTGATATTTTAGGGGTGCCCATCGTTGGAGAGGTGTTCAATCTTCGTAAAGTGCGTTGGACTAGTTTCCTCCCTAATTTCTTCATTCAGTTTCAAAGTGGTGTATTAAATGATGCACCTAAAACTTGGTTGGCAGCAGTGCCTTTTCTTGGGTCTGATAAGAAAGAAAGTGTTCAAAGTCTTCTCTATACTAAATTCCCTAATGTTAGTGCTGTTGATATAAGTCGGCTTGTTAAAAAAATCTTAGACGTTATGGCCCAAATGGGATGGGCATTAAAGGCCATGAGCTTTTTGTGTCTAGTAGTTGGTTTCTTTGTTCTCTACTCACTTGCTAATCATCAAATGGAAGGACGAAAAGCTGACCTTGTTCTTCTTAAAGTAATTGGTATGGAACTTGGTGAACTAAAAAAAATGGTGACTAGAGAATTTGTCAGTATAGGTTTTTTGGCCGCTGTTATTGGTGCTGGCTTTGGTCTTATCGTGAGTTTAATCGTGACAAATTTATTCTTTGATGGACTATGGAGTTTTAATCTTATGTGGCCAATTATAAGTATCATAACGATCACAGGACTTTGTTGGGTGACAGCAACACTCGCCACAAAAAAGGCCCTCAAAGTGAAGGCCTCATACTTTTTGAATTAAATGGACTCTATCTCTATGAAGAAGTCTACTGGCATAGCATTCTTCTAAATATTAAGTAGTATTGGTAATCCTGTGGTCGACCACTATTTGAGTTACACATAACAGAGTTATATGAACACTTGGCCATGCTTCCTCCAAATGGATTATTACTGTACTCATCATCAAGGCCTAGCATATGACCCATCTCATGAGCGATGGTGCTGGCCGACCAACTTAAAGACCAACGACTAAAGTATGGACCTCTCGTAAATTTTCTCTTAAGTTTGGCCACGATTTTTGCCTCACTACGACTTTTCGCAAGCAATAAGTGAAACTTAACAGGGTTTGCTGAAAAGCGATTATTGTTAGTCCAAACATCTGATGCTCTCTTCATCTTCGTTTTCAAACTCTCTATCTGTCTTGCCGAAAATTCATTAATATTTTTAAAGTAAATACTTGTCTCCACATTTAATTTGCCTTCACTATCTAGGTAGATGTCGTATGCATATTTTCCTGGCGCTACCCCTAGATAGCTGATTGAACCGCTTATCTTACTTGGACGAGCGGCACTCGTGGATACATAATTACTTACGACTTCAGTATCTGTTGGGTCCATAAGACAATTTTTTGAATCGCGAATTAAGTGGCGGCGTAACATGCTACAGCTGATGCTGCCTTTGCAGTTATCTTCTGAATTGATATTGAAGAAATGAGAATAAAGGTCCTCTCTTTCAACTCGTTGGAGGGGAGTGTTTCTGGCATTAACTATTGTGGAAAATCCCAAAAAGACGACAATAAACGCTACAAATTTCATAATTCTTCCTCAGGCCGTTGTTATTAATGGGGTCCGAAGAATATGTATCATATTGCGTTGTGCAGCGGGTCAATTCTTGTAATATCTATAGGTTTTGGAAGTTATTCAGGATTTATCATGGAGTTGTAGTTATCAAGCTCGCCTTTTACTTTGGTGATAATCCAGGCCAAAAGGGCTGCATCATCAATAAAGCCACCCACCAAAAGATCGGGAATGAGGTCGAGCGGGCTTAGGAAATATAAAAGTCCAAGGACAATTAGAAGGAGACTCTTTTTTGATTGAGGCTTGTATGAGCCTTTCGCTGTATCTTTTAAAAGACTTAGAAGGGTTTTGAGATCCTGCCAAAATACTTTGAATTGCTTTTTAAAGTAGGCAGTGTTGATTTTGCCTTCTACGTCAGAAACAAGACTTAAGACCATTTTAGGGTCTTTAGCGATCTTTGCAGCTTTGGACAAAAACTTGGCCCTGGCCCATTTAAGAGTATTGCGTGGTTCCATAAAGGCTACGTTAACAGCAATTGAGTGGACCTGTAACTAAGGATCTTCTAATTTGGTACTTTTGCGCCTTTATAGACACCGGCGGGAGCGTTTTCAACGTCATCAAGAAGTTCTTGATGATCACTGTTAACGGCCTTTCCCCAAGCAAGAGGTGTTTCCACTGATGCGGGGGTTCGAGGGTTCTTTTTCGGTGCAAATGTGTGAGCACAAGAGAGGAAAAAGAAGGAAGAAATTAGGAGTGTCATTGTAGTTTTCCATTTCATAGGACCATTATAGCCTGAAATAATTTCGAACTAAAAGAGAGTATTTGATTCCCCTATTAAATCTAGACGGATGGTTTTAGTCGGGTAATGCCTTTGATATGTTAGTCCCTCCAGAGTAAAATACTGAGTAATTTAAAAGCCTTAGGAAATAATGAGGACAAGAGGAATTATGGAAAATGAACCACAAGGTGAAGTAACTGTTCGGACGATGGCCATGCCAAGGGATACAAATCCTATGGGAGATATTTTCGGTGGCTATCTCTTATCTCAAATGGACATCGCTGGCGGTATTTATACCCAAAAAATAGCTCGTGGAAGGACGGTAACTATTGCTGTGGATTCTATGACTTTCCATAAGCCTCTTTATGTTGGAGATGTTCTTTGCTGTTATTGCGACACTATTAAGATTGGACGCACCAGTATTGCTGTAAAAGTAGAGGCCTGGACCATAAGGCAATTTAAATCTGAGCGTGAAAAAATAACGGAAGGTGTTTTTACCTATGTCGCGATAGACGATAACCATAAACCCCGACCAGTTGATCAACCATAAGGAAAAACCATGGCAGTTATAGAAGCGCAATCCGTTTTTAAAAACTATGGGGTCATTCAGGCCTTAAAAGATGTTAGTTTTACTGTGGAAGAAGGTGAGTGTTTTGGCCTTCTCGGTAAAAACGGTGCAGGTAAAACAACTTTTGTTAAATCTCTTTTAAATCTTGTGCGTCTAAAAGAAGGTTCGTTAAAACTTCTTGGAAAAGATGTGACGGATAAAACAAGTCGCCAGCAGGTGGCCTATCTTCCTGAAAAGTTTAGTTTCTATCCTTACTATACGCTAGAAGGTGTATGTGAATTTTATGGTCAGATGAAAGGGCTTGCTGGAAGCGAGCTTAAACAAGAAGTTGGTCAGGCCATGGAGCGATTAGGTATTTCTGATTTGATGAGTAAAAAAGTTAAAGATTGTTCAAAGGGTCAGTTGCAAAGGACAGGGCTCGCGGCCACTTTGATTGGAAAGAATCAGCTCTTTATCCTTGATGAACCTTATAGTGGTCTTGACCCTATTGGGATCAAGGAACTCCAAGTACTTTTAATTGAATTAAAAAATAAAGGTAAAACCTTATTTATTAATTCTCATGGGTTGGATTCAGTTGAAAAGGTCTGCGATACCATGGCGATAATTGATAAAGGTGAATTGGTCGTAAAAGGGAAGCTAAAGGAGCTGATTGGAGAGTCAAGTCTTCTTGATTTCTTCTATGCGAAGGTAGGTAATCATGAATCTTAAATTAACATATTTAGTTTTTAAAAATACTATTCAAAAAGAGTGGCGAAGCAAGACTCTCTTTTTTCTTCTTATCATCACGGTCATTATGATCTCCCTAGCAGGAGTGTTGCTTTCTTACTTTAAGAATAATGTTCTAACCGAGCTTCCCATGGAGGGACTTGCTGAACAATCTCTAGGAGTTTTCTTTTGGATTATTAATATTTGGTCCTACCTTGTTGCAACTTTTATTGGTGTCTCAACAGTAAGATCTGACCAAGATGGGGGAGTGATGGCACAAATGCTAAGCTTTCCTCTTTCCCGTTGGGAGTATCTTTTAGGCCGTATAACTGGAGCCTATACCATTGTTACTGGTTACTACATCCTGTCGCTTTTGATTGGGATTATTGGCATTAGCATGGCGCTTGGGGACTTCATTTTAAGTTTTGATATTATCTTTGGAATGCTTATTACAAGTATTTCAAACTTAGTTGTCATTACGCTCGCGCTATTCTTTGGTCTTTACTTGGGAACGATTCAGGCCTTCATTGTAAACTTTCTAATGACTTTTTTCATCGCCTTATCTAATGGCTACTTCTTAGAGAAGGAATATTTTGAAACTCTAAAAGATCTTTCTGTCATGAAAAGTATAGCGGTAATCTTTCATGGTATTTTTCCCCATATCTCTCATTGGGAAAACTTAGGAAAGTCTTTTATTATGGGAATTGAGTTTAAGTTTAATTATGCAAACGAAGTGCCGCACTTTATTGCCACCTACACTCTTCTCATCCTAATTATTGTTTGGGTATTCAAAAGGAAGGAAGTTTAACGTTTACCGTCGACTTCTTTTTTAAAAACCCTTTCTTTTTCTATGGCAGGCACTTCCTCTATTTCAAAGGAGAGTCTGCCAATTTCAAGACCACTCTTAGTTTCCACTAAAACCCGCCATTCTCCTGGGGAGTGGTTAGTCTTAAATGAAAAACCACGATAACCTTGTTGTCTACCACCAGAGATTTTTAGAGGAATGCGGTCACTCGTTTGCCAATCGCCATCTATGCTCTTTTGCCAGTGTAGATAAATCATGTCTTTGAATCCACCAGGGGCGAAAATTCTGGTGAAAAAATAAATGGCATCTCCTGGAGCTGCCCTGAAGTATTCATCTGAAGAGTTCCATATTCGCCACCATTCTCTCTCATGATAAAGGTTGTATAGCGGATAATCTCTTTCAACTTTGTGATATATACCCGCCTTTTCTAAACTGAGAGGTACTGGAGGCATAAGGGAGAAAGTACGTAAAAAACAGATAACAACGAAGAGGGAGATGCCGGGGATTAACCACGATTTCTTGATTGTATCAATGTCGAGTTCTTTCTTTTTAAGGAAGTAGAAGCCACCTCCAACCACAAGACAATAAGTACTTAAGGCGACAAGAAAAATAATAGTACCTACCTGGCCAAATATTAAAGGAATATAGACTAGCAGTAGAGACAGGATATTTATCTGAAGTAGGAGTCCTTTAAATACAGGACCGAGTTTTTGAATAAAGGGGAGTTCATTAATGAGAAGAAAGGCCGTCATAGCAAATAGGAATATGAGTGATGTCGCATGACTAGCACTTTTAAAATAAAATAAGGTAAATGCTGATAAAAGAGCACCTTGAGAAAAATGAAAAATCTCATCTCGGTATATTCTTAACAAAGAAAGAGGGTGCTTTGATGAGTAGGAGTCGGTGTTTAATTTAAAAAGTTCTAGCTCCCAAGCAAATATAAAGAGTGAGACAAGAAGATAAATGATAAAAAGAAGAATATTGGTTGTTTCATCAATTCTTCCTAAGGTGACTATATCTAAAAGGAAACCACCTACAAAGAAAGCGGGGGAGGCCAAATGCTGCCAATCTTGATAAAAGTTTTTTAATTTTTCCATAAATCTATTATGGCTTATTCAGAATTTTTTTAAAGGAAGTTCTCAAAAGGACTACTTAGAAGTTACTACCCAAGGCCATGACAACAGCAACGGTCCACGTCATAATCATGAAAAATACAATTTTAAACATCACAAATCCTTTAATTCTTAAGCTAAACTTAAGGCCCCCTACTGGAGCATGTTTTCTTTAGGGCCTAGGGACCATAATAAGAAATTACGATTTTGATAGAATAGGGGTGATTTCGCAAGTCTTTTATACTTGAGTTTTTTGCTTTGCTTGCTGTTGCCTCTTTCGTCTCTCTTATTTTTTGTTAAAATAAATGGGAATAACCCTTTTAACCTTAAGGTCGTCTTATGAATTTTAGTTTTCGTCGGTTGTTATTAATCACTCTCTTTTTTCTAGCGACCAATTTACAGGCAGCAGGCTCTCTTAAGATTTTAGTAAACTTATCTCCAGCAGGCTCTTTTGAAATTGCCAGTAAAAAGGTGAAAGGCAGTGCTTCTCGAAATGGTGGTGGTTTTGTAACCAAGGGAATCAGTGTTAAAGCAAAGTATTTAAAGACTGGTCTGGATCTAAGAGATGAACATCTCCATAAGAAACTAGAGATAAAAAAGTACAAGAAAATCTCAATCCTTAAGGGAAAGGCATCGGGAGGAAAGGGAGTTGCCATCATAGAGATTAAGGGTGTTAAAAAGAAAGTTCCATTTACCTATAAAGAGAGTGGTAGTAACCTTGTCGCTACTTTTAACCTCAGTTTAAAAGATTTTAAATTTTCTGGAATAAATTATGCTGGTGTTGGTGTAAAGGACAAAGTTAATGTTGTTGCGACCATTCCTATTAAATAGTTATTTTTGTTTTTCACTACTTTTTTTCATAGGTTGTGGACAAACATTTAACTCAAATACAGAAGACTTTAATCTTTTGCCATCGAGCTTTTGTACAGACCAATCAAATACGGCTTTGTGTACGGCCAATGAAATAATTCAAACTAAATGCACTACTTGTCACACTTCTAATATTCATGCGTTTTGGAGTGGGCTTGATACCAATGCTGAATGGGTTGCTTCTGGTAGAGTCGTCGCAGGTAACCCCGATGCGAGTACCTTAGTAACAGAGCTAAAAAACTATGGCGGAAATATGCCAGATCAAGCCCCTGAATTATCGGATGCTGAAGCCCAGGCCATTCGTGATTGGATTAGTGGAATCTAAAAGGAATACATTGCTCCGAGTGACCATAGGGAAGAGCTAAAGCGCTGGATCTTACCAAACTTAGTAAAAATTCCCCATTTCTCAAAACGCCAGTCCGCCTGTAAGAGGTAGCCATAAGTAAAAATGGTCGTTTCTTCAAGGGTTGCTCCTGGTGTAGATTCGTAGGCGCCAGAGCGATAAACAAAAGGAAGTTGAACCCCAAAAGCAGCACCTTTTGACTTTGGTTTCCAAAGGAAAGATGGACCACCTATTATTGCTGTTGAAGGCACTCCTTTTTGAAAGTAGCTTATGTTGGCATTTTCCTTACCAGCAGTCATCGAGGCAACTGCGTAACAACCATTGAAGTTAACTTCCCAGTAATCATTTTCATAGCGCCAACCACCACCTAGACAAGAGCCTTCACCAGTGGCGTCAATATTTGCCTTAGTACCATCAGGAAAAATAATAGTGATCTTATCCCGCCAAGAGACATAGGAAGATTGTACAAACCAGCTCGAGCGGTATTCTTTGGACTTAACTTCCGTCGCGAATTTTTCTAGTCTTTCAGGGATAGTGTCGTAGGAATCATCTTCATAGTCAGATTCTTCTAAAATCGCAACATACATGAGTGCAGTTTTCTTATAAAGACCTCTGAGTCTATCATTAAGAGTGTAGTAGTCTCTTACGTAAAGTTGGGTGAGTGACTCGGCACGACGATGATAATAGGCATAGAGCTTATTTGGAATCTCTGGAGCGTCTTCAACGTTACCCGAACGATAGGCACCGATCATTTGATGATTTGCTCCTTTATAACGTTGGGTAATAAGGTAGGCATAAATCTTCTCAGCATTTTTCCACTGACCCATTTTTTCATAAGAGTAGGCTGCCAACGCCAAGGCACCGCCTGGAGTTTTGGGGTCCTTTAAATTGTAGCGTCGATTGAGAATACTTATCACCTGTGCGTACTGACCGCTTTTATAAGCACTCTTGGCCTGAGAAAAAAGACGCCGGTCACTAGCAGAAACTCTTACTTGAGCTAAGGAAGAAAGAGTTGTGATTAAGCAGATAGCAATGAATAACTTTTTTAGAACCATAGGTGTACCTGCCCTGTAAGATCCCAGACATCATCACTTACGGATTGATCACTAAATATTCTTGTGTTGTAAATATCGGCCCTTAGTTCAACACCTTGGATGAGAAAGTATTGAATCCCAGGACCCCAGCGTAGAGTTTTACTTTCTTGTTTAATATTTGCCTTGAGGTATTCGATTGTATTGAGGATGAAGAGACCTTTAGAAGCGAGGAGATGAGTCTGAACCATCCAGTAGCGACTCTCTGCAACTGTGCCTCTTTGAATTTGTTCTTCTTTAGTTTGACCAATCTCTCCCATAACACTATTGCCTTTACCAAAGCCAAGGCGAGCATGGAGGGCGTAAGCGTAGGCCTTAAGGAATTCGGATTGTCCGTATTGAACAGAAGCACCGGGGCGAATTTTATTATTAACGGTGTATTCAAAATTGGCAGCAGCACCCTTTTGGCGAACACTGGCATCTTCGCCTAAGTTTCCAACAAAGGGTTGAAGTCCCACGTCCATTTTTGGAGAAGTATAATGAAGAAGAAGGCCATGGGTTTGGTCATTCATGGTGTTGGCCGTAACGGAACGACTAAAGGCAATATGATCAGGAATTCTCAGACCATATACTTTATCCATGAGGCCCGCATAGACGCCCCAGTTTTCATTAACTCGCCATCCTAGGTAATGTTCACGCGTTCTAAACTCATCAACATCACTCTGCTGAGCATTACGTGGTTTAGGAGCATAGCCGACCGTGGCCGTCGCGATAAATTTATCCTTATTATCTTTTGGTCCCAAGCGAAGAACCACATTTACATTTGCATCCATGTGAATAATTTCGTTTTCAGCAAGGTCGCTAGCTATATCTTTTCTGAAGAAGAGACCTCGGTAATCGATGGAAGGTCTAAGCCATGTATTTGAGGGCTTAGAATAAAAGAATCCACTTTTTTCACCAACTTCATCCAGACTCTTGCCTTCTGAGTACCAAGAGTCATCAGCGACGGTGGTTGCGCCAAGGGCCCTCCCATAATCTGTAAGGGGTCCATTCCCATATGGATTGTAGTGGCAGGTCAAACAAGAGGTGTAACCAAAGCCAATAAAGTTAGGATAGGACCAAACAGTTTGGTTAAAGAGAGAGTAGAGAAAGAGTAGTGAAATTATTTTTAATTTTATGAGGACTCCTCCTTTTCCTTTCCCTTTATTGCGGCACGAACTTGAAACGCCACATTTTCTAAATGCCGATAATTGTCACCCTCTCTTAAAACAAAGGGGCGGTCTTTTCCAGCAAGGAGATCTTCTACGTATTGTTCAAAAGCAAAGAATGGTCCAGCTGTCTTGTGCGATAAAATAATACCAGCACCGAAGACGAAGATACTAAAAAGTAGAGTTAAGCTAATGTAGGCCAATAAAAATATAGTCAAGGCAGGTCCTGAGGTGACCTTTAATCCGGCCAAGGTATTTCTTAAAAAAGTAGAAGAAAAAAGGCCTAGTAAAAGTGAAGAGCAAAAAGCCGTTATCGTCATTTTTAAAGCAAAGCGCACTTGTTCCCGTGGGTTTACGAGATAGCGTCCTCTTTGATTCTCTGGGTACCAAATGATTCTTTCATGGCGAATAACATTGTAAAGAATGAGACCTGCACCTATCCATTGGAAAAAATCCGCAAGATTAAAGGTAATGAAATTTTCTCCCCAACCCATGGGGATAAAGTCAATTGAAGTACCCCGATAAACTCGGTCAGCGACATTGCCAAAAATACCACCAGAGAGGAGGGATAAACCCCATTTTAATTTTTCAAGTTGAAGGGGTAAAAAATAAATAAGCAGTAGGTATAAGAAAAAAAGAAAGCCAAAGATTGAGGAGAGTCCAATAATACGCAAGCTTGCTGGTAGGTCTTGGGCAAGCCCAAAAATAAAACCTGGGTTTTCAGAGAAGGAGGCATTGCCAATACTCATGCTCTTAGTGAGCTGATCAATAAGCAGACAAGCGATAAATATGATTAAGCCTTTTCCTAGCTGACGACTAACCAAAGATATTCCTCAATATTTTCGCCACTATTATTGGCAGTAGTTTTGGTTTCTAAAGTAAGTGGCACATAATGTCGTAGGCGCCTCACAGTCTCTTGCTGTTCCATTAAGAACACCATGACGGCAAGTCTTTAATCCACCATTATTTACGATGACTTGAAATTCGCCTTCTTCAGTAACGTTATTATTAAGGGAAAACTCATAGGCCAGAGTATTTCTTCCCATACTAAGAAGAGGCCTTTGAAAAAGAGTACGAATCCAAAGGTTAAAGCTCTTGTTACTACGGTTTTGACCGGAACGAATATTACTTGTTTTTGAGCGCTGGTCTCCACGAACATTTGTTCGCGTTAACTTTACTTCATCCGCATTTATGGAAGCAGGAAAAACTAAATGATCAAATTCTTGAGGAGAAAGTCCGTAGGCTTGGCAGTTTACCGTAAGAGATTGACCAGGGCAAAAGAGAGTAAAAGAACCATCATATTCATGGGCCGTAAAAGTATCTCCGCTTGAAAAACCGATATTTTCAGAAGCGTGAAGATTACTAACAGGCAAAATTGATAGGAAGCTTAAAACGATAGTTTTAAAAAAAACGGACATACCTCTCTCCTTAAGGTCGCTGTAATTCGAAATCCTCTTTATTGTAGGAAAGTCTATAAGAGAGCGTCAAAGATTTGCTCATTTTCTTTGAGCCTTTTAAGGGGCTGTGTTAGAAATGGGCATGTCAAAAATGTTTTCTACTTGGACTTCCAAGCTTATCTTATTTAATGGATTACTTGCCCTCTTCATTATTCTTTGGGGAGCATGGGTGCGCCTGTCTGGCTCTGGTGCTGGTTGTGGAGAGCATTGGCCACTGTGTCATGGTCAAGTTATTCCCCTTAGCCCCAGTTTTAAAACGATTATTGAGCTAACTCATCGATTAACTTCTGGAATATTTGGCCTTACGGTTTTGGCCCAATGGTACTTTGCTTATAAAGAGTATGGTAAGAAGCATCCCCAGTTTTGGGCAAGCATGGCCTTTTTAATCGTAACAATCATAGAAGCTCTAATTGGTGCGGTCTTAGTTAAAAAAGGTTTAGTGGTAGACAATAGCTCTGCCCTTCGTGCTTGGGTTATTGGGGCTCATTTAGTTAATACTCTTTTGTTACTGGGGGTTTTGGCCCTTTGCTACTCCTTCCTTAATATTCCCATGGGTCTTATTAGAAGAGAGGTAAAGTCTTTTGAAAAATACCTAACTTCTATTGGTCTTACTCTTTTTTTAGTTGTGGGGGCATTTGGTGCTATCACTGCTCTGGGAAATACCTTATTTCCTAGTGAAGATCTTATTCAGGGCATGGCCAGTGACTTTGATCCTCAAGCGCCTTTTTTGATAAGGCTTCGTGTCTACCACCCTATGATGGCCGTAATCATGGGAATCCTATGGATAGGCCTTCTCGTTAGTTGGCGAGAGAAACCTGACCTGGGAAACCTCGCTCAAATATCCCTAGGGCTGCTTTTTATCTCTCTCGGTTTTGGGGTGATCAATTGGCTTTTAATGGCACCCGTTTGGGGTGCTCTTATTCATCTCCTTTTAGGAGACCTTTTGTGGATGTCTGTTTGCACGACTTCGATTCATCGTTTTTTTCTAATACCAAGAAATAACGCATGAGGTTGCCCTTCGTTCAGGGAAGAGACTTCAGAGTTGACCAATCTTTTTTAAAGATCTTTTTGAAAATAACATCGAGGTCTTCACTCATGGGAGCGTGAATTTCTATTCTCTCATTCTTTGTTGGGTGAGGCAGTCTTAGATAGTGGGCGTGAAGAAAAAGGCGTTCTAAGTTATAGTGTTCGCGATAAAAGTCATTAATTTTGCCTTTTCCATAGCGAGTATCTCCAACCAAGTTTTTCATGTGCCTGCTAAAGTGACGTCTGATTTGATGTCTGCGGCCGGTCTTTATGGTTACATCACATAAGGTGCTTGGAAATTCATAATGATCAAAGTAGGCAAGAGGCTCAAACTCTGTATAACACTCCTGCTTAAAGCCTTTTTTATTTCTAAGGGAGTTGTCGAAATAGCCAGCAACTGGAAGAGCACCACTGGCCATGCAGGCGTAGCGCTTTTCTACTTCATCAGAATGCCAGCGGTCTTTAAAGAAAGTAACGATCTTGCTCTCAAGTGCAAAGAGAACAACTCCAGAAGTTTGGCGATCCAGTCGGTGGACAGGGTAGAGATAGTGGCCAGTCTGCTCTTTTAGAGCAGTCATCAAATCGACCTCATCGCGGGGACCACCGCGCCACGGATGCACCATCATAAAGGGCGGCTTATTAACAATAAGTAGGCTTTCGTCTTCGTATAGGATGGGTATAGTCAATTGAGTAATATCTCCATCTGTGGACACTGTTGAGGTAGTCTCTCAAAAATATCTTTTAGGCCCTCGGCCTCGGGGCCAAAAACCTTTATGAGATGGTTAAAGTCATGAACCACTAAGCGAATATTGGGATCAACATAGCTTGTTAAGCACTCCCAAAGGTCATCAAGATTTCGACCATAATAATTTGGCAGGCCAAAAAGCTCTTTTACTTGATCGTGGAACTCTTCCACACCATAAATTACCGATCCATCTAAATAAAGCTCTCTTTTCATAGGCTCACATTGGCAGTTTTATCCTTTGTGGTCTATGCTTTGAGCGCAAATTTACGCGAAGGATAAATTATGACAATGAGAGCTAATCTACACGATTTTCGCCCAATCCTATCAAAGGCATTGGACGGTTGTGACTGGTGGGGAATTCGAGAGTACCGCGAAACGACCCAATTTCGCATGGCAAGAAATGGCCAAAACGCAAAGAATGAAACTAGTTTTGATCATGGTGTGATGGTTGAGGCCATGGTCGCTGGAAAGATTGGCTACGGGGCCACGAATGAACTAACAAGTGATGGTATTGAACGTGCCTGTCAAAAGGCCAAGACCAACGCTCACTTAAGTGCTTTAAGTAGCTTGTTTACTTTTGATCCAAGTATCCGGCCAAAAGCTGTTGGAAATTATCATTCCAAGTTTGAGAAACCTTTAGAGGAACTTGCCCCTGGATTGGTGCAAGAGCGTCTCATGAAAACAACCAAAATGATGGCAGCTGATGAAGCCGTGATTGAGGCCAGCGCATATGTGATGATTACTGAAACTCAAATTAACTATTTAAGTTCTAATGGCTCTGATTGGTCTCAAACTTTTCATATGGTAACCAAAGACTTGAGTGCAACGGCCAAAAAAGGTGAAATTACTCAAAATCGTTCACTAGGTATGCAAGGTCGCCAATGGGGAGCAGAATCATTAGAAGAATCTCAACTCTTAAAAGAAAGTGAAAGAATCGTACGCGAAGTCCACCAACTCTTAGTGGCAGATGACTGTCCAACAGAGAAAATGGATATGATCTTGTCTCCCGATCAACTTTATCTTCAGGTCCATGAATCAATTGGTCACCCTTTAGAACTTGATCGTATTTTAGGAGATGAGCGTAACTATGCAGGCTGGAGCTTTGTAGGTCCTGAAGACTTCGGTAGTCTTCGCTATGGCCCTGATATCCTAAATGTAACTTTTGATCCAGGTCTACCTGGAGAGATGGCCTCTTATCAATTTGATGATAATGGTGTGCCGGCCACTAAAGAATTTCTTATTGAAAATGGAATTCTAAAAAATGGTATCGGTGGCATTGAATCTCAAAAGAGAAGCGGACTTGGCGGCGTCAGCTGTGCAAGAGCGACCTCTTGGAATCGTCCTGCAATTGATCGCATGGGGAATATTAATATTGAACCTGGCGAGAGCTCAATGGATGACATGATCAAGAGCACCGAAAATGGGGTTTTGATGCAAACAAACCGCTCTTGGTCTATTGATGATTATCGCAATAAGTTTCAATTTGGCTGTGAGTATGGCCATTTAATTAAGGATGGCGAAATCAAGGGCGTGGTAAAAAATCCTAATTATCGCTCTTCGACGGTTCCTTTTTGGAATAGCTTGTCCCATGTAGGAAACGGTGAAACGTTTGAAATCTGGGGATCTCCTTATTGTGGAAAGGGTGAGCCAAATCAAGTTATTAGAGTAGGCCACGCCATACCGACGTGTAAGTTTGAAAATATTGAAGTCTTTGGTGGGGCGTAAGGGGAATTTATGAATTCAGTAAAATGGGAAGAGTCATTTAAAAAGGCGAGTGAACTTCTTTTTAGTAATTTAAAAGAAGGCGAGTCACTCAATCTCAATTTTGATGGAGAAGAAACGACATTTTTGCGTTTGAATAATGCAAAAATCCGTCAGGCTTCGACAGTTGAGCAGGGCTCTTTAGAGCTTGAGCTTCACCTTGGTCAAAAGAAGGCAGATTTTGGGGTACCACTTACTCTTAATCAATTACAAAATGAAGAGGTTTTAAAAGAAGCACTGGCGAACCTTCAAAAAGAGGTGCGTTCTTTGCCAGATGATCCATTTATTAGTCCACTGACTAATGAAGGAACCAGTCGAACGGTTCTTGAAGGTGAACTTCCAGATGGAGAGTCTTTTATAAAAGCTGTTGTCAAAGAAACATTAGGTGCCGACCTCGCGGGCTACCTAACGACAGGACAAAACTATCGTGCCAATGCCAATTCATTAGGCCAGCACCACTGGTTTTCTTCAGATTCTTTCTTCTTTGATTATAGCTTGTACACAGCTAAAGAAAAGGCCGTTAAAGGCTCCTATGCCGGAAGCCACTATAAGGAGTCTGAACTTATCGATTCTCTTGATGATTCTATTCGCGCCTTAGAAGTAATGGATAGAGATCAAGTTGAGTTAAAGCCAGGTGCTTATAAATGCTATCTCGCGCCTTCTGCTCTTAATGAGATTGCAGGGCTCTTAGGTTGGAGTGCACTCTCTGGTGGTTCATATAAGAGAGGGGATTGTCCGCTTGCTGATCTTTATGAAGGAAAGCAGAGTTTTAACTCTGAAGTGACAATTCAAGAAAACTTTAATTTAGGTCTTAGTCCACGCTTTAATGAGTGGGGTGAAGTATCGAAGGAAGTTCTTCCCTTAATTGAACAAGGAAAAATGAAAGAGCTCTTTGTTTCTAGAGAGACAGCGAATGAATATGGGCTTACCTCTAACCAGGCCTCTTCTTCAGAAGGACCACGCGCGCTAGAGATCTTACCCGGTAATTTAAAACGAGAAGATATATTAAAAGAAATAGGCACAGGCCTATATCTTTCTAATCTTCACTACCTCAACTGGTCTGATAAAAATAAAGGCCGTATTACAGGCATGACTCGCTTTGGATGTTTGTGGATTGAAAATGGTGAAGTCGTCGGTCCCATTAAAGACCTACGCTTTGATGAGACGCTTTATCACATTTTTGGTAGTGGCCTGAAGGCACTTACTGATTTTTCAGAAGTGATGATGGAGACTGGAACCTATAGTGGCCGCTCTCTAGGGGGCGCTAAGCTTCCAGGAATGGTTGTAGAAGGCTTTAAATTTACCTTATAAGTCCTTCTAGAGGTGTATAAAGCATAAGCGAGGTGCGTTATACTTCTGTCTTGAAATACTTGTACAAAAGTTCTAAATTTGTCCCTCGCCATATCTAATCGAGGGACAAATTATGAAACACACCAAGGCCCAATTGGCCTTTCTCTTTTTTCTAATGATTTTCTTTTTCTCTAGTCTTCCAACAATTGCGGCCAAGCTTGAAGGAGTTGATCTGAAGGTTGGTGGAGATGGCTACGTTAGAGGCTACTCAAAGAAAACAAATAACAATAGTAAAGATCAGGGTTACGCTCAGATGTTGCGTTTAAAGTTGGACCTGACGACTAGTGATAAAATAAAAGTTTCAACTCGAACAGTTTTAACGGGTGACAAGTGGGCAGGAGACAGCACCAACAATACTGTGACTGGAAATAATGACAATGGTTCTGGGGGAAATGCTGTCCGTCTAGACTACGGTTTTATTGAAGTACCTTTTAAAGGTGGCGTCGTTGCCCGCGCTGGCCGTCAAACGGCTAACTTTTCAGATTGCTTTAATACTTGTGATGACCGTAGGGATCGCCTCCTTGTGATGAAGTTTATGGGAAAATATGTTCCTGCCCTTGTCTATGACAAGAGAGTTGAGGGAGTGACGACTAAAGAAGGAGACGATGCTGATATGTACGCAGCGGCGTTATTTCATCTAGATAAAACTCATGAGTGGGCCCTTCTTTATGCCACTTGGTATAACGATGATGACTCCTATGTTCTTCGTCACGTTCATAACTTTTCTCCTTATTACAAATACAAGGGTGATAACTTTAAGGCATTGGCGGTTTGGAACTGGCTAGGAGCTGGAGATAGAAGTTCTTGGTACCATGGTCATCACAATTCTTTCGCCCTTAAGGGAGAGTATCGCTTAACTGACACCTTAGAGTTTGGTGCACAAATGATTTACTCAGAAGACGGTGGTCTCATCACTTCTGGTTATGACACATTTTCTTTTGTTGTGAATAATAATCCAGATAATAATCAATCAAACTCACAACTTATTCGTCTTGGTGGTTTCGGTACATTTACAGGGGGCTCTCAAGATGATGAGTACTTTGTGATAGGGCGAGTTCGTCACTTTATGGGACCAATAACGACAGCTCTAGCTGTTGGTCGAGCAAGAGAATATATTAATCCAACTGAGTATGACCTTATGGTTTATGACTTTCAACTTCACTATCAATATACAAAGAGTCTTCTCTTTAAAGCTGGTGTGGCCTTAGTTCGTGAAGACCGCAGTGAAGAAGCAACTCTCTTCCAAATGGAAACAACGTTCTAGTTCTCAATTTAAATGACCTTAATATAGGCATATGACGATTCTTAATGATTAGTTCATATGCCTGTTGGTCTATTTATTTTATAAAACTTGTACTTATTTATAATTTTCTAGCATTTATTTAGGCGCAGGTTTAAAATCATCCTATGAAGATTATCCTCTTATTACTCACAAATTTATATGCCTTTGGCCCTGTCGATATTTCACAAATAAAGGGACAGGAACTTTTAAAGAATAAAAGTTGTGACTTACATCTCTCTTTTGGGTCTTATGGCTCTGGTACTCCTTTTAAAGTAATTAAAAAAATAAAGGCCTACCTTTTAGTTTCAAAAGGTATTGAAAAGTCCTATCAATGGAATTGGGGAAAGGAAGGAGAGTTTGATTATTGCCTTGTTTTAAAAGATAAAAAGCAAATGGATAAAATGTTCTCTGATATTAAGTTATTAATCCCTCTTGAATCAAGGCATGGTTACACTACCTTAGTGAATAGAGAAGGGATTACGCATAAAACGACCTGGCCAAAGAAATAGCAAGTCAATGTGCCATATAATGAGAAGTCTCACCTTTTTAACGTAAGGTTAACCTGAGGTTAACGTAATCCTTTATAATCCTTTTTTCTCCTAGAATAGTTAACCCAAAATTTGTAATTTCTTAGTAATAACAACCCTTTTTAGCTATTTACTAGGAGTAAAAATGAAAAATTTATTTATTGTTGCGCTTTCTATTTTGTCGCTTGCGACTTTTGCAAAAAGTAAAGATTTTAGAGATGACACAAAGTTTAAGGCAAGCTCTGCTAGTGCTGCTTATCAAATGGCCCAAAATGCTGTTGCTGAGATTAAATCTGCTGGTTATAAAGAAGTTCTTCCTTACCTATCAAAATGTAACCTTCGTCGTAATCAGTGGGGAGATAATTTCTTCTTCAAAAGAAACGCGTGGACCAACTCTTCTTGGGTTTATTTAAATCATGTTACTGGAATGTATACTGCTATTGTTAAAGTAAGCTGTACTATCAGAAAGAAAAGAGACTAATCGCCTCATAAGAGAAGAAGTACCCTTTCTAATTAAATTTTAGAAGGGGTATTTTTCTTTCTTACTAGCTAGCTGTTAAAAGTTCAGAAACCTTTATTATTGCCGACCTTAATGGTCAGAATCTTCTTTTTTATCTAATTAATGGCCTTATTTTTCACTGATTTATTCCGATAGGTTTTAGTAATGACTAAAAAACCTTATCTCTTCATTCTTTTGAACCTCTTGCTTATTTCATGCACAGGGCCTCTTATATCCAATAATTGGGTAAGAATTCCTGCTTCAATTGAAGCTGACAAAAGCTGTAATGGTTCTATGAGATATTTGATTGTAAAGAGAAGACGATCCAAGAAAATTGCTGAACTCATAAAAACTGGAGACATTACTGCTTTAAAAAGACTTTTTTGGGATGCTCATCAAAGTGAACGAGAAGTATCTAAAAAGCCTTATAGTCGTTTTTACCGCAAGCTGAGAAGGCTTAATCAATCTAGTCACGTGCCTGCCTTATTTCAGACAAAGAATAAATTTGTTGGCGATGAAGATACCTTTAGCACGATTATTAAAGTTGTTGATGATGATGTTTCCGTTGGAAAAGAAGAGGCACTTGCACTTGAGGATGTTCTTGGTTGGGTCGATTATGTATCCAATTACAAAAATAGGTTTGATAAAGTCATTGAGTCTGGTGCTGAAAATACGCTCGTATTAGATTCTTTAGGGCAAAGGGTTGCGAGAAATGGGGATGTTAAGAGAAACTCATTTCCTAGGACATTTAAGGTTCCAGTTCTTAATAAGGACGGAGTCGTAAATGAAAGTGATATATATTTTGAAAACTACGATGACTTAATTGACTTTATCAAAGACAAAAAGAGAGAGGTCAATCTATCTTTTACACAAAATTTCATAGATGAGTTTTTTAAAAAGAGTCGTTTATACAATGTAATGGTGGATCAGGCACTCTTTGTTAGGCGTCTTCAACTGATCATAGAAAGATTAAATAGCATTCCTCGCGCCAAGTTAAGTGAAGACCAATTGGCCTTAAAGGCCTTAATTGAAGAAACTTTAGCACAGCCTAAAAACCAAGCTAGATCCGATGCAATGAAGGTTGTAAGAGACAAAGAGCTATGGGGCGAATTCTGGGCGACGCTCAAGTTTTGGAAAAGTAAGCGTGTGGCCACAGAGGCGAAGTATACTCTTCCATCCTCTATCTTAGATAAAGCTAAAGCGATGAGTCCATATGGAGTGATGGTTCGTTCTACCGCAATTATTGCCATCGGAACTGGCGCCATTATTACCCCGATATCAATTGTCTACAATGACAACCCTTGGGTGATGTATATCACTAGCCTTATATCAAACTACTTTAATGACTTTCTTGTTTTTGATGCAGGCCTACCTTCATCTTCCTTGAGTAGTTGTTATAAATCTGAGAGGGCATGGAGCATTGAAGAGGGAAGTACAATGAATAGTTTTGTTGAGTCCCATTTATCTCGCTTTACAGCTTTTCAAAGAATAGACCCAAGCTATGACCCTGGCCAAGACCCTAACTATGTTGAAAAGAAATTAGAGCTTCAGGCGCTATGCTCTAAATTAAGACTAGAGTATAAATCGGCCAATAGGCATGTTGAAAACAAGGAACTTCTGAGTGAGCACGGCTATCGATTTGCAGTACATCTGGTTTTGATTGATCTTGTTAAGGAGAGTGAACCTAAGGGCGAACAGATTGCTCCTCTTTTGTATGACTACTTTGAGTTAAGTGAATTATATGAAGATAAAGATAAGGCGGAGGCAATTGCGAGTAGGATTGAAGGTCTTACGAGTCCCTCTTTTTTAATAAAACTAAAAACTTATCAAGATCAGGTCGGAGAAATTGTTCCACGCGTTCGTGCAGGGGATTTTCCTATCTATTATCCAAGTACTGATGATTTCTTTGAAAAGATACAAATTTCACAAGAGTAACTTTATACCTAACATATAATCAAAATATTGTTTGACCTATAAATGTAAGAGGCCAGATAAATCTGAACTCTTACATTCGAAGTGTATTGGTAATGGAGGAATCTTAAAACCAGTAGTGAACGCCAACTTGGCCTAGTAAGTCATTAGAGCCTACTTTGCCTGAAGTGAAACCAATTGTTCCATCAACCATGAGCTTACTAAAGGTTAGGGTTGCACCACCGTTTATATTAGTATTTGCTGTCTCGACTGAACCAAAAATCTCAGAGGTTAAGTCTTGTTTGAATGAACCTCTCCAAGTTAGCCAAGAAGTAGCATCAGCTTCGAAGCCGATATTTATATCCAAACCACGAGTTTTAGTTGTTACTGTGGTTGTTACTTTGTCATCTTGTTCTTGATAGAAGTAGGAAATATCTGTGATAACACGACTTGTGTTGGAGACTTCATACTCGCGACCAAGGCCTACTTCGGCCTTCATCGTTTCACGAGTTGTTGCTGCTCCAGACGTTGGTTTTATTTCATAACCAAAGCCACTGTATACGGCCCAAACAGTCATATCCATAAAATCATAAGTAAGACCTACGTTATAACCAAAGTCGCCCTCAAACTTATTTCCTGTAGAGAGTTCTGATTCATTAAACATATCAAGATTGGCAAAGAACTCCATCTCTTCCATTATGGCGCCAAAGCCAAGTCCGTATGCCGTATTGGTTCCAGAGGTCAGCTTATTTTTTCCATAATTAACACGAACTCCCCATTTTGTAGAATCACCTCCACTTAAAAAGAGGTCAATAAGGTCATCTGATTGAGTGTAGGTGTTTGTCGCCCGTGCTGTATTTTGGGTTCTTTGATCAATATCTGCACCAAAGTATACTCCATAGTTCATGGCACCAGCGCCCATAAAGTAGCCACCCTCGCCATCACTGGTCGTACTATTAACAGCGGTGTTATTCCATTCTGCGAGGACATAATCTTTTTGAACTGCTGCGTACGCGGCATTTCTAAAAACATTACGAGTGTCATCTAAGTAAAAGGATCCAACTTGTTGGCTTTGACCAAGTCCTTGCATGCGCGCCCTTGTTGCATTCGCCGAATGGCAGGCAATTAGTAGTATAACGGTTGAGATGAGAG
>JAFMBV010000058.1 GCA_017858255.1 Bacteriovoracaceae bacterium
GATGTTGGTAGAGAGCCCACATTCTTCAAAGTGTAAATAAGAGAGCGATTCGTTGCTGTTGAAGAATAGGGGGCAGCATCATAGTCTGCGGGGTTTGGAGGATTAGGGCTAAGACTTCCCACTTGAAAGTCTAGTTCAGGTGCGGCCGGATTATAAGTATAAGCATTTGTGGAAGTAACACTTTGAGAAGTTGGATTTACTACTTGCACATTAACAAGCCCTGTCGCACTACCTGTCGGCGCTGTCACAATTAAAGAAGTCGTTGAAAAACTATCCACTGTCGCTGGGACGATTCCAAATAAGACACTGAGTCCTGATTCAAAGTTAGTGCCTGTAATTGTCACGCTCGTTCCTCCGGTTATATCTCCGGAAGAGGGAGTCACTCCTGAAATGGTTGGTTCCGCTTGAGATTGCCAGCCATTTGTTTCTGTATCAATTTGTCCATCTGGATTGGTGACCACAACATTATAGGAAGCCGTTCCTGCTAATACTGGTGACTGACAGGTGATTACTGTCGAGGTTGCACTTGGCGAAGTACATGTCGATACACCTATGGCGACCGTCGCTGTTGTTTGAAAGTCAGTGCCATTGATTGTAACGGTTTCATTACCTGATGCTTTACCACCTGCTGTGACGCTTGAAATTGTCGGTGGCTCGAGATAAGTGAAAAGGGAATTACCAGTACCAGTTTGGCCGTCCGGATTAGTGACCACGATATTTTGGGCCGTGCCGGCCGTTGCACTCAATCCTGTAGTACAGCCAACTGTAGCTGCATCTGTAAATGTAATGGTGCCACAGGCGACTCCACCAACGGTTATGCTGGTAGGGGCACTAACAAAGTTTCCACCTGTAATCGTGATGACTGTTCCGCCGCCCTTTGCACCAATGATGGGAGAAACACTCGTTACCGTCGGCGGGGGATCATAGGTGAAGCCTCCAGTAGAGGTGACTCCAAGAGTTCCATAGGTGGTGATAACGATATCTGCACTTCCTGTCCCTGCGGGAGTCGTACAATCTAAATCGGTACTAGAATTAATTGTTAAGGTCGTACAAGCGACGCCTCCAACTGTTACCGTTGGAGTTGGTGGGTTATCAAACCCTGTTCCCGTAATATTCACAACCGTTCCGCCACCTTCAACACCAGTCGCTGGTGAAATAACACCGATGGTTGGAGAGGCCACATAGTTAAGAAGGCCCGCGGCCGTTGTTGGTTGATTATCACCGTCTCCATTTGTGACTCTAACATCTACAAGTCCTGTAGCATGTGCAGGAGCGTTGCAAGTGATTGCAGTTGCAGTTACGTTAGTAATCGCGCACACCTCTGGAGCACCACCAGGATCTAAGGTGACATCAATTCCGGCGCCATTTAGAAAGCCAGATCCATTCACAATAATGGAAGTGGTTCCCGTTGAACTAATAACAGAGGGGTTCACACTTGATACAGTTGGCGCAATTATATAGGTATAGGCACCAGTTAAAGTTGCCGATTGACCATCAGGGTTTGTGATTGTGACATTTTGAGCGCCAGCGGACCCCGCAGGAATATTACAAATTAAGCTTGAAGTATTTACAAAAGCACAGGTGTCTGATGTTCCACCAATGCTTATTGCTGGGGTAGCGACAAAGTTACTACCGCTAATGATAAGTCCTGCGCCACCTGCTGTACCACCAGAAGTTTGGGCCAAGGGGTTACTTGCAGCGAAAGAAGGGGGAGGGTCATAAGTAAAGTTTGGACCAACATCACTTTGACCATCAAAGTTTGTAATGTTGATGGTGTAAGTTCCTGGTGTCGCATTTGCGCTCGTTGTACAACTAAGCGTTGTGCCACCACCACCGACACTTATACCAGTACAAGAGGAACCACCAATTGTTACGGTTGTTGGTCCACCGGCCAAAAATCCGGTTCCCGTTAAAACGATAGCGGTGCCACCTGCAGATGATCCATTTGGAATATCAACACTTGTGATGTCTGGTGGAGCAATATAACTAAAACTATTGCTAAGAGTACCTGACAGACCATCACCATCGTTATTTGTTACAATGACATCTCCACTTCCTGCCGTCGCCACACCAGTTGTACAAGTAAGACTTGTGCTATCAATGATCACAATAGGGGTACATAAGGTCCCAGCGAGGCTAATGCTTGAAATACCTCTGGCCACGTCAAAGTTTGAACCTGTAATCGTGACGACTTCATCTCCAAGAGTTGTCCCAATACCGGGGTTAATTCCTGTAACAACTGGTGGAGTAGTATAGGTGAAGGCATTTGTTCCTGTGGCCTCTTGGGTATCAGGATTAACGATCTTTATATCTTGAAGGCCTGCACTACCGGCAGGTGTTGTACAAGTTACGCTTGCCGTGTTGTTAAAAGTGAGAGGAGTACATTCAACGTTATTGATATAGGCCCTAACTCCTGAAACAAAGTTAGTGCCCGTGATTGTAATACTACTACCACCACCAGTTGAACCGTTATCAGGTGCTGCACCAGTAACTGTTGGTGGTGCACTATAAGTATAGGCAGACGATAATGTATGAGTTTGATTGTCAGTATTGGTTACAGTGATGTCTCTAGTAGAGGAGGCTCCTGCTGGGGTATCACAGGTAATTGAGGTCGAACTTACAACAACGACATTATTACAACTTGAGACGTTAATATTTACGGCCGCACCGGTCTGAAAGCCTGTTCCTGTAATTGTTATGGGTGTGCCTCCAAGGGTCGTTCCGCCGACTGGTGATACACTTACGACATTTGGAGCTGGAGCATAAGTATAAGCATTGGATAGGGTAACATCCTGGGCGCCGCCATCATTATTAGTTACCGTAATGGCATAAGTCCCTAAACCTTGTGCTGGTGGATCACAGGTTATGGTCGTTCCTGTATTGGTAAAACTATCACAGTTCAAACTTCCGATTCTGACAGAACTAACGCCATTGATAAGATCGAAAGTACCATTAATACTTAGTGAGCTTCCGGCACCAGAGGTTGGACCACCAGAAGGAGAGGTAGAAGTTATGGTTGGCGGGGCTTGGTAGGTGAAACCAGATAATAAGGTATCCGCCTGGCCATCGCCATTAGTAAAGACCACATCATATACTCCAAGAGCATTGCCTGGAGCGGTACAGGTTATCGTTGTCGCGCTTCCTGATACGCTTGTGCAATCTTGATTGTTAATTCTTACGGTAGCACCAGTTGGAATAAAGTCTGTACCTGTTAAGGTAACGGTATAGGCGCCGGCAACTGCTCCGGCCCTGGGGGATATTGCTGTTAAGTCTGGTGCCACTTGATAAGTGTAAGCACCTGTTGATGTAACTGCCTGGGTGTCAGGATTAGTGACCACGACATTTGCGGCTCCAGCACTTCCAGAAGGAAGAGTACAAGCGATGGTCGTTGCATTTGAAGAGGCGAGAATGACTGGACATGCTGAGCCTCCAACTGTGACCGTAGGCTCCGTTAAAAAATTGGTTCCAGTAATCGTAAGAGTTCCGGTTCCAGCGAGTGGACCTGCTGTTGGTGAAACACCCGAAATCGTTGGTGCACTTTGATAGGTATAGGCATTGCTTAGGGAACCAGTTTGCAAGTCACCATCTACATTAGTAACAGATACAGTCACAGCTCCTAAAGATCCACTAGGAACAACACAATCAAAACTTGTCGCTGTTAAGGAAGAAACGGATGTGCAGGCAGAGCCGCCAAAGCTAACAGTAACTCCATTTGAAACATCAAAACCTGTACCGTTTACTGTTACAGTATTGGTACCCGCTGTTGGACCACCGTTTGGACTAATAGATGTAACAGTTGGTGCTACTTGATAGATAAAAGCATTTGAATCAGTAACAGTTTGAGCATCACTATTCGTGACAATAACATTTACAGTGCCTGCACTATGAGCAGTAGTTGCGCAATTTATGGTTGTAGAATTATCAGAGCTAATCGTACAAGTACTTCCGCCAACAGTTACAGTGGGACTTACAAACCCAGTTCCGGTAATCGTTAAGGTTGTTCCACCACCAATCGCGCCAGCAGCTGTTGTTCCGTTAGCAGCAACTGTTGAAGTAATTGTTGGAGCTGCACGGTAGGTAAAACCAGAGGCCAGAGTTCCTGTTTGATTATTTCCATCTTGATTAACAACATTGACAGCAACGGCACCAGTGCCACTTGTTGTTACACAAGTAATACTAGTCGCTGAAAGACCGGAGAGGCTACCACATGAAGAACCACCAAGGTTTACCAACACACCGTTAACGGTATCAAAGCCTGTCCCTGTAATCGTAACAGTCGTGCCACCAGTAGTGATGCCACCATTTGGTGATATAGAGGTTACCGTTGGTGAGGCTTGGTATTTAAAACCATTTGTTAAGTTACCGGTTAAAAGGTTTGAATTGGTGACAACGATGTCATAAGTTCCAGCAGCACTCGTGCCTGAAGTCGTGCAATCTATTTGAGTTGAACCAGTTACAACTGGTGTGCTACAGGCAAAGCCGTTTATTGTCACAGCTGCAGGGTTAGTAAAGTCTGTGCCCATAATTGTTAAACTTGTTCCACCTGCAAGTGCACCAGCGCTTTCATTAACGCTCGTAGGATTGGGTGGGGTTGTGTAAGTGTAACTACCTGCGGCCGCACTCGCCTGACTATCAGCATTCGTTACAATCGCAGAAACTGTCGCCGCTGAGGCGCTACCCGTTACGCAGGTTAAACTTGTACTTGTTGTAACATTGACACTGGTACAGCTTGTCCCGCCAAGGGACACGGTTGCACCACTTACAAAGTTTGTTCCTGAAACTGTTATAGATGTTCCCCCAGCTATAGGACCGAACGAAGGTGCTATACCTGTTACCGTAGGGGCGGCTTGATAGGAATACCCAGAAGCTAAACTCGCAGAGAGTCCATCAGTTGTGGTTAAACTTACTGTTTTTACTCCAGCGGTATTTACACCTGTCGTACAAGTTGCGCTGTTTGTTGAAACAACAGAAACAGAAGCACAGCCGACACCGCCAATATCTACACTCATTCCAGTTGAAAAGGCAGCACCAGAGAGCGTAACACTTGTTCCCCCCGCAAGAGGACCTGCGTTTGGACTTAATGAACTAATTGATGGATTAACGATCGCACCACTAGCGTCTTTTGGCGCCTGTACTTCTCCGACCACACAACCGGTGGCAACGATAACTAAGAATAGGAGAGCGATATTTAAGTTTTTCATAATATTAATTTGGCCTCTTCTATACAGGGACCTCAAGTTCTTATCGGTCAGTATTTCCGACCTTTTAACCCTATTTCATAATTATAAAATCTTTCTTGACCCACCCACTAAGTTCTTTTGACCTAGAGGAGAAAGTGTTTAAAACCGAGGGGTTAGAGGAGGACTTGCTGATGTGTGGAAATACTCACAACTAAAAAAGTGACTGATTATTGGGCCAAAACCAAACTTTATAGTCAGGTTTTCTCTTCACTCTACCGAAATGTAGCAAGAGTGCCACGTTTACAGGGCGACTTGAAAGAGACCAAGTCCCCCAAAATACGTGCAGTGTTTGGAGAATACCAAAGCTCATTTAGACTAAGCATTAGAACATGTTGTGGAGCTAAAGAGTTGTAGTGGTGAGTATGAAAAAGATAAAAATTATGTTCTTAAATTTCTTCTTACTTGTCGTAAACATTCTTATGACAGGTTCAATTTTCGCTCAACAAGTCGTGCCTACTATTGATACTTCTTTTGACTCTTTTAATTTTGGGCGCTCATTTATTAATCCTGCCTTCTATCAGAGTACTCCTTTTGGAGGTCTAGATTGTCAGTACTATAATAACTTTTCTTCTGGCCTCTATAATGGTTTTGGTCTTACTCCACCATTTGGCTGTAACACTCTTTCGGATAATTATAATCTTCCAAATAACGAATCAGTATTTGTAGGACAACTTGATGAGGAAGAAACTCTCAGTAATACAGACCTTCTAAAATATACCAATCGAAAAATTATAAGAGAAAATCTCTATGATCCTTATGGTGAAGTTTCTCGCTATGTAAATAGAACGCTAAGTGGACCTGCAAGAGGATTTTGCCCTAGTGATTATAGTGATGAAGATTCTGTGCCTTCTGTCGATCTTGAACTGACTCTCTCCTCAGAAGAATGGGAAATTCTTTTTAGTGAATTGGGTGATCAACCTCCGTGGAGTCCTGCTTCAAGAGGAAGGGACCGTCTTGAGGAACTTCCTAGTACAGGTAACAATATAGATGACCAAGTTGCAGCAGGCTATTATCGTTACAATGATGGTGATAAGCATGTTTTCGCAACGGAAAGAGTCGCGTGGAATATTAAGGCCGCCGGAAAAATATTAGCGGAAAAAAATATTGTCATGGGAGTTGGTGAACTCTCTGCCCAAGGAGGAGCAACTCCTGGTCATACAGAGCATCAAGGCGGTAGGGATGTTGACCTTCGCTTAATTGGACCACGTACTGCTGGTGCTAATAATTCAGCGAGGGCAAGACCATGCACCGTGAATGATAGTTCCTGTTTTGATCGCGATAACACTTTTGAAATGTTAAAGGCTTTTATTGATGTTGATCCCTATGGGATCGATAAAGTTTTTATCAATGATAGTGACCTCCAAGAGAGGGTGAATGATTACTTGAGTGATACCTATGGGGTTAATAGTTTTAATGGCCTACCTATTGCTAGGAGCTGTAGCGGACATGACAACCATATTCATGTAAGCTTTAAAAATAATGGAACGGATCCTGATCAAATGGCAAGGAGTGCTCAATGAAAACCTATCTAATTGGCCTTTCTCTCATTGTATTTCTCTTCCTAGGGGTAGGGAAGGTAGCATTTGCAAAAGAATGTTATCTAGAGTGGGATAAAATTTACTTTAAAGATGTTATTGGAAACTCTGAATATAATTTTAAAACTAATAAAATGGAGTTACAGTATAAAACCTATAAATACTTTCAGGGAGATTTTCCACAAAAGGTTTCGCTAAATATTCCTTACAAAGGGGATTGTTCGAAATTAAAGGTAAATGAAGTTAATGTCTTTCGAAAAGTGGGACCACGAAGTTTTTCAGGTGGTGAAGAAGATCATAGTAAACACGCACTAACTCCTCGGAATATTTCTTATGAATCGAAGCCATTTGAAAGAGTTTCTCCAAAAGTAGATATAGAAAAGGGTGTTGTTTCTCTAAAGTCTTTTCGAATCTATGAGGCGTTGAGTACACTAGATTTTAAAAAGGACCATGCTTGGGAATTAAAATATGAAATTCTATATAAGAGTAATGATGGAATCGATAATAAAAGAGTTCACGAAGTAGAATTAAAACTGACTCATTAAGCAATTACTTTTTTTAATCTCAACTCAAAAACTGTACCGCTATTCTCTTTAAAATCTTCTTTGGATTTGGACATAACACTTATAGTGCCTCCAAATCTCTCTACACAAGATTTTACGATAGGTAATCCAAATCCCGTGCCTCGTTCCCCATCTGTACCAAGCCTCGTTGTTTTCTTTGTAACATCAAAAATGTCGTTGATGAGTGGCTGCGGTATTCCAAGTCCTCTGTCGACAATGGTTGCGAGGACATTTTTTCCTTCATCTTTGATAATTATATCAATCACCGATCCGTGGTCTGAAAATTTGATGGCATTTGATATAAGATTTGAAAAGATTTGCGATTGTAATGTTGTTTGGTTTCCTAAAATCATCAGATCTGTTTCTGGCGCCAGAATATTTAGTTTTATGTCTTTTTGATTTAGTTTCTCATCAAAGATATCTTGGATATATTTAATAGTCTCCCCAACGGAAACTGGGCTAATGGTCAATTTTTGTTTACCACTTTCTATTGATTCCCAATTACGAATCTTCTCTATGATTTCTTGTATGGCCATTATTGGTCGATCCAGACGATTCATTTCACAAAGGGACTTTTCGTCCTCTATGCCTTTCTTTATATGCTTCACTCTGCCCTTAATCGTTAATAACGGGTTGGAAATGTCGTGGCATAAAACACGAACCAAGGTAAGTATCTTTTGATTCTTTTGATTTTGCATCAATTGGCTATTTTCCGTTACAAGGATTAGAACATTGACTAAAACTGTAGAAATGATAATCCAACCAAACACAATTAAGCATTGAGCCATTAACCAGCCCTTGTGGTCTATAAAGTTTGGAAGGGTGACGCCATTAATATCAATTATTAGGAAGATAACCGCAGTAATTATGGTTAATAAGGTCCATATAATCACCCCGATACGTCCAAGGATAACTCCAGATAAAAGTGGCAGGATACCAAGCCAGATAATCATATTGGAATCGAAGCCACCCGTGTAGTAAGAGAAAGTTGTTCCGAGAATTAACCCTGTGGACATTAGAGTGTGCCCTGCTAGCTGGATATTTCCAGGCAATTTTAAAAGTAACGGGGAAAGTATGTGAATAGTGGCCATGGCAAAGCATACTAGGCTGGTTATGGGGTGATTAATATGAGTGTAGGCCAAAATGGAATAAAGCCACATGAATATGGCCGTGGAGAGCACGCTGACCATTAGGGCGTGAGCTTGATAGGGCGTGTAGTGTCCCTCTTTAATTTGTTTAAGTGTTAAGTAATCAAATACTGAGAAATAAAAGTTTTTCAAATTAGTACAATCCTCAACAGAAGAGATTAAATAAAATTACCCACTTTAATAATATTTAAATAAGGAAAGTTGCTCTATAAGTGTCGCTCATCTTCGCCTATACAAAATCTATATATATTTTAATTTATAGTGATTACAGGATGTTAAATTAGTGCATGTAAATAAGATATGTTTGTGAATTTTCCGAATTGGTGTGTAAAAAGTGTAATTAAAGTAATTCCCTTTATCTATTATTGGTGAAGAGTTAGCATCTGCAATTATCAAAAAAATGGCTAAGAGATAACGTTAGAAATGACTAATTACCTATATAAAAGAGCTGTAACGCTCAAATATACTCTTGAGAAATTTAAGGTTCCTATTCCCGAGTTTTGCCGGCTTTATGGAATTAGTAAATCCTCCTTCTACGATTGGTGCAACCCGAATGGGAGTGACCAGGTCTCTAATATTACAAAAGAAAAAATAAGAAATGGCTTTTTAGAGAGAGCAAAAGACATCATAGAGGAAAAGCACGGTACTCATCTAAAGAGAAACCTCTTCATCAAAAAATTCAATAAAATCTTAGAAGGGTCACCAGAAATTCTAATCGATTACCTTGATGGGAGAAATGCAGCTCCCAATATTTTTGTCTTGTTACAAATTATCCATGGAGATCCTACTTGGATTAAGAAGAGTGACAAAAATAATAAACCTAACCCATATTACGATTTAATATTAAATAGAGCGAGCGAACTTTATGATTTTGATAAAGTCCAATTTAGCCCCAGAGGCTTCAGGGGTTTCGTTGAAGGCGCTGTCTTCTATCATGGGGCAGAGGCCAAGAAGGTTATTTTAGAAAGTGGTCTTTTTAGGGAGTTTGACGGGGAATTAGAACCGAATAGTCTTCTTTATTCTGCTAAAGTTCTTTCTGGTCTCTATAACGAGCTAAATCATCATGGGGTTGGTGTTGATACAAAGAATCAAGAACAAATGAGGGTCGTTGCAAAGGCTTATATCCACTATAATCAAGATATGTTTCGAAAGGCCTTTAGCACCAATTGCTTGGCGCCAGGAAGAAAAGATCTCGTTGAACCCTTTATTTCTGCCATAGAAACTGCTAGTTCATTTGATACATATATGTCGGTAAAGGTGGCCTCAGTTACTCAAAAATTTGTTCACGAAAGAAGTTTTTTAGATCCGAATTATTATTCAGATTTTTTTCATCCCTATTTTTGTGACATCATTCCTTATATTGGAAGACTCATTTTAGACATGGATATAGATAGACCCCTTAAAATTATTCACGAAGAAGAGCATTGTTGCTCTCACAATACTTCATTAAAACATTGTAAGTATTATTTTGATGAGTCTCTTTATGAACTTTTATTTAAAAGTAGAAGCAAGAGTCTCATTGGTAAGCTTGATAAGGTTTTAGAGGGGCATGATTACGTCAGGATGGAAGGCCATTTTTAAGCAATAAGTTAACTTTCCTCTTCATTAAAGCATAATTTCGCCATGTTCTCTCCCGCAATAAAACCCGTCGTCCATGCATTTTGAAAATTAAAACCACCTGTAATACCATCTATATCAAGGATCTCTCCTGCGAAAAATAGACCCTGGCAAACTCTACTTTCCATTGTCTTAAAGTTAATTTCCTTAGTCGTGATGCCACCACACTCAACAAACTCTTCTTTAAAACGGTGATGACCAGTTGTTGTAAACTTAAAGTGAAAAAGCTGATCCGTAATATAAGTGATTTCTTTTTTTGAGACTTCATTCATCATTTTTTCACTCAACTTAGGGTAATCACTCGCCAGTACACCTATAAAAGTTTGCCAGAAGTTTTTCGTTAAACCGGGGAGGGGAATTGTCGTTACTAATTTCTTTGGATTTTGTTTAATATGGTCTATAAGAAGTTTCTCAATATTTTCTCTTGGTAGACCTAAGAAATTAACGAATACTGGAAATTTATAATGAACGGTCTTTAATTCTCTAGCTGCCCAAGCAGATAGTTTTAAGACAGCTGATCCACTCAAACCCCAATGAGTTATGAGCAGAGGGCCTTCTTCTTGCCACTTCCTTTTCTCTGTTTGAACCTCTATTTTTACTTTTTCAAAGCTTGTGCCAGCTAAATCTTTTAATAAAGGGTGACCAATTTTAAAAGTAAAGAGAGAGGGAGCTAGCTCGCTAATGCTATGGCCTAGACTCTTGGCCAAAAAGTAGCCTGAGCGATCACTTCCTGTGGCGAGAATGAGACCATCTAATGAGAAGGTCTCACCTTTACCAAGAGTGACTTTAAAACTGGGATTATTGTATTCACAGGTTAAGATATTTTTATGGTGGAGAACTTCAATTTGGTTTTTCTGAAGTTCTTTATTAAAACAGTCTATGATTGTTTGAGAACTATTGGTTTCTGGGAACATACGGCCATCGCTCTCCACCTTTAGTTTGACTCCACGTTGATGAAACCATTCAACAGTATCTTGAGCTTGAAATTGATGAAAGGGGCCTCGGAGTTCTCGATTTCCTCTGGGATAGTTCTTACAAAAAAGAGTGGAATCAAATTGGTGGTGAGTAACGTTACAACGCCCGCCACCTGAAATCTTTACTTTTCTAAGGCCCTGACTGGCCTTTTCAAATAGGAGTATTCTATCTTGCTGGGCATTGCGGCCCATTTCTTCAAGTGTCTCTCTCAATCTTAGGGCAGCAAATGTTCCTGCTGCCCCGTGACCGATAATTCCAAATATCATTAATACTGATTTTTCTCTGAGAAAAAGTTAAGTGGTTGTTTAACGTCAACAACGCCACCACCCTTTGGCTTTGGAAAGTCGATAAGCTTTAACACTCCTGCCATACATCCACTGCCTGCTGGAGAGAAGCGAGCCTTCTTGCCCTTTATTTGAATTTTACTAACACTACCATTGGGGTTAATTCTAAAATGAAGATCGATGACACCTTTTGCCCCTTCATTTCGTTCAAGTTCTTTTTGGTAACAGTGACGAAACTGGGGAAGGTATTCTTTTAAGATCTTTCTTAAAAGCTCAGGGTCCATTGATCCTAATACAACTGTTTTTGGGTCTTGATAGGTTGTATCAATACCTGATTTAGAGCTTAGTCCTTGAGCACCAGAACTTGAGTCATAGTTACCACTACTGTCTTGTCCTAATGTTCCGACAGCGCTATCGCTCTTTGCCGCTAGTGCTGAATCACTGACGTTGGCCATAGATTTAAAGCCTGATGTCCCACTTGAAGCCGAATTCTTATTGATCTTTGTAGGCTTAAGGTTCTTTGTAGAACCAAAGAGACTTGATATCTTATTAGTTGAGCTAAATTTATAGGCCTTCATTTTAGGTTTAACTTTTGCCTTCTGTGGTGAAGGAGCTGCCTTCGCCATTTTCTTTTGTGGCTTCTTAACACTCTTCTGCTTTTTCTCAGGTGCCTTCACCGGAGACTTTTTCGCCATTTTTGTGTCTTTATTAGGTTGCTTGTTTTCTTTAACACCTGTGTTTTTGTCGACTTTATCGGCAATTGACTTAGAACGAGTATCTGATGGCTTTTTGGCCTTGATTGCTTTTCTATAGATAATGGCCAATTTCTTTACTGGTGGTTCAACAGAAGTATCTATAAAGAGAAGTAGCATCATTAGGCCCATGATTACACCAAAGATTTTACTAGCTTCTTTTTGGAAGGCCCTATCTTGTCCAAAGAATGGAGCTACTTTTAGACTTGGTGGAGCATCTGCTAAACGGACAATAACTTGAACTGTTTTGTAGCGGTAGGATATAACATCCTTTTTCATAAGGTTTTGAGTTTCACTATTTTGAAAAAGCTTTTCTTCTCCAGTTTCGCGATTAAAGGCCTCAAAAGATGGTAATTTATGAAGAGAAATATTAGTACCATCAACTTCAATAAAGGGGATACGATCTTCCTCTTCAAGACAAGGTAAGCTAATTGTTCTCTTATGTCTGCCTAGGTTGGAGACGTATGTCGTGCCATTCTTAAGAGATAAATAGTCAATGGAGAGGACATTACCATTTACTAGAATGGTTACCTCAACGGCGAGCTCATCTTTGGTACGAGCGATAGGGTTTACTTCTTTTTCGTCTTCAGGATCTATATAGTCTTCAAATGATAGATTACTTTCAGTCGCTGGTATTCTATCCACTGGCTTAAAGTTTTCTTCATTAAAGACAATATCGCAATACTCACCATCAATAACGACAAGTCCTGGCATTGGAGGTAGTTCTGGAGGAAGGTCCGTAATATGACCTTCATCAAGCTTTTCTACCACTCCTTCATCTTGATCTTCAAATACTGGTTTTCCAACAGATTCTATGATTCTTTCTTCAACATGAAATTCAATTGATCCAAAACGTAGAACGTCACCATCTGCAAAGAATGTTTTATCTAGTTTACTACCATTTAAAAAGATACCGTTATCGCTTTCTAGGTCTATGATTTTTCCACCATGTTCATCAATAACGATAAAGCAGTGATAGAATGATAGGGAACTGTCATCAATAGAGATGTCAGCATGTGGCGCCCTTCCTACTAAGAATTTCTTCTTATTTATAGGAAACTCATAGACGATATTACCGTCTTTGTAGCCGATGAGGTGAAATACTTTTTCTTCTACTGTTCGAGCCCGTAACACTTTTTCCACTCCCTCTTATCCCTTTTTATCTGCCGCTTTCTTAGCTTCAATCTCTTTAATCTTCTCTTCTACTAATTGAGTCAGCTTTCTTGCGCTTCGCTTTAAAGGAACATAATCAATAAAGTTTTTTGCTTTTAGAATTTTTTTTGCTTGATAAAAAAGACCTTGTTCATAAAGGCCAATGGCCGTAACGAGAGTGACATCTTCTCTATTTTTATAACCCTCTGGAATTCTATTATAAGTGGCAAGAGCACGTTTCATCTGTCCTTTAAGGAGGTAAACACTACCTAAAGAAAAAAGGAGGTCTGGATCATTCTTAGAGGTTTTGGATAGTTTTTCTAAGATAGGACCTGCCTGATCTAGTAAGTTAAACTGTAAGTAAACTTGTGCTTGATTAAAGAGAGGGACCTTGTGTGCTCCACTTGCTCGAGCTGCATCTTTAAAGTAGTTTAGTGCTTCTTCGTAATGACGTAATCTCAACTTTAGCACTCCAAGGTTATTGAGTGCGGGAGCAAAACTACGCTTTTTCACTTGATTGAGGCTTAGTTCATAGAAGTATTCTGCCTTTGCGAAATCTTCCATTAAAAAATAGCACATACCGACTTGGTTCCAGTATTCTGGATTTCTTTTGTTTTCACTCATGGTGTTTTGTAGCAACTTTAATCCCTCTTTTGTCTCACCACCATGGCATTTTGCAAGGGCCTTATAAGGAGTATTCTCTAATTTCTGCAGACGCGCTTCTGTGTAACGGAGAAAACTTTCTTCTCGGAAAGAGTCTCCAAGTGGATCACTTACTTTTGAGGTTAAGTGTTTTGTTGCACAAGAAGCAAACAACAGAGTTATCATAAGGAGAGTTAAGTTTTTTATCATTATAGAGGCCCTCCTTTACGGTCTTTTGGTAATACATATAGGTTTGCTGGATGTCGGTGTTTAATAATGCTGATAATCTCAGGAACACCAACGATGGTATCAACTTCAGGATTTAGAATGTTTTCTTTATTGATAAGACGTATGGCCGTTAACCTCTGACCATGCGCCTCTTTTAATAGATTCTTTGCTAAACCTTTCATAGCGCCTTTAAATCCTTGAAGATACTCTTTTGGAAGACCTTTTGGTGAATACACCATTAAAGAGTTTCCTAATTTTGAATATTTTGATTCCAGTAGTTGATAACATTTTGTAACAAGGTGAGGGTAGCCTGACTTTATATAGGGAGTAAGGCTTGCTGTGAGTCCTTTTAGACTCTCGACATTCTTTTCTAATAATTTGTTAAATACATCTTCTTTGAAATTATTCTCTAGAGGGAGATTGTCCATGTCCTTCTTTTCGAGCAATGGGTAGACTTTATTAAAGGCCAACACTGTTTCCATCTCAATTTGAGCCTTTGTTTTAGGTCCTTTCTTATCAAAAATACCTTTATAAAGTTCCGTTACTTGATTCATGCTCTTCTTGTTTCCAGCAAGGTAGTAATCCCAATAAATAGCGAGAAAGGAGTTATGAAAAAAACCTTTTAACCATTTCTCTTTCTTATATGTTTGGAAAAACTTAATGTATTTTGAATATTGACGGTGACGAACAAAATAACCTGCCATACTCAATAGGACATCTCTTCGAACGGATCTTTTAATGCCACACTTTTTACCCAAGTGATAATTTGAGAATGCTAATTCATAATTACCCTCTACAATTTCGTACTGAACACTGGCACGATACAGTTCCTCTTTTTGCTTAAATTTACTGTTGCAGTAGATACTTATGTAACGAGCAGCAATACTTGCGGAACTTGTAAAATCCTGAGAGAGCATAAGTGTCTGGACAAAGGCCAAAATTTCTTTCTTTCTTTGAAAGCGTTCTTTTTCGTTAAAGAGTTTTAAGGCGGTATTCATCCATTTAAAGGCCTCTTTCGTCTTGTATAGGTCAAGAAATAGGATTGATGCTCTATAGGCCGATTTTGCTTTTATACTTTGAGGATACTTCTCTGATTCAAAGAGACTGAGGTACCCAATTGCAGCTTCGTCCTTATTGCCCGCTCCATCCATTTTTTGATAACTATCAAAAAGGATTGAGCCTAAGATCAATACGGCCTTTTCTACATAGCCTTTATCAAAGGATAAAAAACCTGACTTTAGTTTAGGGATCCATAATGCAATCTTGTCAGAATTCTTAGACTTGATGTAAAAATCCATTATCTGAGTGAACATACCTTGCTGGATTGTTTTATCTTTTTTGTAGGCCGCCATGTAATTCTCAAGAGCTGCTTGAGAGTTATCAATTTCCTTTTTATTCAAGTAAAGATTGAATAGTTTAGTATGAATTTTTCTTGTTCTTTCATTCTTTGGATAAACCTCGATATGAGATTTATATGTAAAAACTGTTCGACTGTATCTTTCATCCTTGTTGAATTTACCATTTTCAAGAGAAGCTAATAGGGAATCAAAGATCTTCAACCTTAAAGCCTCATGTTTCTTTCTGTTCTCTATGATTTCTTCTTTCGTAAGTTTTGGAGCTTTTGAGAGTGTTGTTACCTTGCTTATTTTCTTCGAAAATTTAGTTCTATTGTACTCTAAAGACTGCTTGTAGTAGTCAAAGCTTCCTTTGAAATCAGATATAGCAAATAGGGTTTCACCTTGATAGTAACGATAAGTGTCAGTTTCAGTAGAATTGATTCTTGCCAACACATCAAAGAAGTGAAGTATTCTTTTCTTTTGTTCCTCATCATAGTTTTCTATGTTTGTTTTTGAGTTTCTTGTGAATCTTACCTGAAGATAACCTACAAAAGATCTGATCTTTTCCACTGCGGTAACTTGAAAGTCATTCCCAAGGGGTTTTACTTTATTAATTTCGTCTAGAGCAACTGTCGTTGACCAGAAATTCTCAAACTTCTTAAAGTTTCTGTAAAAGTCTAGTTGTGCCAGGCGCACTTCAATCTCTTCATCTAGGTTCTTCTTATCGATTGAGTTTTCAAGGGCTGCCTTAAAGACATATTCGGCCTTAGCATAACCGCGATCTTCAGCCGTTTTCTTGGCCATCTTGATCATGAATTCCCCAGGCTTTTCTACATTTAAAACGTAGAAATCAGCACCTTCTTCCACTCTTTCTGCTAAGACAAAGAAAAATCCAATGCTTTGGAGGACTTGATTTCTTACACTAATATAGTTCTTGTTCTTTGAATTAAAGAAAGAGAGCTTAGCACTTTCAATCGCTTTATTATAATCTTTGGTCTTTATGTAACACCAACCGACATTATAGAGGTGTTTGGTATACCATTCGTCGTCTTTGTTCTTTAAAACATCTGTGTAGTAACGGATGGCCTTCTTATATTTTTTACCATTGTAGTAATGTTCTGCTAGGCTCGTCTTCGCTGCATGGATGATTGGTGAGCGGGGAATGGCATTTTTAAGAGATTTAAGTAAATACTTTTCAGTCTCTTTGTCACCGCCATAGTCTCTAGCATTTAAGGCGAGAGTATAATAGATTTCACTCGCATATTTAAAACGTGGCCATTTCTTAATGATTTTAAGGCCATCTTTTCGAACTTGATAATAGAGGGCCTTACTTCCTTTAAAAAACCACTTCTTTCCTTTTGACTTTCTGAAAGAAGATTTGGCACTTAGAAATGTCTTGTTTTCTTTTTCACGAATTAGTTTAATTCTTTCCGTATTCAATTCAATAAGACGCCAACGAAGTCTTGGGCCCATCTTTGTAATTGTCTTGATGGTTTTAATTTCTTCATTAATAAGATGACTGAGTCTATTCCACTTCTTAGACATATTTTTATCTTCAGCCTGTATTAGGCTTGGGATAAAAAGTAGTAAAAGTATTGTGGTATAAATTTTTAACATATCTTAAAAGTTCCCTTGTACGATGAACTTAAATTCCGGAAAGCCAGCGAGCGCCGAGGTATGCATGATTTTCCTTAAAACTTCATAATTAAGGGATTGGTCCATCACAATATTCACCCTCTTTCTATTTGATTTTCTTGTGGCGAGAGCCCCCTTGTCAGCATTTGTTGCAACGGTCTGTTCTAATTCCTTTATTGCTTCGTCTTGTTTTTTTCCTTCTTCTTGTAGCGCACCATAGAGAATATCGAGTTTCTCGTCTGTTGAGGCGGGGACTCTACCTATCCTTATATTATTGATCCATAAGTCCTTTTCAGCTGATACCTGGACAATCACGGCCATATTTCCTAATTGTTCCGATTTAGAATCAGGAAGACTGATATTCTTTGCTACTTCTAATTTTAAGTCTGAGGCATTATAAGATTTAAGGAGAAACACTAACAAGATAACCAAGATATCAAGAAGAGATGTGATATCCACATCTAGTTCTTCTCTCACTTTTTTTCTGGTGTTAAACCTCTTTTTTCTCATATCTTATTCCTAAACCTTAAATAATTGTTTCAAAAATAACTTGGTTAAAGAGTTCACGAGTCTCCACTGTTTCGCCTTTGTCATTCCTTGCCACAATAGAGGGTTGGCCAGATGGAACTTCTCTGCAAGTATCCATAATAAATACCAGCCTTTTGTATTGCACCTTACTGTCTGGTTTTATAATTACGGATGTTTCTCCAACATGTTTTGACTTTAAGGTCATTAATGTCTTCGCGAGATCTCCATAGTCATAATTTCCATCTTTTAAGCCTACAGTTTTGGCAATATTTCCATCAAGACCAGTTCTTACGATGATATTATTTGGTTTCACCTCAAGCGTTAAGTTAAGAGGTGGCTTCTTGTCTTTGTTGTCCTCACTAATTGTTTTAACAGATGGAGCGTCTGAGCCAATCTCATAGATCTCTAGGAATTGGGCAGACATTAATAGAAAAAAAATGAAGATGAAAACCGCATCCAAAATAGGGATGATATTTGGCTTACAATTATCTTTCTTCTTTTTTCTTTGGCGAAAGGCCATCTCTTGCTCCTTAATTATTTATTATGCAGCGTTGTCTTCTTTTTGAGCAGCAGCACCTTGAGGTAAGCCACCTGGCGCCATAGAACCTGGTTGTCCTGCGCCCTTTTTTGTTCCTAAAAGGTCAACAAGCTTTACGCCAAATTCTTCTACCTCTCCCATGATTTTGTCTGATTTTGATGTCAGCATGGAGTGGACGACCATAATTGATATTGCTGAGATAAGACCAAGGGCCGTCGTGTTCATCGCTTTTGAAATACCAAGAGCAAGAAGTTTGGCCTTAGACGCAGGGTCAGCTGTCGCCACTGCGGCAAATGATTCAATAAGACCGTAAATTGTTCCTAGTAGACCAATTAGAGTCGAAACGTTTGCCACTAGTCCTAGGTAGCCCATTCTCTTTTCCACTTTTGGGGATACTTCTAAGATTGTCGCTTCAATAGCATCTGAGATTTGCTCTTTACTTTGATTCGCTCTTTTTAGTCCAGATTTGAGGACCATGGGTAAAAGTGCTTTAGAGTTGGAACAACTTTGGATGGCCTTTTGAACGTCATTTACCATGACATTCTTTTTAACCATATTCATAAGACTTGTTCCATCTACATCGTAGGAGAATAAGCTCTTCACTCGTTCCACAGCGATGGCGATACCGAAAGTCCATATGACCAAAATGATCCACATGAAAACTCCACCCTCATCCATAAAAACCGCGACGGCCTTTAAAAAACTGGGATCTGTTGCGACTGCAGTGGCGGCTTCAGCGGCCTTGTTAACAACTTGTTCTTCCATAGTCCAACTCCGGTGGAATGGTTATTAATCTTATGTAAATAGCTTGTACTACCTATCGGGAAAGGGTCACAAAACTTGACCCTAAAAGGCGGACAAACGGTCTTTTAAGCCATTGTTTTTAGGAAATTCAGCGTAAATTCTGAATATCTTTCCTCACTTCTGGATCAAACTGATCCCTTTCAAACAGTGGCCGGCTGAACCGCTTTCGCTTACGTTCTTTTACTGACAGGTCGCCGGGGGCAATAATCTTTCCTTTAATCTCGAGATTTCCGAGGTCAAAGGTTTCGTATTGCTTGTATTTGATAATGACATTCTTCTTAGGTTTTTGTGCCCAAGAATTTGTACTTAGTAATATGGTGATAATGAGAAGTAACTTCATTAGATCGCCTCCTTCTCAATATCTTTTCGTACTCGTTTACAGTTAGACTTTAGGCCAAAGCTATATTCACCTAGTTCGTCTCCCCAAAATTCTCCATTAAACACAAAGAAGTGCTCTTTAGAGGTTCTGGCAACATTTTCTAATGAGCCTCGACTTCTGCTACTGATAAGTTTTTTATTATCATATACAAGGTCACGCTTTAGACTCATGATCTCTAGTTTGACGTTAAACATCTCATAACTAAATTTATGCATATCATTGATGAAGCCAAACATTTGCTTCTTTATGTAGTGATTAAGGTGTTTCGTTCGCCATGAAATGGCACCATTTACGGCCTGCTCCATCTTGTCTTTTAAAGGGGAGTCCTTAAGCTTTCTGATGAAGCCAAGTTCATTTTGAGCTTTTTGATAATTGACCAAGTCTAATGAAAATTTAACCTTTTTTCGAACCTGGGTCATAAGGTTTCTTACAAATGGGTTCATCCCTTCCATTTCTTTAATTGGTTTAAGTAGCAGTTTAAGAAAGTAAGTGTGACTACCTTTGTTCGCTACTAGGATATCTTTTAGAGCATCCGCATGAGGACGATATACTTTGTAATATTGATCAACTAATTGGAGAGAATCATTCCAAAGGCATAGTTTAAAGTAAGCAATTGAGCTTAAAACCTCAGCTTCAGGGTAAAAGTAGCTCGTCATAAGAGGAGAGCGGTAAGTGACAAGAATCCCGAGAACGCGATTGTAATTACCTAAGTGGTAAGACGCCCACGCTTTTTCCATTAAAATATAAGGCCATCTATAACTAGTCTTCGGTATCTCTTCATAGGCCTTAAGAGAAGCTTCATATTGGCGGTTTTTAAAAAGAATACGAGCCTTATGAATGATGCAAGATTCTCTAATAATTGAAAAATATCTTTTTAGTTTTTTATTCTTGGCCCGGTCTTGAAAGGTAGCGGCCCTCTCAATGCATAGATCGTATGTCTTGTTGGCATTTGCCGTTTGATTAAGGAGGTTTTGTGCCGAACCCATCATAAAGAGCGCTTCTGGTGCAAAACGATGATTTTCAGGTACTTTCTTAAGTGCCTTAACCGCGCCATTATATTTTTTATAATTAAAGCGACGAAGACCTAAAATGAAATTGAGAGAAGGGGACTTGTATTTCGCAAGAATGTTATCTTTCAATCCGTAAAATGACATTGTACCTGTTTTAAGTACAAGCTCTTCTAAAAGGTTCTCAAACTCTTTGGAGAATGTTTTACCCTCGATTAAATGCTCTTTTGCAAAAACTACGGAACTAAAATAATAACGAGATTTATAGAGCTCTTCTGCGATATAAGCATTCTTATTACTATCTTTACTCTTCTCATAAATACTCTCTGCCTTTTTGACGAGAGCAAAAACTTGAGAGTGACATAGAATAAGAGTCAATATGATTAGTTTTTTCATTAGAAGCTAAACCCTATACTAATAACAAATTCACTATTAGTTCGCCATGATTCTGTTCCTGGTATTCCATTAACAGTAGGTCCTGGGGCGCGGTAGCTATCCCTGTGATATTCAAGGCCCACGTGAACATTTTGGGTGGCGTGAATACGAAAAGATGTTTTACCTAAAAGGGCCAAGTATTTTTCATCATTATAAATATCTGCTGTTACACTGCTGCTTGCTGTTGTTGCATTACTTTCTGTCGCTATTTGACCCAGGCCTAAACCAAAAGACCAATCAAAATAAATGATCTTATTGAATGTATTAATTTTCCCATAGAAGGGAGACCAGACTCCTAAAACACCGTATTTTTGTTCAATTTTTCTCACAAAAGGAATTGAACCATTAACTCTTTGTATGTTTTTAAATGAGTCATCATCAGAGTTACTAAATTGATGATAAAGAACTTCAAGGGCCCATTCTTCTGTTAGGTAGTAACCTGCCTTAAACTGGACACCTGTAGTATCTTGAAAGTTATCATTTAGGCCTCTACTGAAACCAATGTTGGCGTAAAATTTTCCCTGCTTTTTATATACTTTATTTTGAAGTACATAGACTTTCTTGTCTGGGTCTAGCCATAAGAAGTCGTAAAGGTCATCTTCTGCCGCAAAAAGAAACTGTGGCCCGGCTAGGAGCCAGACCACAATTGTTAAGATTACTTTCTGTTGTGTTAACTTCATCACTTTCTTCACCTTATTTAACTCTACTTATGGACCAACACATTTCTTGTAATAAGCGATCACGATTGAGCCTTCATTAGGAACGGCACTTCGATCAAACTTGATTACTCTTGCCTGCGGGTCATAGATCCAGCCATTGGATAAATCAACACCGTTTACTGTAATTTGGATTTCTGAATCCACTGGTACTCCTGATAAAGGAAAGCTATCAAGAAGTTCTAGGATTTTAAATCCAAAGTTTGTAAGCGTTGCGTAGAAATCAGCGTGGATATTTGCGATTTCACCACCAGTAGCATTAGAAACATCTTCATAGCGAGTACCTAGAGTTTCCCATTGCTTACTAGGATCTATATCCTGAGTAACGATAGAGTAGGCCTTAACCATTCCAGACTGTGCTTTTAATCCCTGAAGGGCAGCAACATAACTTGATACTGCATCAGGCGAACTATCTTGCTCATCAGAGATGTAAACTACAATTAGGTAAGCATCTCTTCTCGCCCATTGTTGATACTGAGCGAAAAAGTCTTTACTTGTTTCAAGACCCATTTCTGTACCGGAACCACGGGTTCCCACTTTAATCATATTTTTAAAGTCTTGAAGAAATTGAGTTTGATTACTTCGTGCTGCTTCATCAGTAAGTTTAGAAGTATCTCCGATCATATTTCCTGATCTTCCGTCACGGCCATCAGTTGTAGTGATTGCCATTTGAAAATCAATATCGCGAGAAATAAAGTCTCTAATGAAGACATCAAAGTTGTAAGCAAGAGCGTCTTGCTCGTCACCCATTGATCCTGAGTTGTCCATTACCCATAGGATATCAACGGCCGCATTTTGTGATGTATTTTGAACAAAGGTGTCGCTTGCGTTGGTAAGTGTACCGTCTCCACAAACACCTGGGTCACCACCATCAGTAGAACCGCCAGAAGTTGATCCACCATCAGTAGAACCGCCAGAAGTTGATCCACCATCAGTAGAACCGCCAGAAG
>JAFMBV010000059.1 GCA_017858255.1 Bacteriovoracaceae bacterium
CCTTGTCCCATTGCTTCGTAGGCGGCAAGACTTGTCGTTTTTTGAGACCGATAGGCCTCAAGATTTTTAGAGGGGACTCCTATTCTTGAGCCTAAAAAAGAAAACCATTGAGGAACTTTTCCGTACCAATGAATCCAAGCCGCAGGCGCCATCATAACCATTCTGTCATAGGGATTAGCTTCTTGGTGGGCGATATGTCCTAGGCTAACAAGAGCACCTAAAGAAAATGAGAAATTAATTAAGGGGACTTGCAACTTATTGGCCTCTTTTAAGGCGAGGCAATAATGGTCGTGGTACTGATCCAACCACTTGGTCCAAGTTACAAGCTTCTGTTCTTCCAAACTTCCACGGTGGCCTTCAAGCGCAACTCTTAAGGATTTTCCGCCTAGATTATTTAAAAATAATATCAATGGGTCCATTTTACTTGGGCGTAGATTAAGCCCATGAACGACGATAGCGACAAACTTAGGTTTAGATGCCGTTTGGGACCACTTGCTCAACTCTAGAGAATCTACAGTAAATGGGCTTGTGTTTAATTCGTCGATAGTATTGTTGGATGAACATTCTTTAGGCCAATGAGCAGAGGGATTTCTGACTATTGACTCGGCATGAAGTGGAACTAAGCAATTTATAAAAAATCCGCTTATGATGTTCAATGAAAGTGTTTTAAAGAGATTCCTTTCAGTCATGAAGTTATCTTATCAAGTTTTATTGGAACTCGCTAAAGGGCCTTTAATGAGCAAAGGATTCCGGTGTTCTGAAAAAGAACAAGGGAACTGGTGCCCAAAATCGGTTATCTTCTTGATCGGTAAATTCGAATTTACCTCTCATATTTCCCGTAGGTGTATCAAGGGGACAGAAACTCTGGTATTCAAATTCGTCACCGGCCTCAATTAAAGGTCTTTGGCCAACGACGCCTTCGCCGTTTATGAATCGCTCTTTTTTGTGACCATCTTTGATGATCCAATGACGATTGATCAACTTTAGCCCAACATTAGATAAATTGGTTATGGTTACTTTGTAAGCAAAGAAGTAGTAATCATTTTCTGGAGCCGATCTTTCGGGGACAAAGGTAGGGAATACATTTATGGCAATCCCATTTGTTTCTAAATTGTAGACGTGTTGTGGGCCATCTTCCCTTAAGCTTTTTAACATGAGATCTATATAGCCAAATTGACTCAATATAGCAAAAAGTATTCTGCTTGGACTATTTGTTGGCGATAATAGGCCTATGGTAAATTTTATATGCGTAATATCTAATAGTTAAAGACCTGTTTATTAGCCATGACTAATGCTTTATATTAGTGAAAGCTTTATAATGGTATGGCCATTAAGTGTTCTGTTAGAGATGATACTGCCTTAAAATCAACCCACAAACAAAAGGCAATAGGCCCTAGTTCCTTGGGTCTATTGAGAGGCAAATTATGTGTGGCGTTATTGGTATTATCGGACCGTATCATGAAGAAAAAGTACCATTTTGGGCGGCATATGAAGCCTATAGAGGACTACTTACTCTTCAGCACCGTGGCCAGGATGCTGCCGGTATTCTGTCTTTTGATAAGGACCGTAGAAAATTCTTTGGTAAGAAAAATTTAGGACTAGTTAGTCAGGCGTTGGATCAAACTGATTTGGAAACCTGTACCGGTAACATGGCAATTGCCCATACTCGTTATGCCACTATGGGCTCTGATGAAGTTAGTGATCTTCAACCGATGGTGACAGGCTTTCCCTTCGGCGTGGGCATGGTTCATAACGGTAATATTCTTAATTATCATTCTTTGGCAAAAAGGTTGGGTGAGCAATACGATTTTCAATTGCTGACAAATAATGATTTAGAATTAATGCTCCACCTATGGTGTCAAAAAATTTTAGAAGAAAGAGAAAGTAAAAATACTCCCCTTGAATTTAAGCATGTGAAAAAGGCAGCTAAGGCCATCTTTGACGAAGCAAATGGTGCCTATGCTCTTGTGGGACTAATGGGTAATGTTGGTATGTTTGCTCTTCGAGACCCAAATGGTATTCGCCCCCTTGTCCTTGGTAAACGTGCAGGTAAAAAGGGTGCAGAGTATTGTGTGGCCTCAGAAAGCTTGGCCCTAAATTTCTTAGGTTTTGAATTTGAAAGAGATATTCTGCCTGGAGAGGTTATCTTGATCACCACGAAGGGTGAGGTTTTTAGTGAGGTTGTTGGGGCAGCTCCACGCAAGGCCCATTGTATGTTCGAGTGGATCTACTTTGCAGGAGCGGAGAGTAGCATTGAAGAGCGCTCTGTTTATTCTACGAGATTAAACCTTGGAAAAGTCTTAGCAAAGAAAGTTCAAAAGGCTTGGGACAATAAAGAGATTAGCCCAGACTTCGTCTGTCCAGTACCTGATACATCACGAACGGCTTCTATTTCTTTAGCTGAAAACCTAAAGCTTCCTTATCGTGAAGGACTGATTAAGAATCGTTATATTCAAAGATCTTTTATTTTAAATACTCAAGATAAGAGGGAGAAAGCTGTTGCTCTCAAACTAAGCCCTGTTCGCTCAGAAATTGAGGGTAAGAATATTCTTCTCGTCGATGACAGTGTTGTAAGAGGCACAACCTCTAAGAAAATAATTGAATTATTAAAAAGAAATGGTGCAAAGGAGATCACTTTGGCCATCACTTGTCCGCCTTTACGGTATGGCTGTTTTTACGGCATTGATTTTCCTGAAGAGTCTGACCTTATTGCTAATGGTAAGGACTTAGATTCCATCGCAAAATGGGTTGGTGCCAATAAAGTTATTTATCTAGATGAACCTGACCTTGTGGAAGCAATAGGAACAGAATCCCTTTGCATGGCATGTGTAAACAATTCCTATCCAACAGATATAAGTGAAGGGAAAGTTTTTGCCAGTAAGAGACGGAATCACTGAGGAAGATATGAAAACCACAAAATCAAAATTGGGAAATCTACTTCATAAAGGCAGTGTCAAAGACATATATCAAGGTGATGATAAAAATAACCTCATCTTTGATTTTAGTGATCGCTATTCCGTCTTTGATTGGGGCGAAATGCCAGATCAAATTCAAGGAAAAGGGATGGCCCTTTCTGCTATGGGGCAATTTTTCTTTGATTGGTTAGAAAGGATTGAAACTTGGCGTGATTGGGAACCTACTATTCAATTAAATAGTTTAGAAATTGATTTTTTAAGTGACCTTAAAAAGAATGGTCTTTCACACCATGCACTGGGCCTTTTGTCTTCAAGGCCGAGCTCTTTTATGGTTCAGAAAGTAGATGTTCCTCGGCTTGAAGAAAGTGGTGGAGTTTATAACTACTCACCCTATGAAGAAGAGCCTGTTCAAACTCTTGTTCCTCTTGAAGTCATTTTTCGTTTTGGCGTTCCAGAGGGATCAAGCCTATTAAAAAGATCTAATAATAAAAAGTATATACAAGAACTAGGGTTAGTTAAATTACCGAAGATTAATGATTGGTATAAAAGACCACTTATCGAGTTTTCTACCAAACTTGAAAGCACTGATCGCTATATTAATTATCATGAGGCCCAGAAAATTTCCGGTTTATCCGATTACGAGTTTGCTCGACTTCATGCCCTGACAACGATGGTTGCTCTTCGCCTAGAGAGTTTCTTTAAAGATTTAAAGATAAAGCTTTGGGATGGCAAATTTGAGTGGGCGTTCGATAAGAGAGAGGAAAAGGGCCGAAACTTTATGTTGGTCGACTCAATTGGTCCTGACGAACTTCGCCTAAGTTTTGATGATGAGAAATTAAGTAAAGAGTTTCTACGTTCCTTTTACCGTCAAAGTAGTTGGCTTGAGTCGGTGGAAAACGCCAAAGCGAAAGCAAAAGAGATAGGTGAAATTGATTGGAAATTAATTGCAGTCAATGAATACCATGCTGAACCTGACGCCCTTACTAATGAGTACCTTAAATTGGCGATTGGACTTTATCACGGCCTTGCAAACGAAGTTTTAGCAAGTGGTGGAGAAGTTAAATTATTTGAAGAGGCTTTTTCTATCGAAGAGTTAGTTGCGGCAATGAAAGAGCTTAAAAAGGAATCATTATGAAGGTTTTGATTTTAGGCTCTGGTGGTCGTGAGGATGCATTTGCTTGGAAACTTTCAAACGAATCACAAATTGAAAAAATTTATGTTAGTCCTGGTCATGATGGTATGAGCCGATTTGAAAAAGTTGAAACAATCGGTAGTTTTTCTCATGAAGAATTAAGAGATTTTGCCAAAGAGAAGAAGATAGACTTGACCATTGTTGGCCCTGAGACTGCCTTAACAATGGGAATTGTTGATCTCTTTATAGATTCTGGACTAAGAATATTTGGTCCATCAAAAAAAGCGGCTCAGCTTGAGGGTTCTAAAATTTTTGCTAAGAACTTTATGAAAAAATACGAGATACCTACTGCTTCTTTTGAAACTTATGACAACTATAAAGATGCCGTAGCAGGTTTATCCAACTGGCCAATCGAAGAGAAGGGAATCGTTATTAAGGCCGATGGCCTGGCAGGTGGAAAAGGTGTTGTGGTAACTCATGATAGAAGTGAGGCAGAGCACACAATCAACGATTTTATGATTAATCCTGAGATAAGTGTCAAAAGCGACACTATACTCTTTGAAAATATTCTCCCTGGAGATGAAGTAAGTGTTTTTGCTCTCTGTAAAGGCCTTGACTCTTTCTATTTAGGATCTGCCTGTGATCATAAAAGATTGGGTGATAATGATACAGGCCCTAACACTGGAGGCATGGGTTGCTTTAGAGACCCATCCTGGCCTGACTTAAATCTGCTAAATAAAATTGAAGAGCGAATTCTAAAACCAACCCTTCAAGGCTGTATGGCAGAAGGAATGAGTTATAATGGCTTTCTCTTTATGGGACTTATGATTGATGAGAAAAGTGATCCTTATGTTGTAGAGTATAATGTTCGTTTAGGAGATCCTGAAACTCAAACATTATTACCTCTTCTGGATGGATCTTTAGGTCAATTTATTTATGACTTTATTGATTCAGGGTCTGCGGATGGTCTTTCCTTAAAAGACGAAGCTAGTGTTCATATTGTGGCAACGAGTGGAGGCTATCCTAGTTTAGACGATAGTCCTCTTGATCTTGGTCATTCGATTGATTTAGGAAATGTTCAAGATGGTATCTTTTTGGCAGGAATCAAAAATGATGAAAATGGTAATGGTTATTTAAACTCTGGCGGCAGGGTACTTGGAGTCACAGTATCTTCTTCAACGGTAGATGAGGCCCGAGAGAAGGCCTATCGTCTGATGGAGAATATAAAATTTAAGGGAATGCATTACCGCTCTGATATAGCCCGAAGAAAAAGAGGCGAAACCAATGGTTGATAGCTCTTTAGAGGTTAAAAACTATGGCATTTTAGCAAGCGGACAAGGTAGTAACGCTTTGTCTCTTATTGTAAAAGGTTTAGAATTTGGCCGGCCTCCACAGTTTGTGATCTTAAATAGGGATAATAGTCCTCTTATAGAAAAAGCTGAAAATTTAGGAATTAAAACCTACTTTCTTGAGTCAACTCTAAAGGGAGAGGATCTTGATTTTGAGGCCAGAGTATTAAACTTGTGCCAGGTGCACCAAGTTGATTGGTTATTTTTAGCCGGTTTTCTTAAAATACTCTCTGGCCCATTTATTGATCACTTTAACAACGTCGGTTTTAGCCAGATCCTCAATATTCATCCAAGTCTCCTTCCTAAATATCCAGGACTTGGTGGCTATAAAAAAGCATACAAAAATAATGACCCCGAATTTGGTCACACTATTCATCTGGTTACAAAGGGAATTGACGAAGGTCCAATCCTTTTGCAAAAGGTGATTCCTACAAATTCCAATTGGTCCCTAGAGGATATGGTGGCTGTGGGAAAAAAAATAGAGAATAACTCTTATGCTTTAGTATTAGAGACTCTTCTAAAGAATGGTTTATCTTGGGATGGTAAACAAGCACAACTTACTTGGGTAATAGACGTTAAATAAAAAGGCCATTTATGAATAATTATGACTGGAATAAAAGATTTGAAATTGTAGAAAACTTTCCTGTAGACCAGAATCATTTAGTTGAAGTCTTGGCAAATGTCGGGCTGGATATAAAAGTAGTTAAGTCACGTTTCTATAATGTCGCTGGTATGGGCAAAATTCCATCTCTTAGTATTTTTAAAGATCTTATGTGGGATCAGGCCTTACAGAAATCTTATACAGAAGCCTATAATCCTAAAACCAACTTTATAGGGGCTTTGTCAGTCTCATTTCTTCCTGGTGTTACCGATAATTCAGGTAAGGCCTTAGAAGAGGCATTCCGTTTAAAAAATTTAGAGGTAAATTGTTTCTCTGGAGATTTATACCTTTTCTATAGTTCAGAACCTGTCGCTAGTTTGAGTAAAGTTTTTGATACAATAAAAAATGAAGTGGGGAACTCACTAATTCAAGAAGTAAAACTTTTAGAGAGGGAAGACTTTTTAAAAGGTGAACGCTTTAATGAAATCACTCTTCCTCTCGTCAATATTCTTCATGAAGAAGTTGCCTACGAAATCTCACTAGATCTTAATGATGAAGATCTTTTAAAGTTAAGTAGTGATAGGTGCCTTGCCTTAAATCTTGAAGAGATGAGGGCGATCAAGAGTTACTATGAAGACAAAACTGTAATAGAGAGTCGATCCAATTTTGGGCTAGGTATTTGGCCTACTGATGTAGAATTAGAAGTTTTGGCCCAAACGTGGAGTGAGCATTGTAAGCATAAAATTTTTGCGGCCAATATAAGCTATAAAAATACAGAGACTGGAGAGACTGAAGAGATTAAAAGTCTATATAAGAGTTATATCCAACGTGCCACAAAAGAACTCGATCATGAGGGAATTGATTGGCTTGTAAGTGTATTTAGTGACAACGCTGGGATCGTTAGATTTGATGAAAATATAGATCTTTGTATAAAGGTTGAAACTCACAATTCCCCGTCTGCTCTAGATCCCTATGGTGGAGCTATTACGGGTATCTTAGGTGTCAATCGTGATATCTTGGGCTGTGGCCTAGGGGCAAAACCGATTGCTAACACTGATGTCTTTTGTTTTGCTAGTACGGAGCTCCCAAATAAAATTGATCCATTAAAGTTACCAGCGGGTCTTATGGAACCAGCTCGTTTACTCCGTGGTGTTCATAAAGGTGTTGAGGATGGGGGCAATAAGAGTGGTATTCCTACTGTTAATGGCGCGATTGTATTCGATATTGATTATGCAGGAAAACCACTCGTCTTTTGTGGAACCATTGGAACTCTTCCCGCCTTTTTAAAAGATGGCCGACCAGGAAGCGATAAGGGCGCCAAAAAGGGTGACCATATTTTTGTGGTTGGTGGTGCCGTTGGTGCTGACGGTATTCACGGCGCAACTTTTAGTTCGATGGAGCTTAATGAGGATTCCCCCGCGACTGCGGTTCAAATTGGAGATCCGTTAACGCAAAAAAGAGTCATGGACTTCTTACTTGAAGCTAGAGACCAAGGTCTTTATACCTCTGTTACAGATAATGGTGCCGGAGGAATTTCTTCTAGTATTGGTGAGATGGCCGAGTTTACTGGTGGTGCTACAATTGATCTGGACCTTCATCCACGCAAGTACCCGGGGCTTTCTCCTTGGGAGATTATGATTAGTGAAAGCCAAGAGAGAATGACATTCGCCGTCGACCCAGAAAATAGTTCGTCCTTTAAAGATCTTGCCGTTAAACGTGGAGTTAGTGCCTCAAAACTTGGGACTTTTAAAGACGACGGAATTCTTAGCGTTAACTTTAAAGGTAAATTGGTGGCCGCACTGCCAATGGATTTCCTTCATGATGGAGTGCCAACATTAGAATTAAATGCAACTAGTGAGACGCAGCCTAATAGAACGAGCTGGATTGAGGTTCCTAAAGAAAAGGAACTTTGTTCACAAATCGAAATATTGAAAACACTACTACACAGTGAGAATATAGCCTCAAAAGAGCCTTGGGTACGTCAATACGACCACGAGGTGCAAGGGGCGACCATTGGTAAACCATTTCCTGGAGTAAGGGGAGTTTCCCCAGGAGATTCAGGTGTGATTGATTTGGAGGCCCATGGAGGTAGTGCAGGCTCAATGGTGTCTGTTGGATGTGGAATGGCACCTCGATGGTCAGCAAGAAATGCCAACCTGATGGCCAAGCTAAGTGTTGATGAAGCAGTTAGGAATATTATTGTGAGTGGGGTTGAGCCAGATAAAATTTGTCTTTTGGATAATTTCTGTTGGCCTGACCCTGTCCAAACAGAGAAAAATCCTTATGGCGATATTAAGCTCGGTCAATTAGTAGATTCTTGTAAGGGTCTTTATGAAATATGTAAGAGCTACAAAACGCCACTTGTAAGTGGTAAAGACAGTATGAAAAACGATTTTCGTGGTAAAAATCGCGGAGATGAGCCTTTGGTGATTTCCATTCAACCAACATTACTTGTTACAGCAATGGGTTATGGCGAACAAAAGAACCTTCTACGCTCAGTTGTAAATAAAGAAGACGTTGTTCTGTACCGCTTTGGAGTGCCTCAATTATCTTTCTTTGGAAGCGAGATCGTAGAACACTTTAATGCCTCCCTCTTTAATGATTTAGAAAATTTCTCAGATTGGGATTTCTCGCTTTGTTCAAAACACTATAAAGGTCTATATTTAGCCAATAAAATGGGTCTTGTTGAAAGCGCTCATGATGTGAGCGACGGTGGATTACTGACAGCTATTAGTGAAATGCTTTTTGATAATCGATTAGGATTCAAGGCCAATAACATACCGACTAATAATCTCGAACTTTTTGGTGAAGGACCTGGCATGATTGTTGTCGGAGTATCAAAAAGCAACCAATCTGAATTCGAAGAATTTTGTTCCCAGCAAGACCTTAGCCTTTTGAACTTGGGGGAGACTACCGTGGATGGGGAATGTTATTTCTTTAATGGTGATTCAATTCAGATATCAGAGCTAGAGACACAGTGGCGTAGGGATTGGGGTATTTAAGATGGATGTGAAAGTATTAATTATTACTGGTGACGGTGTGAATTGTGAACATGAGACAGCACGGGCATTTAATATGGCGGGAGCCAATGCTGATATCGTCCATATTAATCAACTTGTAGATCAACCGAATATACTTGAAAGTTATCAAATATTGGCGCTACCAGGTGGTTTTAGTTTTGGGGATGAACTTGGTAGTGGAAAAATATTTTCTTTAAAACTTAAAGAATATATTGGTCAGAAGCTTAAAGAGTTTGTGGCCAAAGGTGGACCTATAATCGGTATCTGTAATGGCTTTCAGGTTTTGACTAAATTGGGCGTTTTTGGTGATTTTGGTCTTGCTCAAAATTCTCACGGTAAATTTATTGATAAATGGGTTCAATTAGAAGTTGAAGAGGGTCATTGTATTTGGTTGAAGGGTATTTCATCGATGAAGCTACCTATTCGTCACGGAGAAGGTCGATTTGTTATAAATGAGAATAGTGATTGGAATTTAGATAAATTAAAGACTAAACAAAGAAAAGTCCTAACTTATAAAGAAAATCCAAATGGAAGTGTTGGGGACATCGCTGGAATTTGCGATGAGACAGGTCTTGTCTTTGGTTTAATGCCCCATCCAGAAGCCGCCATTAAAGAAATTCTCTATCCTGGTAGTGTCGTTGAGGGGTCACTAGGTCTATCTATTTTTAAGAATGCTGTCGATTATTGTCGAACACAAGAGGTTTAATCATGACTAAAATTAAAAGGGCCTTATTAAGTGTAAGTGATAAAGAGGGAATCGTTCCTCTTGCAAAGTTTCTTACCGAAAATGGTGTTGAAATAATTTCCTCCGGTGGAACAAGAAAGTCATTAGAGGAAAAAGGTATAGCTGTTACACCAATTGAATCGGTTACAGGTAACCCGGAAGCCTTTGGTGGAAGGATGAAAACGTTAAGCTTTCAAGTCTCTAGTGCGCTTCTTTTTAGACGCAATCATGGTGAAGATATTGATACCGCCAAAAAATTGGGAATAGAGGCGATTGACTTGGTTGTTTGTAACCTCTACCCATTTGCTGAAGTAGCTAAAAAACAAGGTGACTTCGATGAGCTAATCGAAAATATTGATATCGGTGGACCTACTATGGTTAGGGCAGCAGCTAAAAATCATCAAGCAGTAACTGTTTTGACAAATCCTTCCCAGTATAACTTGTTTGTTGAATTATTTAATGTTGGGGCCGGAGCGATTGATGACGTAGCTAAAAGTCATTTTGCTCTAGAGGCGTTTAGGCATACAGCAGAATACGACTCATTAATCACAGAAACCTTACAGCAGCGCTTATTAGGATCTAGATCTTCTTTTCATGGCCATGCAACAGGACCATATGCCAATGAAGTTCGTTATGGAGAAAATCCTCATCAAAAAGGTTTTGTCATTAAAGGCCTAAATACCAAAGAGCGCACTCGCTTGGCGGAGGCACCTGCAATCCAAGGCAAGGCACTCTCCTACAATAATTATCTCGATGCTGATGCTTCTTGGCGCTGTAATAGTGACTTACATATGCAAAGCCCTGATAAACATTGTGTTACTGTTGTTAAGCACTCAAACCCATGTGGCGCTTCTGTGGCGACTAGCTCTTCGGAGGCCTTAAGACTTGCTTGGCAAGGAGATCCGATCAGTGCTTTTGGTAGTATTATTACTTTCAATAAAAAATTGGATTTAGAATGTGCCCAGTTTCTATCTGAGCGTTTTGTTGAGGTTATTATCGCACCAGAGTTCGATGATAATGCTCTGGAGATTCTCTCTAAAAAGAAAAATTTAAGACTTTTAAAACTCAGTCCTGAAACTGAGTCTTTTGATGACCTTATGATTCGTACTATTGATGGCGGATTTTTGGCCCAACAGGAAGATAACGGTCAAGAATTGGAGATAAAGCAGGTCGTCGGTCAACATGATTCGTTAAATAATGATGGGCTTATTGCCTTTGGCCTTAAGGTTACCAAACATTTAAAAAGCAATGCTATTGGATTGGTGGCGGCGATTGATGGACAAATGACTCTCTTAGGTGCCGGTATGGGGAATCCCAACCGTTTAATATCGCTACAGCAAGCGGTGGAAAAAGCTAAAGAGAATGGCCACGATGACCTTGGTGATGCCCTGTTAGTTTCAGATGCTTTTTTTCCATTCAGGGATAATATAGATGAAGCATGTAAATTTGGTATTAGGGCGATTTTACAACCTGGTGGCAGTATTAAAGATAAAGAAGTTATAAATGCTTGTGAAGAATTAGGGATTGCGATGGCCTTTACGGGTATGCGTCACTTTCGCCACTAAGGAGAAAAAAATGAGTTTAACTTACAAAGATAGCGGTGTTGATATTGAAAAGGGCGATGCCTTGGTTGAAAAAATCAAAGGTAAAGTTAAAAAAACATATGGTGATCGTGTTGTTGGTGGTGTTGGTGGGTTCGCTTGCCTATATGAAGTTGCCGATCGTTATCTCGCAGCAGGAACTGATGGCGTTGGAACTAAACTTAAATTGGCATTCGATTTGAATAAACATGATACTGTTGGCATCGACCTCGTCGCTATGTGTGTTAATGATATTATTTGCACCGGAGCAAAACCACTTTTCTTCATGGATTATCTGGCAACTGGTAAATTGGAACTCGAAACTGGCGAGGCCATCATTGAAGGTGTTGTTGAGGGTTGTCTTCAATGTGAGTCTGCTTTAATTGGCGGAGAAACTGCAGAGATGCCAGGAATGTATAGAGAAGGTGAGTATGACTTGGCAGGCTTTGCTGTTGGTGAGGTCTTCCCGGCAAACTTATTAGGTGGTAAGCGCGTAACTGCCGGTCAAAGTCTTGTGGCCTTACGTTCAGATGGTTTTCATAGTAACGGTTTTTCTTTGATTCGAAGAGTTTTAGAAAACCATGAACATCCAGATAAGATGTCTTTACTTAGACCTACTAAAATTTACTGGAAGGCCGTAAAAGGTTTGTTAGAGGCCAACTTAGTTACTGGAATGGCGCATATTACAGGCGGTGGTCTTTTTAATATAGCTCGAATGAATGATTCTTTAGGGTATGAGATTTCCTACAATATCGAAGAGTTTCGGGAAGAGTTTTTCAATGAAGACTTTCGTTGGATTCAAGAAAAAGGAAATATTTCTACCAAAGAAATGCTAAAAACCTTTAATGGTGGTGTTGGTCTCGTAATGGCAACAAGTAAGCCTGATGAAGTTCTGTCTCATCTTGAGAGCATTGGTGAGAAAGGTGTCCTTATTGGGGAAATTACAGATAAATCAGGTTTATTCTTGGGTGGTACTTCTTTTAATTAACTTTGGATTCAGGAGGATTTAGTTCTCCTGAGAGAGTGCAAAGTAAGTGCCCTCGTCTTTTTTTACAGTTTATCGAATGATATAAAATATTTCCTCCCAGAAGATCCTTGTGAGGGATTAAATTCCTTAGGTCTTCATCAAATAAACGACTCAGGTTTTCCTGATGGTTAATAACTTGGGCATTGAAAGTTTTTTTTCCTCTTTTAAGATATGGAATTTTGTCGACAACAATCTTGGTTTGGTTGTTCGTCTTATTTTCACGTACAAAGACGAAGTGTCCTTTTGATAAAATGACATCACCAATTCTACTTGGTGGCGATTTTCTCCAGACCTTTTTACCTCTGCTTATTTTTACTCTTTCATGTTCTAGTTTATAGGTACCCCAGATCTTCGGGTTACTCTTAAAGCTGGCCTTGATTTCAAAATTAGCACTCGTTGCCCCCACATTGGTTGATATAATCAGTAGGGAAAGAGTCGTTTTAATTATTTTTATCATATGTTGGTAGTTACAATATTCAGGCCAATTAATATGTATAAAATTAATGAGTTAGAGTTACTTTTAGGACGGGTTGAGCATCAGGTGGCCAATTTTTAATCAATTTCATCTCTAGGTAGATAAATAGAAATTGTTTTAGCTAGTTTATATATTTGAAGAAATCTTTAATTAGTTTTCATAGGTTTAGACCGAAGAGGTATTAAGAGATTGAAGTATAATCAATATCTTAGTTGTTGAGGAGAAAGCTTGAAGATTCTTCATGTTTCGAAATATTATTATCCTTATTCAGGTGGCATGGAATCCGTTGTTAAGGATTTATGCGAAGGACTTGTTCAAAAGGGTCATGATGTAACTGTAATTTGTAGCCACGATAAAGCTACTAATGAAGAAGAGCTTATTAATGGTGTAAAAGTAGTGCGAGTCGCTCGTACAGGTGTCCTTTTCGGACAAAATATTAATCCAGGATTTTTAACAAAGTTACTTGAATTATCTAATGAAAAAGATCTCGTTCATGTCCATTGTCCTAATCCACAGGCGGAAGCTTATTGCTTGGCCATTCCAAAAGATATTCCTCTCGTGGCGACTTATCATAGTGACGTTGTAAGGCAGAAGCTTCTGCTTAAATTATATAGACCTGTATTTAAAAAGTTTCTAAATAGACTGCAGAAAATTTACGTACCAACTGAAAATCATATTATTTATAGCCAGTTTTTACCTGATTATAGAGAAAAATGTGAGTTGATTCCTTTTGGAATTAGAGAAGATTTCCTGGCCACTAATGATCAAAATTTAAAATGGGCTCAAGATCTTCGTCGTGAACACGGTCCCTATGCACTTTTTGTTGGGCGTTTGGTTGGTTACAAAGGCATCAATGTTCTTATTGAAGCTGCCAAAAACTTTAAACACAAAGTTCTCATTGTTGGCACTGGTCCAGAAAAAGAAAATCTTGAAAAGAAAATTAAAAAACTTGGTCTTGAAAATCAAGTGAAACTCTTAGGGAAAATAGTCGATCCCTCTCATTTTGTGGGTCTCTATCATGGCTGTGAAATGTTGGTCCTTCCATCAGTAACTCCTAATGAAAACTTTGGAGTCGTTCAATTAGAGGCCATGGCGTGCTCCAAGCCTGTTGTTACGACAGATATAAAAAGTGGTGTACCGGTAGTTGGAGAGAAAGGAAAAACCTGTCTCATTGTTAAACCAGGCGACCCAGTTCAACTCTCTAATGCTATGAATATGATCTTTAATAATCTAGAACTTAAAGTATCCCTGGGCAAAAGGGGTAGAGAAAGATTTGAGACCCATTATATGTGGAAGAATATGATAAATCTTCAAATTGATTCTTATAGAAGAACTACTGAAATTCATGAAATAATTGCTAAGCATGGTTACGGTAAAGCGTCTTAGATTAACTAGGTAAAAACAAAGTCAAAAGCCTAAATCGTATCTATACGATTCCCTCTCTCTTTCATTTCATCTATTTTGATTTTCCTCTCAACTATATTACATGCCAGTCTGTAACCCATGTCACATGCTTTCTTGTATTGTTCGAATGCAAGAGTTTTTTGGCCATAATCTTGTTCAAAACTCGCCATTAGGAAACATGATTGCCCATCACTTTGCTTTTCACACTTTCCTTTGTGCTCAAAATACTTTTCGACTTTTTCCTTCAGGTCACAAGCTTGTCTATGGTAACCTTTACAGCTTTTTGTTAAGTAATCTAGAGACCTTTGCCTATTGAATTTCAAATGATGAAGACCAAGTTCATAACAACTTTTTTCTTCTCCAAGTTCGCAGGCCTTATCAAAGAAGGTTGTAGATTCGCCTGAAGCCCCCTTCTTCTTCAATTTCCAGGCCCATTCATAACAGCCTATAGATACCCCAAACTCGCAACTTTTCTTCATTATCTGATCAGCCTGTTCTACTTCACCTTGCTCAACACTTAGGTCTCGCCAATACTGACAGCTAGGCCCGTGCTTGATCGTAAAACAGCCATTTTCTAATAGTTTCTTTGCTTCTTTAATATCATTTATACGGATATAAGACTTCGCTTGATCTAAGCATGCCCTTGGGTCTCCACTTTGACATGATTCTTTTATCTCTTCACTCGTTTGATTGTATGATTGTCGTGACTCTTGAGCAGCTAGACTTTGGCTATCTTCTATTCTTCCAAGTATTCGCGCACTAATGGAAGCTGTTCGACATATGATTGGGCTGCCTCCATTTAGACAAGCACTTTTCATTGGTGAATAGCTAATAAAGAAGACCCCAAGAAGAGCAAAGAAAACAATTGCTGCAATACCTAGTTCTTTAAATTTTTCCCCAATACTTTTTTCTTTTAAGACAGGCATGTCACGTGTTGCCACTGTTTGTCTGTCTGGAAGATAGAATGTTATTGAATGGGCAATGCCGTTAGGGCCCATGTGAAATTTAATTTTTGCTTTGGTATTTTCGACATCATAAAGGCCGTCACCACGTGCTTTAATTTTTTCACCGTGAATTTCATTTGTTTTTAGATGGAGAGAATTACTTTGCAGCAAAATGACGAATGTATTTCCATCATTTTGCTTATAAACACCGGCCAAGGCCTTTAACCTTTCATCACTGGACAAATTCTCTCTCCTCTATAATTTCAATGTTATCAACAATTTGGAGTCAAACAAGGAAAATTTTAGAAAGGATTCTTATGCCCGCTAATAGGAGAGCACTTTTGTATATTAAGATGAAGATTTTCTCCGATACCTTTCCTAAAAGAAGCACCCCGATCTTTGTTCCAATAATGGCACAAATGACCATGAACACTAAAGGGTATAGGTAATCTAGGTAGGGAAACTCTAGGGCCAAGAAGAGGGGTATTTTCAATAAGTGGGTAAACATCTGGGCTAAGGCCTTAGTGGCAACAATTTGTTCTTTATCAAGATCTTTTCTTAAGAAAAATGGGGCCAGTAAGGGACCTGTTGCCCCTATGAGGGGAGCAAGGATTCCTGTGAGTATGCCTAGAAAGAAAAATCCCCAGTAAGGTATATTTAATTGAGGTAACTTTTTGGGCTTAAAGATTGTGTAAAAGATTAAAATGGCCATTGGGACGAGAAGAAATTCTTTATGGCTAATTTCCTTAATAAGGAAGTACGTTGTTAAAGTTCCTATGGGAGCGCCCATAAAGAAGAAGCGACTTATTTTCTTATGAATTTTATCTTTTAAAAAATAACATCGACTAGAATTGGACGAGAGTTGAATAATTCCATGAAGAGGAACAATCACATCCATAGTAAGAAAAAAGGTCATAAAAGAGAGAAGAGTTACTCCTCCTGCCATGCCTACAACTCCAGAAATGATTGCTGTTAAAATGACAGCAAAACCCAATAAAATAGTGATTGGTATACTTATCATTAATGTTCACCTAGTAATCGGTAGTATGATTGGTGGATTTTTTTGTCGTGAAAATCTTGAGGAATTGTCTTGGCACTCGTATTTTGAAATTTAGAAAACTCAACATCAAGCTTAAAATTTCGTAGGTTTGTTGAGAAGTAAATTTCGGCATTGTCTTTGGCGACCCTTATTGCCTCTTTGATTAAGAAGGAGTGATCTCTTTGAACATCAAAAGTTCCCCGAAATTTCTTTGATACAGAAAATGAGGGAGGGTCAATAATGACGATATCGTATGAATCTGATTTGACCTCTCTGATGTAGCTTAAGCAGTCACCCTCGTGCCAATGATGTTTTCTCTCTTCAATTTGATTATGAGCAAAATTCCTCTTGGCCCATTGAAGATAATGAGGGGAGAGGTCGACGCTTGTGACTTGCGCACCTGATCTTGCTAAGGAAACAGACAGAGAGCCGGTATAACAAAAGAGATTCAGGGCCTTCTTATCTAATAATTCTAATTCTAGAAAATGTTGGCGCCATGGACGGTGGTCGAGAAATAGACCAGTATCAAGATAGTCGCTTAAGTTTACTTCAAAAGAAAGTTCACCTTCTTTAATGATTTTTGTAAAATTGGCTTCAGCTTCTTTTTGATACTTATTACCAATTTCTTGAATTTTTCTTTGTTTTATAAATCTCTTGTCCTCTGGAAAACCTAGGGTATCAAGAGCATCATATAATTCATCAATATGGCCTGCGCGCTTTTCTTCATAATCAATTTTCTCTAAGCGCAGCCAAACAACTACATGGTCACCATAGATATCAATAATGTAGGGGTACTCGGGAATATCACGGTCATAAAGTCGCCAGGCCTCATAATGAGATCGCCTGGCCCACTTTCTATTTCTTTTTAGGTTTTTATTTAATCGGTTAAGGATTGACATAGATCTGAATAACATGATTCGCCAAATGACGTAACCATTCATATTCGCGCAAGATCACCGGTGCATTTAAATGCTTCTCTTCACCACTTATTGTGGGGTCATAATCGTATTGTGGCATTGTATCTACTGGGTAAATACTATCTCTTACATAAAAGGCGCCCTTTCCAGAACAACCACCGGCCTGGTTATAAGATGCCTCAACTCGATCTGCTCTCTTTTGGAAAAGTCGTGCCTTTCCTAAAAGCCTCTTTTTCTCTTTTTCTGAAGTCGTATTTATAGACTCCGCTCTTAACTGTTTGGCCCTCTCGCTTATGCTACTTGGAAAATCACTAACGAAAGGACAGCCTTTGGTATCCACCTTGTCATTATATCCCGCGATCATAACAGCATGCCAAAAACCAGTATGGTTATAAATGACTAGTACGGGTCCTTTCTTGGTATCTAAGGCCGCCTTAACTTTATCGACAATATTTTCTGGGGCCGTGGCAACATTCCAGCGGTTACCTGAAGGATCTTCAAATAAGACATTGCGAGAAAAGTGGGGTGTTTTAATAGCATCATTGGGGTTTAGTTGATCAAGAGAGATTACCCAATTGGCCTTTACACCATAATAAGAGCCTTCTTCTTTGGGGTCAGCGAAAACTCTTAGGCCATCCGCTCCTGCTTTATACCAGCCTTTTAAGTAAGGAAAATCCTCATTTTTATAAGTCTCTTTTGTTTTATTTAAACGAAAGATTGTGTCTGTTTTCCAATTTGTTACAAGCTCGCTACCAATACCGGCTTTTGAAAGATTCATGAGGTAACGTTCAGAGAGGTTTTGGTTTTCAAGCCCTTTTGTGGCCCGTTCACGATTAATAAGAACCTCAGTCACGGCGGTATGACTCATGAACAGACATGATCCCGCATTTTCTTGATCTGGAGATGGAACGATATAAGGAAGCCATTCATTAAAGCCACCTAAAAGATCTTGAGCGTCAGGAAGGAGAGCCTTCGTTTGAATGGGAGCTAGGTTTTTCTCTAAATGATTATCTCCGTTTGCGTACTTGATGCCGTAAATAACCTCGGAGGCGTCGACAGATATGAGAGATGATAAGAGAACTGATAAGTAGGTGAAACCCAATAAGCTAATTGATTTCATTTAATTTTCTTCCTTGATTAAAATTAAGTAGTTAATTAAAACAGTCGGCCAACGTCACGTCATGCCACGATGCTTTAACTTATTAAATTTATTGATATGGAATTCTTACACACTAGGTAAAAAAAACAGGGCCTCCTGCTAATATCAACCTTTTAGGCTATTTAACTTTCCTCCATTTCAAAAGAGGACATTTATTAAATGAATTACCTAAAACTCATTATTACCCTAAGTCTTTGTTTTTTAGTCACTGGGAAGGCCTTAAGTGACGAATTAGTCAGCAAAGAAAATCAAAATTACCTTAAAGACCTAGAGAAAGAAGACAAGTCATTAGCAATTAGTGCAATGCATGCGATGGATAATTTTCTCAACCGTGCAGGACTAAAATTAGCAATCAATAATGCAGGTCTTAGAGGTAACAGTGCCTCAAAAGTGGAAAGCATTGTTAGATTGGCCCTAAAAAATATTTCAGGTACTGAAAAACCAGATCGAGAAAGTATAATTCGCGGCCTTAGTGTTGTTACAAGTGGGTCCGATAAAAGAATTAAAGATAATCTCATTAAAATTTTCCAAAAAAAACAAAATGAATTAACTGATACTGACTTTGTAAATGCAGTTAACGCTCTGGTGTTTCTGGCCGGTCGTTATGGACTAGATAACTCTTTGGCCCTTGCTTGTAGTGCTTGCGTTGGCGGTAATTTAGCTAAGAAAGGTTTCTTAATTTCTTATGAGCAGATAACGGATAAGCAAACTTCTTTCATTTTAAAGAATGTAATTCCTACGGACACTCGTGAGCTTGGTAATTTTATAGGTTCTCGATTAAAACGTCTTGGACTGCGCCCTCAAGGTAGGCAGTACTATAGAGTTTTAAACTCTGCAGATGAGAAAAACTTTGCTCTATTTCTTAGTATCCCAGACCACGGAACTAATGGTCAAAAGGCACTGTTTACAGCGATAAAAAAAATAAGTGAAAAAGCAAATGGAGAGATTGATATTCTTGACTCTAATAATAGTCATAAACTTTGGCGTCTCTATAGCTCAAACTTGAATGATCTAGAATTAAAAGGGTGGAGTGACCTTCTAGAGGAAGTGGCAAAAGATGCTAAGGCCAAAGGTGAAGTGAACAAGAAGGCCGCCTTCTTGCGCTATTTTGAAAGTAGGGTGGGAGATGATCCGAAATTGGCCCGTCGTTACGAAGTTATTAAAAGTAAGAACTGTTTTTTTAATTAAAAAGGTACACCCATGAAATTTAGTCAATTTAAGATCACCTCTTATTTTGTAAGTCTTGCTCTTGTTTTCACATCTTTTACGACAACGATTCCTCTTGATTACGTTATTGCCCAAGATGCTCCGGCCCAAAGTGCCTACGATGTTTACGCTGACCTCCAAGATGCGGCCACTTCGTTCAATGCAAGAGCACTAATGGTTGGCGATGACTTGGCAATAGAGGGGATGGATGCTGGCGTTACTTATGGTGCAGAAAAGGAAGCATCATCAAGTTTATTGACCAGAATTATGACCCCACCATCTTCTACTGTGCAGGATATGGTAAATAAAATGCCGGATGAAAGTAGAAGTGCATTTCTAAAAGACTTTTTTTCAAACTATCTGAAAAACGCAAATGGTTACAGAACCTTTAAAAATGATGAAGGTGTCGTTATTGATTATGCTACTGATGTAGCTGACATCGACGGAAACCCCAAAGTTATTGATCTTGAAGTCTTTCGTAATCTAGATGTTGAGAGTGCTTCCTTAGGGGAACTAGAATCTAAGTTTACCCAGTGGCTTGGAATGACTGATGATCGTCCACTTTCATTCCTTAAGCCTTCTGTAAGAACAAAAATGTTTCACGGAAAACTTCCCGGTATGAGTGATATGTACCGCCTGAAAGGGAGTAACTACGAATACTCTAGCTGGGTGGCAACATGGGGTAAGGCACAGAAATATATTCGAGATGCCCATGGACACGGTGGTGGACAAGGTGGTGGTTGGGAAATTAACTTTCTTCCTCAGCAAAGCTATGGTGAATTTGAAGAAATGGTCATGTGGTTTCGAACGGAGTTAAAGAATGCAGGTAAGCTTTTTCAAGCTCCAGGTCATCAGCGAATGGTATTTAGGAAACATCCTGATTTAGATGAAGGCCGTCTTTCAGAAACTTATCGAGCGATTCAGGCACTTATTGTCGTTGACGGTATTCAAGGTGGGACAGGTATTGAAAAGGCAAATTATAAGTCAGTTCAAACTGATGAGGCGTTAAAATCATTAAATACGACTCGTGGAGTAATTAAATTAGAAGGTGAACGATGGGCAAGTAATACTCATGGTGTAGAATTTAGAGCTGGAACGAAAGATATTAGGGCCGCTCGTTTCTATCAAACCGTTCTCGCTGCTCGAGTGGCAACAAATGATTTTTCTGGAATGAGCTCAATTGATGATTATGCCCTTTATGACGGCAGTTCTTTTCAGGCCAGTCAGTTGGCGCAACGTTTTGATGTTCCAGAAGAGAAGGCTCAAAAAGCGATTGATAATTTAAATCGAGCGAGCATAAAGGCCAGTTTTACTTTGCCCTTTTGGAAGTGGGAAGACGAAGGAATACCTTTTATAAGTGATACTAAAAAGAAATTCATGAAATCTTTAACAAAAGATTTTATTCTTCAGGCCGCTGAGTTACCGGATACTGGTATTGAGCAAAGCGCTAGAAACTTAATGAGGTCTTGGACCAAATCAACAAAAGTTGGTGATGAACTTCGTAAGTATTTAAAACCCGCACGAATGGCCGAAAGTACATCGGATCTTTTAACTTTTAAAATTCCAAGTGGCCGACCAGTCGTAGCAAATCCTGTTGACGTTAATAATATTGACTTGGGTATTGAATATTCTGGTAAATTTCCCTTGGCATTAGATGCACAATATTCCGCTGATAGGTTAGTGGACAACAAAAAAGCATGGCTACAAACAAGAATTGATCTAACAGGTGATGAGAGAAAAGCAATTATTAAAAAAGTCGCCGATGATCTATTGGCCGCACTTGGTGGTACTGGCGAGTCCGAAGAAATTATCGACGGTGGTGGTCATGGTCATGGCCTTGAAGTTGCGTATTCTATTCGTGATCCAAAAAACCGTAAATGGATCGTGGAGTGGGATGGTATTGGTCGCTCTTATAACTCTCAAGGAGAGATTGTAGAGAACTCTGTTCGTGGAGGTTCAGTAGAGCTTGTCACTCCTAAATTTGTTCCTCAAGTTGAAGAAATGGAAGCAGTATATGCGGCCTTCGATAAGAATAATATTATGCCTACGATCAAGGCCGGTGGTGGTCACATAAATGTTGATCTTGCTCCTTTTGATAATAATCCAAGAGCTCTTGCTCGTTTTATGTCTATTTTTCATGAGCACAGAGGAATTATTAGTTTAATGTTCCAGTACGTGAACCGTTTAAAATCAGCAGAGCCTATCGATATCGATAGTGAGCTGGCCGGTTCTCTTAAGGATTTCAATGGCAGTGAAGAGGAACTTAAGAAGCTTTTATATGATAAGCGCTATTTCAATACTCGATATGGACGAAAGACTAGGTACAACCAATTAGATGTTTCAGCTTATTACCAAGATGTTGTGCCTGAAGAGTTTATTACTGAAGACTTTGATATTAATTCGCCTACCGATCCTTGGAGACGAACTTTTAGGGTTGATCCTAAAATCAGAAAGGCAGAGTTTCGTCTATTCAATGCACCAAGAGACCCAATGGAGAGTGCTCTGCAAATTAAGCTTGTGAGAGCAATATTAAATAAGGCCTTAAATGAAGAGTCTCCTTTATCTGGGGCAGTCCAAAAAGTAGATCATGTTGGCTATTTAAAAAATACTGAATCTGCCTATGCAGATCTTCAAAAACTTTGTGATGATCTTGGGCTTGATGTTTCTGATTACCGGCCTGCTTTAGCTGAAGGACTTAGTGATACAGATATGGCAACTCGCTCGCTATTTTTTGAGCCACTTGCTGATAAATTAAAGCTTCATCCGCTACAAAGTGCATGGGGTCAGTCCGTAGCGGCACGTTCAAATGATAATGCCTTAAATTCTGATGGTAGATTATGGACTCCAGGTGCTGCTGATGAGCAAAATACACTGACTCATGAAGCAAGAGTTAGAGCGGC
>JAFMBV010000009.1 GCA_017858255.1 Bacteriovoracaceae bacterium
GCAAGATGCACCAATTATATAAAAAGCCACCTTCGGGTGGCTTTTTTTTTGCCTACAACCAGTAGAATAACTAATGGAAACAAATAATTTAATAGAGTTAGGTCATTGTCGAAAGCCTCATGGGATAAAAGGAGCTTTCACATTAAGCTTATTTAATCGTGAAGATAGTATTTTAAAAAATGGCTCTCTTGTTTCTATATTCCCGCTATCAAAAGAAAGTGAAGTTCCCGAAGAGGGAATGAATCAAGAAATTAAAACAATCTCTTTTGGTAATAAAGTAATTTGTGAGTTTACTTCTGTTAAAGATCGCAACTTCTTGGAGACGCTAATACCTTTCTCCGTATTTTATCCAAGAGAAAACTTTCCGTCCTTAGACGATGGAGAAATCTATTTAAATGATTTAATCGGTATGGATGTGTTTAACGAAGCCGGCGACTCGATTGGGTCAGTCGACTCCTTAAGCTCAAATGGCGTCCAGGATATTTTACATATTAAAGGCAATCAAGAGTTAGATGTGCTTTTTATAGACAAATTTGTAATTTCAATCGATTTAAAAGAAAGAAGTATCATTATAAATGTTCCGGAGCTTATTTGAAAAAGATTTGGGTAATTTCTCTTTTTCCTGAGTTTTTTAAACCTTTTTTCGAAACTGGGGTAGTTGGCGCGGGTCTTCGAGGTGAAAGGGGAAGTCTTCCTGAACTTAGATTTGTAAACCCTAGTGAGTTTAGTAGAAAAGGTTTTAAAGGGGTCGATGCCAGTCCTTATGGGGGCGGTGCTGGTCAAGTGATGAGGGCCGATGTTTTGGAGGAGGCCTTAATAAAGGGAGTTTTTGCTAATGGTGGTTATCAAGGTTTTCTAAAAGAGCAGCTAAGAGTCATTTACCTAGGTCCTAGGGGAGAGAGGTTTGATCAATCTGTTGCTAAGAAATACCAAGCGAACCTCTGCGATGTTAATGAAAGAGATTTAATCTTTATTTGCGGACGATATGAAGGCATTGATGAAAGGTTTATTGAAAAGTATGTGGATGATCATCTAAGCGTAGGTGATTTTGTTTTATCTGGTGGTGAGTTAGCGTTACTTCCTATTCTTGATTCAATATTTAGGCTTTTTCCAGGTATATTAAGCAATGAGGAAAGTCCTTTGGAAGAGTCATTTGACGGGTTTGGACTTGAGTTCCCCCAATATACAAAACCTCAAGTTATTTGTGACGAGGGCGTTCCGGATGTCCTATTGAGTGGTCATCATAAAAATATTAAAATATGGCGAGATAAAGAAAGGCTTAAAATGACCAAAAAGTTTCGTCCAGATTTATTAAAAAGAGAGGCTTCTAAATGAAACTCTATTTAGGCTTGGTGCATCATCCTATCATTAATAAGCGGGATGAAGTCGTTACCACTTCAGTTACTAATATGGATATCCACGATATTAGTCGAAGTTGTAGGACTTTTGGTGTAGCTGAGTACCATATAATTACGCCTCTTGAGGCCCAGCATGGGCTTATCCAGCGTATTTTGGGGCACTGGGAGCAGGATAAGAATGGTGCCTATAATCCAGACCGTCAGGACGCCTTAAGCATAGCTAAACTTAGCTCTAGTTTGGAAGAAAGTATTAGTGCCATTGAAGCGAAAGAGGGAGTGAAACCTCTCGTTTGTGCTACTGGTGCAAATTTTAAAAAATATCAATTAACGCCTGTACAGGTAAAAGAGAAGGCATTTATTGACAAGGTGCCTATATTCTTGATATTTGGTACAGGGTGGGGACTACACGCGCAAGCTTTAGAACTTGCTGATTACTTGGTTGAACCTATTTTTGGCGGAAGCTTAGATGGGTATAATCATTTATCAGTAAGGTCGGCTGTGGCCATTTACTTGGACCGGTTTAACCGCTCTTAAGGTCATGATAGCGCCTCTGTAGTCTGTAAACTTTTGTTGGTTAAGAATCCCTTTTCGGGAGTCCTCTGAGTAGCAATATTTTATCCTTAATAAATAGGATAGGAGTAATTAATTATGAACATTTTGGACGTTGTAAAAGCTGATCATCAGAACCCAAATGCTTCAACACACCCAAACTTTAAATCAGGTGACACAGTAAGTGTTCATACTAGAATTAAAGAAGGTGACAAGAGTCGTATTCAGATTTTCAAAGGAACTGTAATTTCTGTAAAGAAACGCGGTGATCTTGAAGGTCACTTTCGTGTGAGAAAAACTTCTTCAGGTATTGGAGTTGAAAGAGTATTTCCTTTCCATTGCCCTAACGTTGAAAAAATTGAAATTGTTCAAAGAGGTAAAAGTAGAAGATCTAAACTTTACTACCTTCGTGACCGTTCTGGTAAATCTGCACGTATCGCAATTGATTACGATAAAAAAGATTAAAACCAACAAAAATGTAATTGCTAGGCCCTCTTTTGAGGGCCTTTTTTTTTATGGAAATACTAGAAAAGAAAATTAAAGACAAGTTTGTTTCATTAATAGGAATCGATGAAGTGGGCAGAGGTCCATTAGCAGGGCCTGTTGTTAGCTGTGCTTGTTTATTCGTTGGATCTAAAGTGGAGCTCACTAAAATATGTAAAGTTTTTGCTGGTTTAGGAGTCACTGACAGTAAAAAGGTCAACTCAAAAAAAAGGCGAGAAATTTTAAATCAGTTAAAAATTGATTATGCTTCTCCAGATTGGAAGAAAAAACAGAAGTTCTCGGTTCAAGGTGTCACTCTACAATTTGCAATTTCGGCCACAAATTCCAAAGTCATTGATAAAATTAATATTTTACAAGCTTCATTACTCTCAATGGAGAACTCATACTTCTTACTCAAGGTTAAAGATAACCCTCATATATGGATTGATGGAAATAAAATACCTATGAGATTGAAGGAGTATCCTCTAGTTCAGGCACTAGTAAAAGGTGATAGTCGGTCAATTATGATTGCAGTGGCCTCTATTATTGCAAAGGAAGTTAGAGATGAGTTAATGAATTCTTATTCATTAAAATATCCTCATTACGGATTTGAAAAACATTCTGGATATCCTACAAAACTTCATAAAGAGGCCTTAAAAGAATATGGTCCATGTGCTATTCATCGACGAACTTTTAAAGGAGTGAGTGAGTTAATTTAAAACAACGTGGCCTTGATTATGAATTAGAAGTTTCCAAGTATCTACATGCTGAGGGCGTACCTTTTCTCATATCCTCTGAGTATCAGCATCGGTTGAATTTGGGCCAAATTGATATTTGTGTTTTGTTAAATAATAAAGTTATTGTTGCGGAGTGTAAGACTAAGAGCTCCTTTTTGGCCAAAACTCAGTTGATTCGTTTACGAAATGCCTTAAAGCATCTTTGTACGATTCTAAGTTGTGAGGGGCAGCTAATTCTGGTTTATGGATTTGCCAAATCTAATGTGTCGGCTTACCCTTTTAATATTAAGAAAATTGGGGAGTTAAGGTGACTTTTAAGAAAGTTATAACCATATTTAGCTTAGTTTTGTTGTCCTTTAGGCCTGTTCATGCACAAATGGATCCTAGAATTAAGGCATTAGGGGCAATGGCACTCTACGGAACAGTTGGTGGCACCCTATTAGGTACTGCTTCCCTGGCCTTTGGCGCTGATGGCCGCTCTGTTGCAAAAGGTGCAAGTTTAGGTCTTTACGCTGGAATACTTTTTGGTTCCTATGTTGTGGTTTCCCACGCTTATAAAAAACATCGTAGTGAGAATCCTGTTCCTCAAGATAATTATTATCCAGGGGTCGAAAGCCCTTATGAAAATGGAGCTGGTGGTGGTAGTGGATATGGTGACGATCCGAACTCGGGTTACCTATGGCAGCCAACTCAAGAGTTGTATCTGCAACGCTTAAGAGAGCTTAAACCTAAGTTTGAATGGACTTTGAAAAATAAAAAGACCCCTGTTGAGGTCTTTTTACCATTATTAAATTTACAGTTTTAATTAGTTTTCAAATGTTCTTTTTCTTCCTGTGAAGGTTTGGGATAGATTTTCAGTATCATCACTATCAAATTGATCTTCAATTACAGACATTAAATCGAGATCATATAGTTTAAATACTTTAAGAAACTCAATCTTTACGTTACTAATTTTAATTCTATCCTTATCTTCATTAATGGCCTTGATTGTATCCACAAATAAACCAATTCCACTTGAACCAACAAAGTCTAATCCATTCATATCAAGGGTGATATTGCTTGTTGGGTTTTCTTTTGTAAGCGACTCCAATTCTGATTTTAGCGGTGAAGAGTTATCATAATTTAAATCCCCCTCCATATGAACGGTAATATTTCCATGAGCATCTGTTCTTACTCTGGCTTTCATTGTCATTGGCAGACTCCTTTAAAAGTAATATGACTACAGGCACAGAAAATTATAGCAAGATTTGTGCGGCGCGTTTTCGTTGGGCCAAATTTTCCTTAAGGAGACTAATATTGTCAGTTTGTCAGGTATCGTTAGTTTCAACCCCAATTGGTAATTTAGGGGACTTAAGTACTCGAGCGAAAAGGTCTCTAGTTGAAAGTGATTTAATTATTGCGGAAGATACACGTTCAACCAAATCACTTTTGCAACTTATAGAGGTTGATTATAGTGAAAAAAAATTCTTAACATTTCATGAACATAATCAAGATAATATTGATTTTCTTATACAAACTATTGAGTCATTTAAAAACGTTATTATCGTAAGCGATGCTGGCAGTCCGCTGTTGAGTGATCCCGGCTTTCCTTTGGTTGAAAAGTGCAGAGAGAAGGGCTTTGTCGTCACCTCGATTCCAGGTCCTAGTGCTGTCATTTGCGCATTAGAAGTATCTGGGTTGCCCCCTGTTCCTTTTATGTTTATGGGTTTCTTGCCTCGTAAAAAAGAGGCGAGACAAAACTTATTTTCTAAATCTAACCCAGGTATTACATACATAGGGTTTGAGTCTCCCAATCGGGTTATAAGTCTTGTTGAGGATTTATTAGAAATTGAGGGGGACTTTGATATCGTCCTAGCAAGAGAGCTTACTAAAAAATTCGAGGAAACTTACAGATTCAATAGAGACTCTTGGCCTGCCATTAAGGATAGGATAAAAGTGAAAGGTGAGTTTGTTGTCCTATTTAGATTAATTAGTGAAAAACCGATTGAAGATGTTGGTAATAAAAAACTTGAGTCACTGGCCGATGCATACTTAGAAAAACCCACTCCAAAGGCCCTCGCAAGGCTTTTAGCGCCTATAAAAGGCTTAAGCGTAAAGGAATGTTACGATTTGTTAAAGTAATTTACGACCTAAATAAATTGTAGTTTCTTTTGATTTTGACTTAACTCTCTATAGTTTACTCCTAACTAGCCGATAAGTAGGAAAATAATAGTTTTGTTTTTATGCTCAAGCTCTTCAATAGAAGGGGCAAAGTCTGAAAACGATTAACTATAATAGATGCATGCTTAGTTAGCTTGTATTTTAAAGATGTGATCCCTGATTGTGTTTGATGTTATGGGGATTAAGGGTAGTTTTAAATGATAGTGCGAATTGTTGGGGGCCACGGTGGTGTTTCTCCTGGATTTAAAAACACATCATACCTAATCGACGGTAAGTTACTTATTGATGCTGGTTCTGTTGCTTCAGGTATGCAAATCGATGAACAGGCGCTTATTGATAATATTTTAATTTCTCACAGTCACCTAGATCACATTTCTGATTTAGCCTTTCTTGCTGATAACTGTTTTGGTATGAAGAGTAATCCATTTGAAATTTATACAAGCTCCGTCGTTAAAGAGAATGTAATGAAACACCTTTTGAATGATGAGATATGGCCTGACTTTACAAAACTTCCAAATAGTAAAAACCCAACGCTTAGGTTTCATACCGTAAATTCGTATGAAACAGTTCAGCTGGGACCTTATAGCGTTACTATGATTCCTGTTAATCATCCGGCAGGTGGGCATGGTTTTATAATCAAAAAAGGGGAGACTTCTCTGGTTTTTACCCAAGATACTGGTCCCACTGAAGATATTTGGAAAGAAGCAAAAAAGTTAAAATGTTTAAAAGCGATTTTTACGGAAGTTTCATTTCCTAATGAACTTCAAGGTGTTGCTACGGCAAGTTTTCACCATACTCCACAAACGATGGTACATGAGATCAAGAAAATGCCAGATTCGGTACCGATCTTTCTAGGCCATATCAAACCCAACTATCAAGGAAAGTTGTCTCAGGAAGTCGATGCTATTGGTAACGATAGAATTAGTCTTTTATCCTCTGATGATGTTTCATTTGTGTTCTAATATTAGATACTTATATCTTCACACTATTAAGAAAACTGTTGTCAGCTCTTGATATATCTCGCATCATGGTTTTGTTTACATAGATTTAGATGCGGAGATTCCTATGGGTTGGTTTGAAGGCGTAAAAAGTCCCAAGCTTAAAAGTTCGAAGAAAACAGTAACAAGTACTCCTAGCGGTCTATGGAAAAAGTGTAATAGTTGCGGAGAAATTCTTCAGACCAATAAGTTAAAAGATACTTTTCAGGTTTGTCCTTATTGTGATCACCACTTCAGACTTTCGGCAGTAGAAAGGGTGGACCTAATTATTGACCCAGGTTCATTTGTTTTAACTGGTCAAAATCTAACAACAACAGATCCTTTAAATTTTCACGATAAAAAATCATACAAAGATCGTCTTGATCAAGCGTTAGAGAAAACAGGTCTTAATGACGGAACTCTCTGTGGTCTTGGAAAAGTTGAGGGGCAAGAGGTTTCTCTTGCCGTCATGAATTTTCAATTCATGGGTGGCTCAATGGGTGTTGTTACGGGCGAGAAGATCGCGTGGGTAATGGATCAAGCCTATGAAAGAAAAATTCCGGCCATCGTTGTTTGCTGTTCCGGTGGCGCAAGGATGCAAGAAGGTATTCTCTCCTTAATGCAAATGGGGAAAACTTCTGCTTCACGCCAAAGACTTAGAAATGCAGGTATTCCCTTTATTAGTATACTCACTGATCCGACAACAGGTGGAGTTGCAGCTTCTTTTGCTATGTTAGGAGATGTTAACATTGCTGAGCCAAAAGCGCTTATTGGCTTTGCCGGTCCTCGCGTAATAGAACAATCTATTCGTCAGACCTTGCCAGAGGGTTTTCAGCGTAGTGAATTTCTAAAGGACCATGGTTTCGTTGATAGAATCGCTCACAGACATGTATTAAAAAGTGAGATCTCATTCTTTATTAGTATGTTTCAAAAACACTAGAATAAGTAGAGATGATCCCTGAAGAGTTTTCCTATAGCGAGAATGATCCAATCTTAGAGAAGTGGCTAGAGAGCCACTTTGGCAATGAAGTCTTTACTCCAGATCAAAACCGTCTAAAAAAATATTTTTCCTCTTTTAAAGAAAAGTTTAATAAGGCCAAGGTTCCCATTATTACCATTGCTGGAACAAATGGAAAGGGAGAGGTCGCTCTTTTACTTGAGTCACTGTTGTTAGAGAATGGGCTTCAACCCTTACTTTGGACATCTCCCCATGTAATGACTGTTAGAGAGAGGTTTTCATTTTCTGGAAAACTGGTCGAAAACTCGAGATTACTCAAATTATTTGAATCTCTTGGTGAATCTGAGCTTAGTTATTATGAATTCTTATTCTATTGTTTTTGCCACCTTTCACTCGAAGAGGTGAAAAAACTCTCTAAACCTATCTTAATTCTCGAGGTAGGCCTTGGAGGTCGTCTGGATGCCACCAACTTTTTTGATGCTGATTTAGCTGTCCTCACTTCCATTGGGCGGGATCATATGGAATTACTCGGTCCAACTTTGTCCGATGTACTAAGGGAGAAGCTTGGAATCACTAGGGCCAACAAACCGCTAATTTGTGCTGTCCAGCAAAATTACCTCAAGAAACTCACTAAGAATTTTTGTACAGAGAATTCTGTTAATCTTCAGCAAATAGAAAATGAGGATTCATTAAGCTTCAAAGAAATAAATAGAATGACGGCCCTTACGGCCTTTAAGACTTTTATAAAAAGCATGGATATTTCTGCATATAGTCTAAGTATTCCAAATAAGTTGTGGGCCCGTCCCTTTGAGGTGACATATAAATCCTGTCAGTTTATCTTAATAGGGTCTCATAATTTAGATGGTTTACGGCACTTGGCCAAGTGGGTCAACAACACAGATCAATTTGTTGATGAAGCTTGTTTTAAGTTCGATGAATTGTGGATTGGCCTAAGTCGAAAGCCTGGAAAGGATTTGGATCAATGCTTATCCTTGATCCACAAAAGTCCTTGCTTGGGAGAGCTAATCTCTTTTGCAGGATTTGATCATCCGAGAGCAACTCCTTTAAAAGCGATTAAAGAGAGCTGGAGTAAACTAGATCAAGGAAGAAAGGTTCGCTTTGAAGAAAGTTGGAGAACTTATTTACAAAATTTATCTTCTGAACAAAGAGTTCTTGTGTGCGGAAGCAACTATTTTATCGGTGAAATTCTCAAGAGTTCTGATCTTAAGCTGTATCTTTAATCTTTTCTTATCTAGTTCCTACGCAAGACAAACATTTGAATTTACTGCTGGCGAAAATGTACAGGTTCTCTCTGATAAGGCCTATCGTAAAACTGTCGAAAATCGTTTCGAAGCTGTAGGTAATGTCATTATTACCCAAGGTACTAATTCTATCTATGGTGAGAAAGCGACATTATCTTTTCAAAGTGGTGATACGGAAGTCGTTGGTAATGTCCGTTACGTAGGCGACCAAATGACGATGTATGGCTCTCGTCTTCTCTATAATTTTAACAGTCAAAAACTAGATGTTTATAATGCCAGGATTCTCTCTGATAATTATGTTGTTTTAGGTAAGCAGCTCTCTCGTCTAGGCCCTAACGAAATTTATGGCGTTGATGCAGAATACACTACCTGTAGAGACTGTCCTGAATCTTGGAGTATATTTGGCAAAGAGGTTAGGATCACCATTGGTGAATACGTTCGTATAAAGCATGCCTATATTAAAGTTAAAGGCGTGGTTGTTATGTATGTTCCTTACATAATCCTACCTATCAAGAAAAAGAGAGAGTCAGGACTTTTATTTCCAAGTTTTGGACTAAATTTAGAAGAAGGTGCGCGTTTTCAGCAACCCTTATATTGGGCCATAAGTGATCAGGCAGACTTAACCTTTACTCCTAGTTACTTTGGAAATAGAGGGTACGGAAGTCAGGTAGAATTTAGGCATACTCCACGAGACGGCATTCGATATCAAGTTGATGGTCTTTTCACTAATGATGGCATTTATTTACCGGGAAAGGAAAATAGAGAAACTAGTGGAGTAAAAGAATTTAGATATTTAGGTCAATGGGAACACCACATTTTTAGCGGCCTAGATTATAATCACCATTTAACTTATACCAACAATAGAGACTTCGACTTTATTCGTGACTATCAATTTTATGCAAATGATAAAATATTTGGACCAGATACAGGGCTAGAGACTTTTTTTGAAGTAAGGAAAGATCTCTTTTATATGGGAATTGAAGGGGGACTAAGGGAGAATCAGCTCTTTAGTGAAGCACGTGACTTTGATGATCGTTATGTCCAGGTTCTTCCGAAAGTCAGTTTGGGATTAAACCCTATCCAGTTAATTCAGACATCGATCCCTGGTTTTAATAAAATCACAATCGGTGGTGATTTTGACTATACGGTCTTTAAACAAAATAAAGTTCAAGAAGATCAATTCATTCGTAATGCTCATAGGATAAATGCGGTTCCTTTTGTTCAGTGGAATTTTGGTCAGTTAGGACCAGTATCTGCCATGACAACTGCAAGACTCGATTATCAATATTATGATTTTCCTTACCTTGATAATAAAAATTGGTTTAGAAAAAGTGGATTGATTTATGAAACGGAATTCTCTCTAGTTTTAGACAAAATTTTTGGTCTTGCTTATGAGGAAGATATTCCAAGTGAGTACATTAAAACTGAGGATGAAACAAAGAAAAGAAAAGAGAAAAAAACGATTAAAAAAGGTGAGATTATAGGCCAATTACCCACTCTTGGTGGTGTTAATAAAGAATCTTTTAGGGTCAATCATAATAGTTATCGTCACCGACAAAACTTTAAATTGAAGCACTATTTCTTGTCAGATCAAGACTCAGCTGGAAACCAAAACTTCTTTAATCAAATTCAGGATGATAATGGTCAATTTGACCCAACTGATACTATTCGTTCGAGAGAATTTTTGGCGAATAATGAAACCTCCAAAACTACTTTACCTTTGAACAATACTTTGGAGATACAATGGAATAACTCATTAATAAAAAAGGTTACTAGAAACTCTGACCTTTTGTCCGATCAAAGAACTCTTAGAGATAACTTTAGTTACGGCCTTGTGGGATACTTCAATGTTAGTCAGGGTTATGATTTCTATAGAAAAACAGACTCTTTAGGAAGAGAGCTGGAGTTAGAGGACAAGCTAACTAGAACTCTAATTGACACCGGAATGACCCTTCATCGAACCAATCTAAACTTTCAGGAGTATTACTTTTACAAAACACAGGAGCATATTTTTAGGGCCTCTATTACCCAAAGTTTTGATAGGGGACAATTTGGAGCTGCTCTACGTTATAACTCTTTCCGTGTCCCTGTTGATAAGTTTTTCTCTACTCAAGGTAATATACGTTTAACTGATCTTTTTACAATTCAAGGTGGTTGGGAGTATGACTTAGAAGGAAAGAGAACAAATCAAAGTCGTTATGGAGTTCTTTATACTCCTTATAATAACTGTTGGCGGCTCCAGCTTGATTTCTTAAAAACGATAGCTGAAAAAAGATTTAGTTTTAATTTTTTGATTAACTTTAACGACAATAGTTTTACTGGTCTTAAGCAACAATGATGAATAAAGTTTTGTTGATTGATTTCGATGATAGCTTTACCTATAATTTAGTAGGTCTTCTAGAATCACTTAATATCAAAGTTATTGTAAAACATTGGACTCAAGTCAGTCATAAGTTGATCGATGAATATGACAACTTCATTCTTGGACCTGGGCCTGGTCACCCAAATGATTACGCACTACTTAATCCTTTAATGCCCCTTCTTGTTGAGAAAAAGGTCATCGGCATTTGTCTGGGTCATCAAATACTAGGTATTTTTCTTGGTTTAAAATTAAGGAGACTGGAAAGTCCGCTACACGGTAAATCACTTCCTCTATCTGAACTCGGGAAAGAGATCGTGGGAAATAAAATTTATGCACAATTTTATAATAGTTGGTCGTTAACGTCGGATATTGGTTCTCGTGTATCTGGTGACGCTATATATTCATATATGGATATGATTTATTATTTTCAACACTTTAATTGGCAGGGAGTTCAGTTTCATCCTGAGTCAGTGGGTACAACTTGCCCAAGACCTATAATGGAATGGCTCATCAAAAATATGTATAATGTTAATTATGAAAAGCTCCCATCGCATCTCTGGGATTTATGATTACCGGACTATTCAACATCTGAATGAGCATAAAATCAATCATTTCTCCTTTGATTTAAGGCCCAGATCTCTCAATTTTATTCAAGAATATAGATTATTAGAGATATTAGAAAAAACTCAACTTGGAACTGTTTACCTTCATTTTCAAAACGAAAAGCCTTATGTCGTCGAAAGGTTATATAACAATTGTTTAAAGGTTTTTAGTGGCAATATTCTTGTTGAATACTCAGGCCATATCGATAAAGAGCTTGTTATAGAGAGTAAGATTCCTTTTCTTGCTCATGTCGAAAATAAAGAGCTTGGAAAGGTTTATAGTAATGACTTGTGTCAGGGACATGTATTCTCGTACGAATTTTTAAAAGACCTTCAAATGAGAGGTGAGTTTCTGAATTGGGTCACTTCTTATTACCAGATATTTAATTCTAAAAGTTTTAATTTACTGCAAATTTTAAATTTGGATTGGGATAGCGATGTCTTTCCGACATTATTTGAATACTTCGATTTTGATTTAATAAGCTTGCCCATTAATAATAAAATTGAGGTTTGTTATAGAAATGTAGATTTAAATAAGGTAAGCACACATCTAAAAACAATTTGATACTGCTCATTTTTTAAGGACCCTAATGAAAATTCTAATTTCCAATGATGATGGAGTTCATGCTCCAGGAATAAAAAGCTTATATAAGGGATTAGGGGAAGACCATGATGTATTTGTTGTGGCACCACTTGAGGAGAGGTCAACGACTGGTCATACTTTATCCTTAGATAACCCATTACGTATCGTAGCGATTGACGAAGAAAAAAATATCTATGGTTGCTCAGGATATCCAGCTGATTGTACTTTAATGGGTTTTGGAAAACTAATGGACTCAAGGCCAGATATTATCGTTAGTGGGATTAATCGAGGGGCTAACTTAGGCCAGGACATTTACTACTCTGGTACGGTAGCAGCGGCTAGAGAAGGTGTGTTCCATGGCTTTGCAGCAATTTCTATATCCTCTGTTTGTGATTTCATTTCCATAAAAGATAAGACGATCCATTTTGATAGCGCAACGAAGTTTCTTCGAAAAGTCTTAAAAGATAATGAAGTTTTAAAGCTTATTAGTCCTTTCCATCTGGTTAATATCAATGTCCCTGATGTTTCTTACGAAGAAATTAAGGGGGTTAAAATAACCGAGTTAGGATATAGAAAATACTCTGAAGAAATTTCAGAAAGAGAAGACTTCCGAGGACGTAGTTATTATTGGGTAGGCGGTATTTATCAAGGCTTTGATGGAAACGATAAAACCGACTGTTTTGCTGTGGAAAAAGGGTTTATTTCTATAACTATTCTCAATCTTTTAGGTGGTAAAGCCGAAAAGCTAGATGAGTGGCATAAGATAGCAGATAATTTTATCTTGTAAATTAGGCCACTTCTGGTGGCCATTTGAAACTTTTTTTAATTACTTTCTTAACATCGATTCTTTTAGTGAGCTGTAGTTCCATAGAAAGTGGGCATTACATTATGCTTAAAGACGGTGAATCTCTTAAAAGCTTGGCAAAAGAGTTTAAAGTTCCTGAGTGGAAACTAAAGGCCCATAATAAAGGTCGAAAAGTTGCTAGTGGTAAGTGGGTTTTTATCCCATTAAAACGTGGCATTCTTGCTGGAACAAAAAATGTTGAGAGTCATTATTACTTTCAACATGGTCGTCTTGCGTGGCCTGTACCATCATCAAAAAAGCTTACATCACGTTTTGGTAAACGATGGGGAAGAGCACATGAGGGGATCGATATATCCGCAAGAAATGGAACTTCGATAATTTCAGTTGAAAGTGGAGTGGTCATATACTCTGGTAATGACCTTGGTGGTTACGGTAACTTAACCGTTATTTCTCATAAAGGTGGGCTTTTTAGTATCTATGCCCATGCACGGAAAAATTACACGAAAAAAGGTGATAAAGTATTCAGAGGACAAGTTATAGCAGAAGTCGGTGAAACTGGTAGAACTACTGGGCCACACCTTCATTTTGAAGTACGTTATGACTCAAAGGCCTTAGATCCATTAAAGTTTTTGGCCTACGAAGAATGATATCTCTTTATAGCTTCTAAATACATTTTTGCGGTGTTAACAGCATCCTCAAGGGCCGTGTGAGCAACATCCCCAAAGCCTAGTTCTTTCATAAGCTCAGATCCACTTTTACACTTTTCAGGTAAAAAGCCTAAGTCGATCATACTATAAGCAACAGAACTCATATCTAATTGTCGGTGCTCAAAATATTTACGCATCCAGTTCCAACCTAAATCACGGTTGAGAAAAGGTAAGTCTATTGCGGCCATACTTTTACCAAAGAGTGTAATTTTTTGATTATCAAAGAGATCAACTATTTCTGTTGATTCTAGATAGGCCGCTAAAGCTACTTGGAATTCTTTTATGGTAAGCCCTTCAGAGTGGGCCTTCTTTATAAGACCTTCATTATTCTCTATTACCCAAGGGTCAAGTGTAGGCTTTAATTCATCAAAGCTGGGGCACTTAATAAATGAATGAAACGTATGTTCATTATGAATTACTTTCTCTGAAATACAAAAAGGCACACAGGCAAATTCAATGATAAGGTCATTTTCTCTAAGGCCAGTTGCTTCCAAGTCAAAAGATAAGTATTTCATTTAATTTCCTTTATAAATAGTCTACTTCTATGAATATATCATCGTTTTCTATCTCTGAAACCATGACTTGGCATGAGAGAACCTTTTTTTTATTTAAATGGACAAGGCATTTTTGACAAACACCTTCTCCTAAACAGGAAGAAGCAATAGGTAGAGAGTTGTTTCTTAGGTAATCCATAAGACAAATGCCGGTGTTCTTAACTTTGGGGATGGTTTGATTTAAAAGTTCCTTTCCAGAGGCCTTACCTTTTACTGTTATTTTTCTAAACATGTCTGAAATACATCCACCCTTTGGTCACCAATAAAGCTAGTTCTATTGTTACTGTCTTGCCAGAGACCAAAGACTGCGCCCAGCTTTTCAGCATGATAAACAGGAAAATCTAAAGATAAGAAGTAACGTAATTGCTCTTCACTTCCTTTATTTGATTCGTATAACAATCTACTTGGATTTGTCAGAAATTGATGTCTTGGGAAATTGAAATAGTTTAGAACTTCAGTCTTGTTGTTTACCTCTTGAATTTTATAATTATAAAGATGGTAGAGAAGTTGTCCTGGATCACGAGAGTTTAAGGCCATTAAGGAGAGTCTTTTTTCTTTGTCCTGAAAAACACAATAAGGGCTTAAAGCGGGGGAAGGCATTCCCGCGAATGTTTGTGTGTCATACAACTTATTAACGCTTTCTACTTTCTTGGTAATGATGAAAATATAATCCCCGTCTTTATCGAAAAGACCGAAGTAGTTCTCGTATTCTCTTTTATTATTAATTAAAAAGATTCCTTTCTTGTAAAGATTAGCATCAAAACTACAAGTGAAATTCTTATCCAGAGTAAATGTTTGAAAGCTAATATCTTCTTTAACCTTAGCTCTTGGTAACCTAATGTTTGAACGTAAGTAGGTTTCACCTTTTTGAAGCGGTTTATCTAATTTAAAGAATTTATCTACAATTTCCTGGTTTTTTAAAAATGTTTGTTTGTGTTCTTCTAAGTATTGATTCAATTGATTCTGTATAAGAATCTTCTTTGGTAAATATTTATTAGCAATATGAATATAGTGGCTTAGGTTTTTTGGAATGAGTTTATCCTCTTTAAGCTTTAATAAAGCTCTATAAAGAGGGAACTTGTAATTTGCACCAAAGTCATAATTAAAAACTTTATCACCACTCCTAATATGAAGTTGAGTTCTTGAACCCCAATCGGTTGAGTCTGGTCTCGCTTGAAATTGATAAAAGGTTAAGAGTAGAGCTTTTTCAATAAAAGTAAAATTGTTGTACTTTTTAAAAAGGCGATTGAAATCATTGATTGTGAAAAGGCTGGAGTGAATGATGTTATCTTTATCGCTTCTTTTGCAGATTGATGGTTTAGAGGCCGGTAGTTCAAATCTCAGTTTAGGTTTAGTGGTCGTTTCCAAATAGGCCACATACCGGGAACAACTGGTTAGTAAGATGGTGATGAAAATGAGTTGAAGGATAAATTTAATCAATGTAATAGATACCTTTTACATCTTCACCATCTTCATCTAACGGAAGATCAATTGATTTTGAATTATCGGTATTAGCTAGTACTTCATCTTTCATAGTAGCTGTTTGTATAACATTACTAAACTCTTTAGGAAATTCACTTGGACTTAATAAACTTGATTCTTTTGTTAAGGGTCGCAAGGTTAAAATTACCCACATGCCTGATTGATCTTGGGCCGAAATAGACTGAGTTATTATGTCGACTATATCAAATCCCATTTTGGAGAGTTCATTGATCATGTTATCAAAGTTTTTTTCTCTGTAACCCGTTTTACGGGCCGGTGGAGCAGGTATAAAGTACGTAAAGGTCTGTAAATTGTTGGAACCGACACCTAATATCTTTTTTAATTTATTTAAGACAGTCATTTAAGCCTCTAATTATTCATTTGCTGTTAAATACCATTTTAACCTCGCTGGCCTCCAATTTTGAGTAAGGTAATTATCAGGCAAAGATTTCCTGGAAAAACTTTCCTCTTTTATTTATGCTTTGTGCCATGGAAAAATTGAGTATAATAAACATGTAGGCAACAGGATGTAGCTTATAAAGTAGGCAGGAAGCCGAAAAGAAGGGGCCTTTGCAGGGGGCCCCTTTTTTTATTATTTTTAAGCAAGATTTTTGGTTTTAAATAATGATTAAAAAATTACTATTCTTATTTCTGCTACTTAATTCCAACCATAGTAAAGAGCTCACCATCCTTCATACGAATGATTTACATAGTTATTTTAAAGGTTCACTTGAAAAAAATGAGAGTGGAGTTTTACGTTCAGGTGGTTATGAATTATTAGGTCAATTAATAAATAATACAAAATCGAGTGAAAAAGAAAAGGGTCGTTTCGTTTTGCTTGTCGATGCAGGTGACTTTTATTCGGGAACTTTGTTCCATTCTATTGCCATGAGAGCAGACATACCACTATTTCCAGAATATGAGTTTTTCAATACTCTTGACTACCACGCTATCACTCTTGGTAATCATGAATTTGATGGCAAGGATGATGGGTTTGCCTTATTAATGAAAAAGGTTAAATTATTGGGCGCCAAAGTTCCAATTATCTCTACTAATTACAAAACTCTTAAAAGTAAAAAATATCCAATATTTAATTCAAAGATTATTACTTTAAAGAATGGTTTAGATGAATTGAAAGTGGGGGTTCTGGGTGCACTGGGGCCAGATGGATGTTCTGTAAGTACTGGAAGTCGGAATGAAAACTCTTTTGTTGGTTACAAAGATAAAGAAAGGCGTGAGAACTGGAGTGAGCTCATAGCTATACTCTCAAAGGAATCGTTAAAGTTAAAAAAAATGGGCTCCGAGGTTAATATTCTTTTACTTCATGGTGGCGGTGAAGAGGATGAATTACTTGCTAAGAAGGTTCGCCAAATAGATTCGATTATCTCGGGTCACACGCATCAAGTTTACATCAAGGAGTTTGGACGTACCGTTGTTTCTCAAGCTGGTCATTATGGTAAGTATCTAGGTCGTATGCCTTTGGTCATTAGCAAAGAGGGAGTGACGCTTTCTAAGGAAGGTCCTTATCATATCAAGATTCAGGAAGGTAGTGACAAAAGTATTGCCATTGAAAATCGAATTAAAGTGTATGAAAGAATGACAAAAAAAATATTAGAGGAAGAGAAAATATATTTAAATGGGGTGAGAAAATTTGATAAGAATTATACGAAAACTACTATCCCGCCTGTTGGGACTTTTATTGCTGATAGAGTTTTAAAGGAAATAAAGAGGCGTAATAAGAACGTCGATATATATTTCTTACCAAATGGTCACATTAGAAACCCAATATTTAAGGATTACAATTATCAAGTAGATGATTTATTTAATGTTCTTCCTCTTGGGTTTCATGAAGGTCATCACCTAGGATATAAAGTTGTTTCCTTTTACTTAAGTTATGGTGACTTGGTTTCTTTAGTTGATTTTTTAGATATCTATTCAAAATTTAATAAAAAGGCATTTCCATCTTATAGCTCCAATCTAAAATACAAGATTAGAGAATGGGGGATACCTTTTATTAATAGAGTTAAAGGGCTATCAATTGAGAAAAAACAAAAAAGCGACTTCATTAAAGTTGCTACAAACAGTTTTCTATTTAGCTATCTTGACCTGATTAAGAAAAAAACCTTCGGAGTAATAAAAATTGTACCTCGTGGGGAAAATGGTGAACCAATAGAGAAACCAACCAATCTAGATTCAGAAGTCAGCTATTTCCTAAATAGTTTCAATTAGGTAGTTTGCATTGAGCTTCAGTTACTCCAGGGGCCAGTGTTATTATCCTGAATTGTTTATTTTCTGGTCTAAAATGACCTAGGTTGGTAACGATTTCATGAACGACAGACTTTCCTGTTAGTGGGAGATTTGTCTCTTTTAGTAATTTTGGTGCTCCAGACTTTGTGAAATGAGACATCATGATAACTACCTTTTTAGCGCCATTTACAAGGTCCATAGCACCACCCATGCCTGTTATTTTCTTTCCTGGTATCATCCAGTTGGCCAAATTTCCATAAACATCAACTTCCATTGCCCCGAGGACACAATAGTCAATGTGTCCACCTCTTATCATCCCAAAAGACAGGGAAGAGTCAAAAAAACTAGCTCCCTTTTTAATGGATATAGTTTCTTTTCCGGCATTTATTAAGGTGGGGCTTACTGAATCTTTATTTGGTCTGCCCATTACGCCTAGAACCCCATTTTCAGAATGAATCATTATTGATTTTTCATGCGGAATCTCTTGGGCTACTAAGCTAGGTAGTCCGATACCAAGGTTAACGCTGGAGAATTCAGGAAATAGTGAGGCAACATATTTTGCCATCTCTTCATTAGACCAGCTCATTTTTACCCTCAACTTTCAAGAATTCAATATCATTCTTATAGTCTTTCCCTTGATATATTCGTTGAACAAAAAGCCCTGGTAGATGAATATCCTCTGGTTTGATATCCCCAACCTTTACAAGTTTTTCCACTTCAACAATTGTAGTTTTTGCGGCCATCGCCATTAGGGGAGAAAAGTTTCTAGCTGATTCTTTAAACCAGAGGTTGCCATAATCATCGCCAATTTCTGCTTTTATAATTGCGTAATCGGCATGTAGGGCCTCTTCTAAGATGCATGGTCGATCAAAATCTTTAGTTTCCTTACCTTCCGCGACTAATGTTCCGTGGCCTGTCGGTGTGTAGAAAGCACGAATACCCATTCCAGCAGCTCTTATTCTCTCTGAAAATGTACCTTGAGGAATCAGTTCAATTTCGATTAGTTTATTTATTATTTGCTCTTCTAGATCTGGGTTTCCCCCTACGTAAGAGCAGTAGGCCTTAGATATCATATGTTTTTTAAGCCAACTAACTAAACCTCTTCCACTATTTCCAATGTTATTTGAAATAACACTCAAATCTTTCAAATTAAGTTCAGATATAGCTTCAATAGAATTTTCAGGTATGCCACAAAGTCCAAAACCACCAGACATTATGTGGGAGCCATTTTTAATATCTTTTACTGCCTCTTTGGCATTATTAAAGACTTTAGGAGAGTTTTTCATTTAATAATAATCCTACTTTATTTAGGCCTTTTTTTAAGGTACTTGAGCTCATCGTTAAATTAGGTGCAAGTATTAATCTTTGATTTTGAATTGAGGCGTATATCCCATTATCGATTAAGTCTTTAGTAACTAGTTTATCATTTACTTCTACAGCTCCTAGCAGGCCAATTGATCTGGATACTATCCCTTTATCTTTTAAAAGTTCAAAGAAATTAGCAAAAGACTCTATGTTTTTATATAATTGAGTTTTAAATTTATCTTCTTCTGTTAGGTCCAATACTGCTTTCAATGCTGCTAGTCCTAATGGATGTCCATAGTTTGTAAGTCCACAGGAAAGAATATGCTTATCATAATAGTTTGATAGCTTTTGGGAGACAAGGACTACGCCTAGTGGGAAGTAGCCACCTGTTAATGCTTTTGCGGCCACAATTAGGTCTGGTTTTAGAAATGGATAGTTCTGGAAACCGAAGAAGGGTCCTGTCCTGTGACCGGCGCATACAACCTCATCGAGAATCAACAAAATTTTATGCTTCTTTAAAATTCTATTTAGTGCTTTATACCATTTCTGAGTAGGTATAAAAACTCCATTTCCACCAGTAATAGTTTCTAAGCAAATTGCAGCGATTTTATCTGTACCTATTGAAACGATTAAAGCATCTAGCTTTTCACCATTCGGATCATCTTGTGGATTGGGTATAGTTTTTGTCCACTGTTTTGGAAGTAGATGGTCTTTGTTTCTCCAATCTCCTGTAATGGAAAGTGCGCCCATAGTAGCACCATGGTAAGAATTCTTTTGAGATAAAATAATTTTTCTTCCCGTGATTTGGCGGGCTATTTTTAATGCGTTCTCAATTCCTTCACTTCCACTTAAAGTAAAGAAACATTTATATTTTGAACCTGTCTTTTCTATTAACCTTGTTGATACTTCTTGTTTTAAGTGAAAGGTTTGTTTTGGAGAAGCTAGCGAGAATTCACCCATCTGCTTTTTTATCGCATTTAAGATTTTAGAATTTTTTAGTCCAAATGATGCTTGGTAACTAATGGACGATAGATTTAGCCACTTGTTATTTTTTTCAAAAAAGTAATCGTTGCTGACCCTCTCTAACGGAATAGTTAAGGCCTCATTTTGTGAGGTCCAAGTTATAAAATAGGGAAGGGACTTATCTTCTTTCATGACAACTTAATCTTTATTTCTTTATAAGTAGAATCTTCCTTTGGGCAGCCTCTCCAAAAGAAAAAGTCTTTTGTTTCGTGGTTAAATACACCACCTCCACAAGTAATAGATGGATCCTGGGCCCCTGATTGAAAATGACCGCATATGGACTTAGGGTATCCTTCGTGACTTTGAAGTAACTCTATCAACTCCATCTCTGTATTAATTTTTGGAACTGCTGATTCAAGTAACTTAAACCTTTCTTTGCTCGTTGAATTAACAGACAATTTCTCTTCTATTTCGATGAGCCCTGCAGTTAAACAGTGGTTTGTATGAAAGATTGTTCCTTTATTTTTGAATTCACTGGCAGTTTCATTTCTGGTAGGACTTATTTCTTGATGCCTTGAACCTAAAAGGTCGCTAAAAAGATAATTATGGGCACCTGTAAATGAAGTGCTCTTTGCCAGAATCATTACTTCTTCTACATTTTTCTTTTGAAGCGATTTTCTAACAAATGCTGGCCATACTATTCCCGGTTTCGCATCAGTTGTGTTCATATTATTTACACCGACGAAAAGCGAGTCCTTGTTAGCCCCCATCATGCCTAAGCAACCGACAAGTGAGAAGACAGTCCATTTACCAGGGTTTTCAATAATGCATACGTAGTTCTTAGCTGTTGAGTGCATGTCCCACGTCTGACCGGATAATCTTTGTTCTGTATTTACACCTATCGTACTGCAGCCTTCTTCTGGTAAATTGATGTCCCTGAAATCAGTATAGTTATTTATTATGATGATATCCTCTATAGGACATCCTGATCCGTCTGATATACCACGTAATTCTTCAGACAATTCGTTATCAAAAGCTTTTGTTTCGTTAAACTGGTCTTGCGCTAAAGAATTTATATTTTCTTTAAGATGAGGGGACCTTTGAATCAGAAGACCTCTTCTTATTTGAGATAGTTCTGCTATTGCCTGTGAAAACTCTCGGCCATGATTGAATCCATTTTTGTATGATGAAAGTGTCTCATTAAAAATAATGTGTGGAAATTCTACATCAATCATTTGGCCTCTAGGTAGCTTTTCATTGCACAGTAGCTTGGATCAATTAAATGACCATCTATTGTTTTTCTAAACTTATGTCTTAAAGAATATGGTACGGGTCCAACGGTGATTCCACGGCCGTTAATGATTGTGTGGCATAGACTTGGAAAATTCTCTAATTCTTCAATTATCTTTAAATGAAAGTCATGTCTTGTTTTGAGATAATCCGCTTTATTCTCTATGATCTTCTTCGCCCCGAGGTGATAGGAGGCAAATGCATGCTCATCTCCATCCCACGTGGATATCATCATCAGTGGTTTAGAGACAAATAAAGCTTCTTTTAAGAATACAATTCCAGCTTGGCCACCAAGGAAAGAAAAACCAGCATCTGGAGTGATACTTTTGTCATTTGAGGCGAAGTAGAAGTCTTCACTGTAAGTGTATTGCTGAGAAGCTGTCTCATTATAAATAAGGGGAACATTGAACTGGTTTGCTAAAGCCTTTAGCTCTACCAAAAAGCTTAGAGGTGTTTTTTCATAGGTATTTTGAAGAATAGGCTCTAACCATATTGAGTTTATTTCGTTTTTTTCAAGTAGCATTTTCACGCTTTCGATTACTTCTTTAGAGTTTTCTTCATTAGGCCTTTGAAGTTTGATAGTTGGAAAGTAGGTGTGCTCTTCGTCCCCTGATAAAGATCTGCTTAAAAAACTACCAGAGCCAAAGAAATGACCATCAAATGTTAGTAATTTGCTTTCGGAATTAAATTTTTGGGAATTATAAATTATTGATTTAAATACTTTATCAACACATTCAGACTGACCAGAAGTCGTGTAGCCATGTTGAAGTTCTAAAGGTGCTAGTTCAAGTATAAATTTAACATGGGTTAAAAACTGTTCACTAACAAAATTGGACAGGCAAACTTTATTTGTTAAGTATGGTAATTGAGTTTTTATATAATTGAGGTCGATATCTGGACCATCAATTGATGAGTTTATTCTATTTCCAAGATTGGGTTCTTTTTGTTCCCATTCTAGAGGTGTCTCATAATAAATTACATCCCTATATTTTTCGAAATCTGGATAATCTTCTCTCAAGTGAATTTGCTCATAACTACCTAGAGAGAGGTTTATGTTAAGCATCTTTGCAGCGAGTTTATCTCTATTTCGACCCTTTATAGATTTATAATTACGGTTAATAGAAATATAGGAAAGTGCATATTTTAAGAACCTACCTAGTCCTAGGTTTTGGTGCTTTTCTCTTACCGTAGCATCAATCATGTAAAGGCATAATGGATTGATAAAATCTGGATCTTGGCGAATACCTCTTTCAAGAGGGTGGTCCTCAAGACTGCTGGAAAATACGATAGCAGATAATTTTTCGCCATCGTGCATACCAAGGCATATCCCATGATTTGAATTGGCACATATTCTAAACCTCTCTATTGAAGTTTGTCTGGTAGGTTCGTAAATCTCTTTTTGCATCTCTTCAATATCGTCTTTGTATATATCGAAGTTCTCTTTATTAATGACGATAAGGTTCTGAGTTTTCTTTCCAATTTTATAATGTTTTTCAAAAAGGTTTTTTATATTTGCTATGCTCTCTGTTTCGTTGGTAGATAACCCATTAAGTCTATTTAGTCTTGCTTCAAGAATGAGATGTTGCCAAGCTTCGGTTTTGTTTATTCCTCTTGCATTTGTAATCACCTTACCGGAAAAAGGTTCATTTTTATCGTTGAATATAAACTCGCCGATAGCTGTTAAACGCTCAAAAAGAAAATCGATGTCTTTATTTGAATAACTTGTATTTAATCTGAATCTGAGCGTTTTTTCACCTGCAGGGTAGTAAAGTAGGCCATGCTTAAACCTTTCACTTATAAACTTCATTGCGATTTCACTCTTATCTAGATCGAAGGCAAAACTAAGCCCCATGGCCCTCGGCCGAGTGATGTTAGGAGAAAATATTTCTTGGAATTCTTTTAACTTTTTTGCAGAATATTCTTCAATTTCTTGAATTTTCAATTTCGACTGGTCTAGCGCTAATCCATGATAATAGCCCCTTATTAGTGAAGCTGCTTGGAACTGTTCTCTACGTTCAAGAGAGTCCTTTCTTAATTCGTGTGGGCTGAGAACAAGACCTACCTGTGCTTTCTTTGCACAAATTAAGTAGTCGGGCATTAGTTGCTCATCATTTTGGTCCCTTAGACAAAATTGTCTATGCCAGAAAAAATCACGTCCTAAATGGAAACCTGTTTGCACTTCATCGTGAATTACAGCAACGTTGAATGATCTTGCCATAAGAAGTAGTGCCGTGTGAAAACGATCTGTTGAATAACGATCGCCGCCTTCACACTGCATTGGCTCGACGATGATAGAGAATATATCCCCAACTTCAAGTTTCTTCTTTATTTTTAAAAGACAATCAATTTCCTTAACAAGCATTTCATCTTTTGGCCAATCCTTTGGTAGTACATGATTTTTGGCCGGTGAATTATCCCAAACTTCTCTCCAGTTTTTGGGATATTCTTGGTGAATTTCAGAACCTGGTAGTTCTGGGTAATCTGTATATTCGGTTTCAAAACCTTTCCATTGAAATGGCTCTCTTTTTGATTTATTCCATGTAGAAAATAAACTTACTAACATTCTTCCATGAAAACTACCTTCAAAGGCCAATACCTTCTTGGCACTTTTGTTGATACGTCGTTTAAAGGCATAGCCAAGAGCGATCTCATTACTTTCAGCTCCGCTATTACAAACTGTCATATCTAAATGTTTCCACCCCGTTTTTCTGAGTAGAAATGAATGGAATACATTTTTAACTTTAATAAAATTAGGATCGCTTAAGTCATTAGTCCAACTTGCCATATGATGAGCAGTACCCATAAATACGCTTGGGCTAAAACCGAGTCCCAATGTTGCAATTTGGCTAGCAGCATCCATTATGTAATGGGTCTCATTTGTGCCAGTCTCTATCCCCATGAAAGGACCATGGTTGTTTGTGAGCTCTGTAAGGTAAGCTTTCTTTTCGGCAGGAATTAGACCGTCTTTATAAAATTTTGATAGCTTTTCCTCTGCATACTTTTGATCGTTATCATTTATAAGTGTAATTTCCATTTTTTATCCTTAACTATTAAATATTCTATTTCTTAAATACTCTTCATATTTAACACCAGAGTTCTCCATCATTAGTGGAAACATTGATATAGGTGTATGACCAGGGAATGTATTGATCTCATTAATAAGTGGGGTATTATCTTCGAGAAGAAAAAAATCAATCCTAGCAAGATCTTTTAAACCAAGTCCAATAAAGGCGTTTGATGCCATCTCTGAGATCTTTGCTATTGTCTGGTTATCAATATTTTTAGCTATCGCTCTCGTCTCCGTTTTACTGTCGGAATTGTATTTTTCTTTGTAGCTGTAAAAGCTCTCTGGACAATCAATTTCACCAGGAGGCGTAATGATGAGTTCATTTTGGTATTCAAAAGCTGCAACTTCCAACTCTCTACCAATATTCGTCTTTTCTGCTAAAACAATAGGGCTTAATTCTAAGGCCTTATGTAACTTCTCTTTAATCTGATTCTCTTCGGTAATGTGGTAGCAACCTACGGAAGATCCTTGATGGGTTGCTTTTAGAAAAATATCCTTTTTATTCTTCTCAAAAAAGTTAAATATTTTTTCTACGCTTGAGTCTGTTGAGTCTCTAACAAATACATATTCAGTATTTTTGATACCCAGTTTATCGAGCCATAATTTCGTGGAAACTTTATTAAAACAATTGATACTTGCTTCTGGGCCTGCTCCTAAATAGGGGAGACCCATGAGTTCAAAAACCGCTTGTATTTGGCCATTTTCACCTGGGGGTCCATGAATACAAGGAATAGCATAATCAAGGCTTATTGTTTCTTGTGTCTCCCTGTTGAAGACTTCACCGGCTTTTCTTAACTCACACTCTTGATTTATTTCATTTGTTCTTCTTCCATTTTTCTCAATACATAAATATATTATCTTAACTTCAGGAATGAGAGAGAGCTTACTTGTTATATATTTGGCCGAGATAAGAGAAATCTCATGTTCTGTTCCTCCACCACCGCAAATGAGAAGGACATTTTTAGATTGGCCCATGGTTATCTTCCTTAATAGAAACAAGGCGTGGTATTAACGTGATCAATGATACCAATAATTGGTATTAATCTGCCACAAATAACTACCGTTGCCTAAAAGGATTTTGAGGTTATTCCCCCTTTCTAAGGGCCTCTGGAATCCTTTCTTTATTAAGCGTATGAAACTTTTCTATAAGCTCTAAGGTGCTAATCGTTGTGGCGAATTTAGCTCCATACGAGCGAATACTCACACTGTCATTTTCAATCTCTTTGTCACCAATCACTAACATGAATGGAGCTTTAGATTTTTGAATTTGGCGTGTTTTATAACCCATTGATTCGTTTCTATCATCTACTCTTACGCGGTAGCCCAAGTCGTGAAGTCTTTCATTTAGTTTTTGGGCATACTCTAGATGGGTTGCATTGTTTACAGGTACAATGATGACCTGTTCTGGTGCTAGCCAGAATGGAAATGCACCCCCGACATGTTCAAGATAGACCCCAATAAACCTTTCTAGAGAACCTAGAAGCGCCCTGTGGATTACGACTGGTCTTGATTCACTGCCTTCAGAGTTGGTGTAACTTAAATTAAATCTTTCAGGTAATTGAAAGTCTAACTGGATTGTACCTAATTGATGATAGCGATTAAGTGCGTCCGATATTTCTACGTCAATTTTTGGGCCATAGAAAGCACCGTCGCCCTCTTTAATAGAATACTCATATCCGCTGGAATCAAGTGCATGCTTCAGAGCATCTTCTGCTTTGTCCCATGTAGAGTCATCACCAGCTTTCTTTTCCGGTCTTGTCGAAAGGTTAACTTTTATATTTTTAAAATCAAAATGCTTGTAACAGATGAAAAACATCTCCATAAGCTTTTGAATTTCTTTTTGTATGCCATCCATTTCTATAAAGATATGAGCATCATCTTGGCAGAAAGTCCTTACTCTCGTTAGGCCAGCTACAGCTCCCGCTTTTTCATAACGATGAAGACGACCAAAATCAGCATATCTTAGCGGAAGATCTCTGTAAGAATACTTGTAGTGGGCAAACATAAGCATGTGGCATGGGCAATTCATTGGCTTAACTGCATACTCTTTCTCATCAATTTTTGAGAAATACATATTTTCTTTGTAATGATCATAGTGGCCAGATGTTTGCCATAGATCTGAGTCTAGAATCTGAGGTGTGATTACTTCATCATAGCCGTATTCCCGATAAACTCTTCTCATAAAGTCTACGAGTTCATTATAAACTCTGGCACCTTTAGGCATAAAAAATGGAGATGCAGGAGCTACTCTTTCGAAGTGAAAAAGTTCTAACTCTTTACCCAGTTTTCTATGGTCACGTTTTTTGGCTTCTTCTAAAAAGTGAAGGTGCTCTTTTAATTCTTTTCTATCCTTAAAACAGGCAGCGTAGACTCTTTGTAGCATTTGTCGTTTTTCATCACCACGCCAATAGGCACCTGCCACATGCAATAACTTAAAGGCCATTGGAATGTCTGATGTCTTTTCCACGTGGGGTCCACGGCAGAGATCTATGAAATCGCCTTGTTGATAGCAGGATATTTCCTCATTTTCAGGAAAAGAATTAATTAACTCTATTTTTAATTCTTGGCCTTCTTTTTTAAAGAAAGTCAGGGCTTCATTTTTTTCTAAAACTTTTTTTTCTATCGGAAGCTTCTCTTTAATGATTTTCTTCATCTCATTTTCTATATTTTTGAGATCTTCTTCCGTGAGTCTGTGCTCCATTTCGACATCATAATAGAAACCATTCTCTATAACTGGACCTACTCCAAACTGAATATTGTTATCCGGCCAAATACGAGAGATGGCCTGGGCCATTAAGTGTGCGCCTGAGTGACGTATAGTGTCTAAGTCAAATGTGGCCATTAGGGCTCCAAACTAGTGAAATTAGGTTAATTTAACCGTCTAACATATCAATTAAACCGAGCGAAATCAATGTCTTATGGGTTAAATTTTACACTGTATTAGCAAACTTTTGACCAATTTGCTTTTGACATGGTATGACGTATACGTTGGTCCAACAATCAGGTGTTCGGGAGAGGACCTATTTGGGCAAATGGAGACAATCATATGAATGAAAATTATGAGGCCATTACAGGTTTAAGTTCATCGAGTGAGAAACCGTGGACGGAGTTAGGTTACCTTGCTGGGGATGACCTTAATATACCTCCAGATAAAATCAATCAATATGAAATTGGTAGAGCTTTTTATCAGCTAGGTAAACTCCACTACGACAAGTCTGATCTTGTTAAGGCAGAGAAGAAGTTTATAAAGGCATATCAATGTACAGAGAGGCCTCGTGATACATTCAGTATTCTTAAAATACTTGGTTTCTTGATCAGAATTGCTTCTGAAAAACTAGAAGATGACAAAGCAAATACTTATATAAGTGAAGCTGAGGTTATAGTTGAAGAATTAACTTCTATCCTAGGTAGTCTTAACGCAGAATATTTTTATAATGTAGGTACATTAAAGACATATAAAGGTGATTTTGAAGATGCTCGCATCAATTATGAATTGTCTTACAAGAAGTCAAAAGAAGAAAATGAGCCAGAATTACTTGCTAAGACTTTATTAGCATTGGCAGTGAACGGATATAATCTTAAGGATTTTGAAAAATCTTTAGATTATCTTAATCAGTTAAACCAACTTTTAAAAATTATCAAAAAGAACTATCTCTCGGGTGCTATGTTTCTATTTTCTGCAAAAGTGTTAACTGAAATGGAAATGTACGACAAGGCCTTAGAGCACTTTAGTTTGGCAAATCAAATCCTCCAAGAGAAGAAATGTTGGAACCTTTATGGTTATGTTTTACTCGGTAAAGGTATCGTTTATAAGCGCTCTGGTAACTACGATAAAGCACTTGATTACTTTCTACTCGCCAGAGAATCAATTGATAAAATTACTTTTAGAAGACTTAGCGAAATGATTGAACGTGAAGTCGAAGATGTTAATGATAATTCTGTAGATCTTTATCTTGATAAGACAAATAGGAAGATTAAAGAAAGGGCCCTAGGGACAATTGACTTCAAACATCGTTTTGTTTTACTTGAAATTCTCTTCCTTTTGGCCAGAAACACTGGCAGTTATTATGATAAGGAAGAGCTCGCAAAGCAGATTTGGAAAGATGAATATAATCCCTTAATCCATGATAAACTTATTTACACCTCTGTTAGTAGATTAAGAAAGCTCATTGAGCCAAAGAATGATCGAGGTGATAAGAGAAAGTATATAATTCGTGGAAAAGACGGTTATACTTTTAATCCTCACGCGAAAATCAGGTTTCACATGGAAAGTAAGGGTGAAAGTCAAAGAACTATTGGGAATATTGAGCTTAGCTCTCCTGTTTAATTTTCTATTCGGTTTGAGCTCTTCTTGGGCCGAAGTAGAATTAAAGACCTCGAAGGTTGATCAAGCCCTTTTTCGTTTATCAGGCCAAGTCTTCTTTCTTTCAGATGTATTGAGCGTCCAGAGAAACTTTAAGATTTTAAAGTGCTTAGAGAAAAAATCCTATTTAAGTATTTATCTTGATAGATCTATTGATGATTTATTAAAAGTGAAAATTCCTGAAGATGCTCCAGGTTTTAATTCATTTAGTCCCTCCAATCTGTTGCCCTATATTGAATTAGAAAAGTTAAAGATTTCTTCTCTAGGTAGAGGTAGGGATCAGTTGCAGGTTCAAGAACTATTAGGTCTTGGAAAGAAGTGTGGAAAGGTCATTTGGAAGACGCTTCAAACTGGTGAAAAAGCCCTTTTTCTAACAGAGGTTTATCTTCGTGATCGATTTAAAAAGAATGAAGATTTAGGGGGCTCATTGAAGGAGCTTAAAAATGGTCTCAATGTTAAAGAAAATCATGAAGTTCTATCTTTTAAAATGTCCCCTCGCTTGAAAAAAAAGTTTAATAAAGTGATGACAGAGGGAATGAACAAAGATGTCAAACAATCCGTAAGACCTGATGAAAGCAATTAATAAAGTTAGTTCTTTAAATAAATCTGAGCTTTCTAAGTTAATTGATTTGGATAAACATTACTTTCCTTACCCCTGGTCTCTGGATAGTTGGAAAACCCTAGATTTAAACCACAACTCATTGTTTCTTCTTAAATTTAATGCTGAAATTGTTGGTTTTGGACTTTTCTATGCGGTAGATGGTCTGGATACTGCACACTTGTTAAAAATTTGCCTTCGACCTGAATTCCGTGGAAAGGGTATGGCCAATACGTTTTTGTTTGAAATGTTGAAGGATATTTCTTCGCATGGTTTTAAAGAGGCCTATTTGGAGGTAAATTCTCTAAATCTAGCTGCTATTAATTTATATAATCGTAATGGATTTCAGAAGGTTCACTTCCAGAAAAACTTTTATGGCGCTGGGCAGCATGCCCTTAAAATGGTTTCTTCATTAATTTAGTGTTTTGATTTGGGAGTTGCATAAGGTCGCAATTTTTGATAAAAATACCACGTCTTAAATGACATAAATACTCGAATGTAGGTTAGGGTGGATATTTGGTTCCGCCCTTTTTTTTTATATATAGGGGTTTTTTAGTAAGTGGACCTTAAACTTGATCGCCAAGGTTTGGAAAAAAAGTTTTTCGATCTCTGTACGGAGATAGTAAAAAATGAGGGTTTAGATCTCTATGGTCTAGACTATCTTAAGGGGCAGTGCCTCTTGCGACTTTTTGTCCAAAATCCTGAAACGAAAACAGCACAACTTGAAGATTGCGCCAAGGTAGACCGTGCTCTTACTCCTTTTGTAGAGGAACTAGAGTGGATGCCTGCAGAGTTAACTTTGGAAGTTTCTAGCCCTGGTGTTTATAGGGATATAAAGGAAGCTTTTTATTTTCAAGATTTAGTCGGTGAGCGTATTGCCCTTGGTCTCTTTGAAAAACTAAGTGAGAAAGACCTTGTTGTGGATAGTAAGTTATCTAAAAGTGGTAAAAAGTTATTGAATGATAAAAAAGTAACCGTTTATTTGAATGAGTTTAGTGAGGAATACCTAGTTGTTTCTCCTGAAAAGAATGACATGACGAGAGTTAAAATAAATATCGGAAATATTAAAAAAGCTAATGTTGAGCCACTATGGTCAGACATTAGTGAGAATTAAAAGGAAGGGAATATGAACTTTTCTGAAATTGGAAGAGTGATAGAGGCCTTAGGTAAAGACCGTGGTATTGAAAAAGATATCGTTGTCAAAGCTATTGAACAGGCATTTCTAGTTACTGCCAGAAAGAAATATGGAATACAAGGGGAATACGAAACTCGTTATAACCCTGAAGAAGACGAGATAGAGATCTATCAATACAAAAATGTAGTTGATGAGGTTAGAGACAACATCGTTGAAATAAACTTGAATGATGCTCGTCAACTTGATGAAGATGTTGAGATTGGTGATCAGTTAGGGATTCGTATTGAAAATCCTAATTTTACGAGAGTTGATGTTCAAACGGCTCGTCAGATAATTTTCCAAAAAGTCCGTGATGCAGAGAGAGAAATTCTCTTTTCTGAATTCAAGGATAAGGTTGGCGAATTAATTACTGGTATCGCAAGAAGATATGAAAGAGGGAATATTATTGTCGACCTTGGTAAAGCGGACGCCGTTTTATCTAGAAGGGAAGTGATTCCTGGTGAAGCTTTTAAAACTGGCGACAGAATACAAGCGTACCTTTCAGATGTTGTCATGACGAATAGAGGTCCTGAAATAAGATTAACAAGAACTTCACCAATGTTTCTAGTTAAGCTTTTCGAGATTGAAGTACCTGAAATTCAAGATGGGACAATAATCATTAAGTCTGCTGCACGTGAACCAGGGCAGAGGGCAAAAATTGCGGTTATATCTGTTGATAAAGACATTGATCCTGTTGGTGCCTGTGTCGGTATGAAAGGTAGTCGAGTCCAAAACGTAGTCAATGAACTCCAAGGTGAGAAAATTGATATTGTTAAGTGGTCAGACGACTTAGATACCTTTGCACGCTCAGCTTTGGCTCCTGCTGATATTGGTAATATAATGATTGATCACGAAGCGAAGCAACTTGATGTTGTTGTCGAAGAGGATCAACTCTCTCTTGCAATTGGTAGAAGAGGTCAAAATGTTCGTCTTGCGGCCATGCTTTCAGGCTATAAAGTTAACATTATTTCCAAGTCTAAGTTACAAGAGAAAATTAATAAGTCTGTTCAGAATCTATTGCAAGTTGACGGCATAACAGAATCAACAGCACAGGTTCTTGTACAAACTGGTGTTACAGCTATTGGTGATATTAGTGTCATGGAAGCTACTCAATTGGCTGAGATGCTAGAAATTGAAGAAGCTGCGGCACAAGTGATTATTGATAGTACTCTTAAGGCCATTGAGTCTGATGAGATAATTCTCCAACCAGAAGAGGAAGAAGAGCTGGTTTCAGCTTCTGCGACTCCTCAATATGTTGGAATTCTTACTCAGGATGAAGGTCTTGACGAAAATGACCCAGATAAGTTTAGTGATGCAGAAAGACGTCTTAGAGAAGAGCTTGCTGCATTTAAATTGAAATAATTTGTTTAATGATTTAATAAGAGGTTATTGATGCCTAAGAAAATTTTTGAACTTGCCAAAGAATTAGACATGAACTCTTTGGACTTGGTTGAGAAACTCAAGAACGAGGGCTTTAATGTCCGAAACCACATGAACTCCTTAACCGAAGAAGAGGTTGAGAAGTTCATGGCGTCTTTTGCAAAACAGACAGAGGTTACTGGCACTAAAAAGAAGGTAACTAAGAAGAAGACGGCAAAAAAGAAAGTTGTTAAAAAAGCAACTAAGGCCGGAGACTCTAAAAAGGTAACAACTACCAAGAAGAAACCAACTGTTCTTAGAAGAAAAGCTGATGAGAAAGATGGTGAAGTGGTTTTAGATTCCCCTATCGAAGAGGAAGTTTTAGAAGCAGCACCTGTTAAGAAAAAGGTCTTAAAGAAAAAGGCCACTTCTTCAACAGAAGAAGCCAGCGAGGAAGTTACTGCAGGCAACAAATCAGAGACTTTAGGTGAAGCCTTTGGATTAAGAGTTGTTTCAAGACCAGAAGCTGCAGCTAAAGAATCAGCTGAAGCAACTGGCAAAGAGGGTAGGTCCGAACCAGAAGAAGAAGAGGACTTATATAAAGAAAAAGTTCATAAGTTCACTCCAGTGTTTATTCCTGAGAAGAAAGAAGCTGTTGCCGAAGTAAAGACTACTGAAAAAACCGCTGAAAGTGGTGGTGATGCTGAATCTTCAACAGACCAAAAAGAAAAAGATTCCAAAAAACGTCTAGGTGGTTTAGCGACGCTTATGTCAGGTAAAAAAGTTGGCACTAAAAGCCAAGTTTTGAACCAAGTAAGGGCCGATACTGAGCTTAAGTCTTATGCGGCTTTAAGCGGTACGGGTAGACCAATATATACTCAAGTAAAAAGAAAGAAGTCTTATTCTGGTCCAACAAAGGGAACAGAACTTACAGAGCTTAAAGAGTCTAAGAGAGTGGTTAAAGTACACAACGGTGCAACTGCCTTGGAATTAGCAAAGAAATTAAATGTTAAATTTAAAGATCTTGTTAACGATTGTTTAAAGCTAAACCTCCTTATTAAACAAGAAGATTACTTAGGTAACGAATTAGCTGCCGAAATTGCTAGTATGTACGATTTTAGGTTGGAAGATGTCAGCTTTAACGAGGATGAAGTTTTTGGTATTGGAGATCTTTCTGATGAGGCCATCGAAAAATTGCCTTTAAGAGACCCTGTTATCACTATAATGGGTCACGTCGATCACGGAAAAACTACTCTTCTCGACTATATTAGAAATGCTAAAGTTGCAGCAGGTGAAGCTGGTGGTATTACTCAGCATATTGGCGCTTATTCTGTAAAAACAAAAAGTGGTAAACAATTAACATTCTTGGATACTCCTGGTCACGCAGCGTTTGCCTCTATGAGGCAAAGAGGGGCAACGGTAACTGATGTTGTGATTCTAGTTGTCGCTGCAGACGATGGTGTAATGCCACAGACAAAAGAGTCGGTACGATTTGTTCAAGAAGCAGGCGTTCCGTTAATTGTTGCGATTAATAAAATGGATAAAGAAGGGGTTAACCCTGATCGTATAAAGAATGAGTTATCTGAATTTAGTATTACTCCTGAAGAATGGGGTGGTGAAACACAGATGGTTCCGATTTCTGCTTTAAAAGGTGATGGGATAGATGACCTTTTGGAAGCCGTTGCCCTTCAAGCCGAAATATTAGAGCTTCGTGCTGATCCTAAGGGGAAGGTAGAGGGTGTGACTATTGAATCTAAGGTAGAGCCTGGTCGAGGACCTGTTGCTACTATTTTAGTTCAAACAGGTACGCTCAAGAAAGGTGACACTATCGTTGTCGGTGAAACTTTTGGTAGAGCTAGAAGTCTTGTTGATCACCTTGGTAAAGAACTTAAATCTGCTGGTCCAAGTATGCCTGTTCAAGTTTTAGGTCTAAATGAAGCTCCAAGTCCTGGTGATAATCTAAATATTGTTAAAAATGAAAGAGAAGCCAAAAGAATTATTCAAAATAGAGTAGATGAGAGGAAGAGGCTTGAGTCTCTACCTAAGAAGTCTACTGTAAGCCTTGAGGATTTCTTTGCTCAAGCTCCTAGTGAAGCTGGGGAGGTTAAGCCTCTAAATATTATTGCCAGAGCGGATGTACAGGGGAGTTTTGAAGCAATCAAGTCATCCCTTGAAACCCTATCAAACTCCGAAGTTGAAGTTCGGGTTCTCGGTGGTGGTGTAGGCCCCATTAGTGAATCTGATGTTCAATTGGCCGATGCTTCTGGTGCGATCATTATGGGCTTTAATATGAGACCTGTGACCTCGGCCAGAAGGCTTGCTGAGGAAAAAGGCATTGATGTTAGAACTTATTCTATTATTTATCAGCTAATCGATGAGGTGAAAGCCGCTCTTGAAGGGATGCTTGATCCTGAGTTTATAGAGAAATACATTGGTCGAGTTGAGGTTAAAGAGACGTTTGTAGTGCCTAAAGTTGGTACTATTGCCGGTTCTGTGGTCATTGACGGGGCAATTAAGGTTGGTTGCCAGGTCAGGCTCCTCAGAGATGGGAAAATAGTATTCGATGGTAAAATGTCTAGTTTGAAACGATTCAAAGATGATGTAAAAGAAGTGAAGAGTGGCTACGAATGTGGTGTCGGTCTTGAGGGTTATAACGATGTTAAAGTCGGTGACCTTTTTGAGGCCTATATTATGGAAGAGAAAAAACGCTCACTTGAAGACGTCACTAAAATGGATGCTCAAAAGGCTGCCAGCAGTAGTGAAGTAACAGAGAATCATCTCTAAAAATTTAAGAGTAGTTTTATGGCGAAAGTTGAAAAAGGTATTAAAAAGGCAAAATTTGAGGATAGGATTCTTAATGAATTGAATCTTATTCTCAGAAAAAACTTAAATGATACTAGGCTTCAGTTCGCCAGTTTAACAAAAGTAGATCTCTCTAGTGATTATAGTGTTGCTACTGTTTATTGGGACACATTCAATACTGAAAAGCGGCAAGATATAAAAAGTGCACTTGACGCCTGTGAGTCTAAATTGCGAAGTACTCTTTCCCAAGTCATCAACGTCAGACATACCCCAGAAATTAAGCTTGTTTACGATAATCAGTTTGAAAGTGAGCAACATATAGCCAACCTATTAGGTAATGAAGCTAAAAACGGTAAAAGTTTCTAGCAATATATGTCTGAAGATCTCCCCTTTGATAATTCTCCATGGTTGATTCCCATTTATAAGCCTGCAGGTATTACCTCTTATGACGTCATAAGGGAGTTAAAACCTATTGTTTTTGATTTGTTAGGAAAGGGCAAAGGACGTAGAAAGCTCAAAATTGGTCATTTTGGTACGCTTGATCCATTTGCTGAAGGAGTTCTGCTTGTAGGTACTGGCAAGGCCCTTAAGTTGGTTCAGTATTTTCAAACAAAAATGTCTAAGACCTACTTTGGGGTTGGTTCACTGGAGTTTGCTACAGACACTGGAGACTGTGATGGTCAAAGCTTAAAGGTTAGTGAAGAGTCGTCGGTCATTAGTTTGGAAGAAATCTCAAATCAATCTAAAAAGTTTCTAGGCGAATATGAACAGGTGCCGCCATTCTTTAGTGCAGTAAAACATGAGGGACGTCCTCTCTACGAATGGGCAAGAGAAGGTGTCTTCATTACCAAGCCGCCTGTAAAGAGAAACATCATTGATTTTAAAGTGATAGAAGCTATGGGTGGAAAAGACTTTAGCTTTGAGTGCGTCGTCAGTAGTGGCACTTACGTAAGAGGTTTATGGAGTGATCTTGCCCAAGAAGTTGGTATGTGGGGCCACCTTAAAGAGTTGAAAAGAATTGCGTGGGGAGACTTTCCTCTTGATTCTTGCTTAACATTACCAATGAGTGATGTATCAATAGATAAATTTTTAAGACCGAATCAATTTTGGAAACTTCCCGAAATAACTTTAAATGATGAACAAGTTAAAATGTTTATACAAGGTCAATATGTTGGAGTGGAGCAAGCCTTATCTCCATTTCAGTGGATTCTGGATCAAAGTGGTCAGTCATGTGGTCTTGGTGTTGGTGTTTTAGAAGATGGTAAAGAAAAGTTGAAGGTTGAGGTTAATTTTTATTAACACCACTTTAGACAATTGCTGACTCGCGCTATATAATATTAAACAAATAAAGAAAATAGTTTAACATCTTGAAATACTTGGCTAATTGCTGGGCATAATCTATAAATGATAGGGACAGTTTTCTAAATACAATTAAAAAGCGAGGGAGCTTTCGTGAATACAACTCTTATTGCAATGGGGATTGCCGCTCTTTTGGCCATTGGTTTGGTTCTAAATGTGGCCATAATTAGCCTACTTTCTGGTGCCTTTCATTTTCTATTCGCGAGACCACGTTTAGATATTTTAAAGTCTGAATTTGGTGAGCATGGTTTTGCCTTTTCATTCAGTTGGAATAGCGCTCGTGAGCCAGGTAAATTTGATAAAGTTAAGGTCCGTTTGTTTAACCCTTTCGGAACACCTACTCAAGTTGAAGTCATTAAAGCTTTTGATGGAGCTTCTTCAGATTTTGCCCGTGATGTTTATATGGGTATAGGTATGAAAAAGTTGCTGGCGGCAAATGGTCTTGGCAATGCAACTATTGAGGTCGAGGTTAGCTCATCAACTGATAGCCTTACACAATCTTTTTCTTATAAGGCCCAAAAGTTTATGGAAATGCTTGGGCAAGCAAATAGTACTGTTAAGAAGTTTGAAGGTGAGCTACCTGCTCCTTCTGCAAAACCTCTATTTCAAACAGTTCAAAGAAGCTTTATTTCCGAACCTCTTCCAGAGGGTGGGAAAACAATCAAGCTTTCAACTAATCCCGAATTTGCAGGAGATTTTGCTAGTGGTGGTTCTACTGAAGCCGCTGAAGAAAATTTTTCTGTTAGTAAAGTATGGATCGATCCAGGTTGCATTGTATGTAATGCCTGCGAGGCCATCTTTCCTGAAGTTTTTGAAGTGACTGATGACTCCTGCTTAATCCGACCTGGAGCTCCACTTGATAATGGACTCCTCATTCAGGAAGCTGCAGAAGCATGTCCAGTTGAAGTCATAAAGTTTGTAAAAGTAGGTTAAAAAAAAGCCCCTTCCGGGGCTTTTCTTATATCGCTAAAAGTATTTCTGTTAAAAGATCTAGCTGGCTTTCAGCTTCATCCCTAAAAGGTAGAAGACTGTCTTTCTTCTTCTTGATTTCTTTGAGTTCTGCCATGATGGTTAAGAGGTTGTCTCTTATTCCTTCTTTTGAAAAGCCGCTTAAGAACTTTTCTACATTTGGCACCTGGCCTTCTATAAAGGTCTTGATCGGAGCATTCAAAACAGTTTCAGCGTTCTCTCCTGCTCTTATTTGACCTTCTATATCTTGAAATGTCAGCGCCAAAGGTGTCGCAAGGTTTCTTATAAGGAAAGCAACATCTTCGTTTCCGACTTCTTCTTGGAAGTCAGCGGACTCTAACATTGCTTTCAAGTATTCTACGAAACCTTTAAAGCTAAATTCATCAGAAAGCATCTCTGTAATAGTTTTTAGCTTATTGTCGTTCTTTAAAGAAAAGTAGGTCTTAATTTCTAATCCATCAACCATTTCTGGAGTTTTAGATTCAAGTGCTAACAGAGAGGACTTTAGTTGTTCTCTTTTTTCGATTAACATCTGGGCAGGTGTCTCTTGTCCTGCAGGAAACTTTTGAGCGAAAATATAGATGTATCGAAATTGAGTTAAAGTTACACCCTCTTTAGGGATTTGATTTGGGTTTGTCGTCTTGTTTGGAGAGAAAGGGTTTTCTCTGCGATCTGACTCCTCAAGATTGTTTGGAATTAGAATTCCTTTTACGACTGAGATGGCAAGATCCTTTAAGAATCCTTTTTCTCTTGTAAAAATAGTCTTTTGAAGAGCACTTTTATTGTCATACCCAAATGGCTTGCCATCAAGACCAATTAGGATTCTATCAAAAGACATCTTTAGAATTTCTTCACGGTAGATAGGGTTGTCAAGAAAGTTTGGTCTAAAGTTCTTTTGGGCCAAATGCTCCATCATCGGTACACGCATTGTTAGCGCTGCTAGTGCCATTCTTCTTGTTGCTTCAAAACCAACAACATTAGTTAAGCGATGATCGACATCTTCGATATTCAAAGTCTCTTTTTGATCTTCGTGAAAGAGGCCAAAGTTACCTTGGTAATCTAAACTTTGGGCCTTCAAGTCTTCAACGGCGGCCACATGATCACATGAGTCAATAGTTAGACCAGTATTAGCAAATACATTCTCTTTTACCTTTTCAAAGTCTAAAAAGATTATAGTTGCGTTAGGTGATTCAGATACCTTACCTACACAGACCATTGCTGGTTTATAAACAATATTTTTAAGGAAGTTATAGGCCAGTTCACTTGCCTCATAATAACGATTGTAGAGATCAGCATATTTACCGACACTACTTTTCATGTCATTTAATGCTTCCTTGTACTCTTTAATATCTAGATTTTCTAGGTATTGATCTCTTTCACCTAAGTACTCTCTTAAATGAAATCTCCACTGATCGTAAATCTGTTTTAGAGGGATGAAAGTACGAGAGAGGTGAGACATCCCAAAACGGTTGCCTGTAGGCCCCACTGCACGGTCATATCTATGACCGTATACAGTATAACTAGAGTAAAAAGATTCAATAGTATTCTCTACAATTTCTTTTGGGTTTGTTCCTACATCGTGCCTTTGACAAAGTGGATCAGTTCTTTGAACGTCTTCATCCGTACAGAATTTGTATTTAACAACATCGTAAGACTTATTGTTAATCTGCTCAGCAAGACTTGTCTTAATTTCAATTGGTTGTACTTCACCATTTTCAAGTAAGACCTTGTTCGCATATCCAAATCTAATAGCAGCAATATCGTACGGACCTGGCAATAGAAGTTCCTTTACTGTATCTGGTTGGTAGTCCATTACAGATGAAGTCGTAGAAGTGAATGTTCCATCTTCATTTTTAAAGAAGTTTTTCGTATCAGTTGAGGCAATGAAGTTATGTCTCAAACCAAAATTATGTCCTAACTCATGGATAAGAGTCGCTATAACAGATTTTTCTAAGAGTTTGTCTGCACAACCATTAAGGATCTCCATTTCATTTTCTGTATGAGTTATCTTTAACTCTTTGAGAGTGTCAATATAGCTATCCATTTCTGTGCCACAAAGTTCTTTAATTTCTTTAATCGTCTCTTTGTATGTCTTATCAAAGCTATTGTTGTGAAAGATACCTTCCTTTTGACCATGGTCCACAAGAGTAAGCTTGTTCTCTTTCACTAATTCTTCTTTCATACTTCTTATTTTATCAAGATTAGAAGAATTGCTTATTCCTAGATCAGCTAGTAGGGAATTGTTACGAGTATTCTGTTCCTCTAGTTGGAAATCTTGTGATTGATTATTGATAAAACCATCAATAAAGTTCTTGTAGTAAGTCATCTTCTCAGGCATTGGTACACCAATTTCTCCTGCCTTAAAAACTCCCGTTTCACTTCGGATGTAATTTCTTAAGTTTCTAATCCATGACTCTCTAAACGGATTGGCGTAGATATTCGATGTTGCAGAAATAATTTCACCTGATTCAGAATCCACAATACTTGGTCCATACCCAAGAAGTCTCGCACCGTCTTTTGTATCAACAATGTTGATAATATTGTAACGAATGTCTCCAAGATTAACGGTTTTGCTTTCATCTAGAACGATACGGATATTCGTACCTGCTTTTCTAAAGGCTTCATCCCAAACTTTAATGGAAGCACGCCCTGCTTCTTTCATATGCTCTGGTGTTGTTTTAGAGAAGTAATAAACGATTTTTCCATCTTCTGGGTAAAATCTGTTTACGCTTGTTAGTTTTTCTCTCGCATCTTGTCTTGATAAACTTTCGTTATTAATAGCAAATTTTGTTGTACCAAAGAAGCCGTAAGTCTTTCTGTCGTCTTTAAAGTAGACTCTTCCCTCTATTGGGCTGTGGGCCTTTTTAAATGCATAACGAATTTTCACTTTTTCAAGTTCGTGATAAACGACAAAGGCCATGAAATCATTGCCGATTTCAATACTATCTAAAGTAGACTTCTCCATGTCAAGGCCTGCTTTTGTCGCTCTTCTACAGATCTCAATCGTTTTTTGTGTGCCACCTTCATTAACAGTTACAAATTCGCAAGATACTGTTTCTTGTGGCTTTGTCATGGCGGAAAGAACCTTCTTAAAGTCTAGCTCCATTAATGAACGCTTGTTGTAAGGGACTCTTTCTTTTCGATTATCATTATCATCTACTATTGACTCTGTAGATCTAACTGTATTTCCATACTTATCAATTTTTATATCAAAATAAGTAGCTGGAATATTAATAGCTTCCTTTAAGTTAATGCCGTCTTCTACGTTAATGTTGTCATCAGTATTTAAGTTGTAGCCAACGATTCCTTTTGGACGTTTTTCAAACTTTATCCTTGATACAGATCTGGCCATGAAGTCCATACTTACATCTCGACCAATAGAATTTGCCTTTTCTGGTGATGCCGATACAACTGTAGCAGCATAAAACCATTCTCCAGCGAAGATGTCCGAAGTGAAAACGTTATTCTTTGAAACAGCATCTAGGTCTATTCTTGAGTTTGGATTGATGACCATATGAGTTGCTTCATTTATGTTTGATACTACAACTGGTGCTAATTCATGAGTTGCTTCATTATTAACATTTAATACTCTTTTTAATTTATATAGAGTTATGTTGTATGAAATGAGTGGAATTTTGTAAGTTCCATTTGAAAGCTTTTCCGCAATTGTCTTCTCTGTGTATGGAATACTTTCTTCTTCCGATATTTTGGATATAATTAGAAGATTATTCGTTACTTCATACTTAAGTTTATATTTGGAGTTTTCTTTCCCGATCAAAGGAACATCTTCAAATAGGGGAGCATTTGTTGAATAGGCAACTCGTCGATAATCCCTTATCCCGATGTTTTGTCCCTCAACTTCAGCATTATTCGCCGTACTAAATTGCGAAGCGCCATTAATACTACTCAAGGTTACCAATTCAAATTCTTTGTCCTGGTAATTTGCAATCTCAGTAAATCCGTCGGGTGTCGATTGAACTAATTGAGTTTCTCTTTCTTTAGCACAGCTAAAAAAGAGGAGAAATCCTAAAAAGATGGTTAATAGCTTCGTCATTTTGTTTGTCCTTTCTTTAAGGTTCATTTCTTTCCTTTTATATATTTTTAAAACTGGTAACTAATTCCTAAATAATATGAAGATGCTCTGGTATCAAAAATTCTAATATCCGATTCTTGGCCATTTACATTTAGAGCATTTCCGCCAATTGAATGACCCAAAAAGCCGCTAAAGTTTCTTGTGAAGTTTGTACTTAATGATTGATCAAGGCTGTAAAAATCATTTGTATTGCCCTGATAGGTCCATGAACGGATGTAAGTGGTATCTAAACTTAGATAGAGGTTTTTTAGTAGGGGATAGAGAATCGTTAGCCTCTGATTCATTGTGTATTCATGATTTGATCTACCCGTTAAAGAGGTTTCATAGTCATGAACATTGAAAATAAATGAAGGCCTAAAAATGAGGCTTAATCCTTCCAATAGACTGTTAGCATTTACTATAAAGAGTGGGTTCACTCTCAAGGCAGTAATAAGACCATTTGTCTCATTAGAGGCCTTAGATAAAGGAATTGTCATTCCTGCCCGGCCAATTACGTTTATATTTGCACTTAACTTTCCTAAGGGCTTTGTTAGTGTCAGCACACTGTCTCTAATAAGTAGCTTTCTCTCATTGTTATAGTCTTGATTTAGCCACAAGCTTGTAGAGAGCAAGTACTTGCCTGGAAGATGAAGACGGCCTGTAAGTATATGGTCTTGCCCAGACTGATGTTCAGCTCTGTCCGGTAAATAGGCGTTGGCCGACACAAAGGAAGTGTAGGTTGCGTCTATCGAATAAGTGTCCTGTGTGCTCTTAGTGTTCTCTAATTCGACAAGTGTATTCTGAGCTGACACTTTGAGTGGGATACTTAATCCTAGTAAAAACAGTAATAAATACAAATACTTGTGTCTCATATAGACCTTTTTTAAAGGGTTCAGTTCGCTTTATGAGTTATATAATTGCAATTAAAAGGCCAAGTATGGCGGTCTTTGATGTGGGAAATTTATTTAGGACTGTATGTTGAAGCGATCGCTTTATAAGTATTAAGGTGGGCCTCTACTGTATGTTCTATAGGTTGAGAATATCCTCCCCCTAATCCAAGGGCGATAGGGATATTTCGTTGTTTGGCGAAATTCAGGACTCTAAAGTCTCGTTGATAAAGGCCTACGTGAGATAAAGAAAGGCGGCCAAGCTTATCTTTATCAAGCGGGTCTACACCTGCCTGATAAAGGATGATATCCCAGGGCCTGTGGGAGAGTTTATTTAAAACTAGGTCTAATGCCTCTAAGTAAGTTTTATCATTTGTATTGTCTTCTAACGGAATATCCCAGTCTGAAGCTGGTTTAATATAAGGGTAGTTGGCCGAACCATGCATACTTACAACATATACTTCTTCTAGTGGTGTTAGAATCGCAGCATTGCCATTGCCTTGGTGGACATCCAAGTCCAACACCAAAATATTCTTAAAATTTCTTTGTTTGATGAGTTTTTTTGAAGCAATGGCGAAATCATTGAAAACACAAAAGCCTTCTCCACGATCAGGGAAACTGTGGTGAGTACCTCCTGATAAATTTCCTGAGACTCCATGTTTCAGTGCCATTTCTACAGCGGCGAGAAATCCTCCAACAGAGGCCCTCGATCTATTAAGCATGACATCTGACCAGGGAAATCCTATTTTCTTTTGGTCGCGAGGTTCGAGAGTTCCAAACTCTATAGAATCGTAATAGTCCTCGGTGTGAACAATTAGGATATCATTCTTGTCAGCGAGAGGAGCCTTGAAAATATTGTCAGGCTTAATCAAACCAAAGTTTATTAAGGCCTCTCTTACTAATTTATATTTATTCATGGGGAAGCGATGACCATCGGGAAGAGGGAGGTCATAGTGATCTGAATGAAAAACTTTTACAAAGTCTGGGAGGATCACTTTGAAGGTGGGCTGACATACTCCGACAAAAGTAGTTCTTTAAAAGCTGTCTCGTTCTCGTTCCAGATATCTTTAAGTGTGATCTCATCCGATATCACAGGACATTCAAAAGTTAGGACTGGAGAATTGTATTTTTGAGGTCCATATTCACCTAGACTTCCTGGCGTAGGGTGGCCTTCGATATCACCCATAACTTCATATGAGTTAAACTTAGATATAAAGTTAGCTGCTTCTTCACAATCTCCATTGAAATTGATGAATGGTTTCCAGGAATGAAAAGAGACAATCAGATGAGGAGGGAATTTTTGAAATAACTTATCGAGGAAGACATTTTCTGGTTCGCTTAAGGGCGCTGCTCCTGGAAAGTATTTAGCCTCCCTTACTTCACTAGTCCAACATTCAGTTGGGTAGTTTCTATTGAGGTCAACTCCGTGAGCGTTCACTCTTGTACTTGCTCTGTAACCATCAACATTTAAAATTGGTAAGACAACAAATGAACAGGGTGCTTCTTCCACATCATTCTTAAGCCACTTGTAAAGTTGTTGCAGCAGGTAGACTCCTTCTACTTCATCCCCATGAGTACCGGCCATAAGGTAGGTGTATGTAGGAGCTTTCTTTTCACTACGAAAAGCTTTTAGCTCATCACCTTCTACACTTGTTCCTGATTTTATTTTTAAGAAATTCATAGTCTTATGTTGCCTGGGTTTAGATTAACTTTCAAATCGGTAAACAGCACATTGTCCTGGGGTTTCTTCAACCTCAACTTCGAGTTTAGGGAAGTTAAAGTTGAAACGCTCGCGGACCAATCTGTGGATTTCATGGGTAATATAAATAGCTAGTCTCTCAGCACTAGTATTCTTAATTGGTAAAAGTAATACGTCTCTTTTGGGAAATAAGAATTCATCACCATCTGGTGTTTGAACATATAAGCTCTTGCCTCTTTCTTCCCATGTTAATTGGTCATTCTCTTTTGGAAGGAGTAGGCGATGGTCGAGACTGTCGCATACTTCTCTAACAATGGGTTTAATGTCCAAGAAGTCGAAAACCATATCTCCTTCAAGCTGGCAGGCCTCTCCTTTTAATTGTACCCGATAGTTATGTCCATGAAGTGGTTCTCTTGTTCCATCCTTAAAAATAAGAAAGTGCGATGATGCAAAATTAAAGTACTGTTTATAAACTCTTATCGAATATTCTGGATTCACTTTAAAGACCTCGCTCAAAATCACATAAGACAAAATTCTATTCAAATCACTGTCGATCGTCTAATATACTCAAGCATTTAGTGCGTCTGCAAACATTCTTATAGAAGCTAACAATGAGCGTTACAAAGAAACAGAAAAATGAAGCGAATAAGGCCTTGAGGCTTTTGAAGTCTTTACTTAGTGGCCAGAATATTGATTCGTCTATTGAAACGCTGCAAAATAATCTCGATGAGTTACCGATATCAGAAAGTAGCAATATTGGTGATGGATTTAGCTTAACCCCTGACTTGTTAAAGTTTGATTTTATAGCCTTTAGTGACGGCGCTTGCCGTGGAAATCCTGGCCCTGGAGCTTGGGGATCTCTCGTTCAAAGAGTTGATGAATCAGTAATTTATGAGGGTAGTGGCGTTGAATTTAATACAACAAATAATAGGATGGAGCTTCAGGGTGCTATTGAGGCGCTAAAGTTTATCTGTTCTTTTTCTGAGTTTAATAAAGGCCAGTCAGTCGTATTAGTTAGTGACTCAAAATATGTCGTTGATGGGATGAATCAATGGGTCGTGGGTTGGAAAAAACGCGGTTGGAAGAAAGCGGATAAAAAAACGCCAGAAAATATAGAACAGTGGCAAGAGCTAGACAGTTTAAAAGAAAGCTTTGATTCCCTCATTTTTCAATGGGTGAAGGGACATGCAGGCCATCCCCAGAACGAGCATTGTGATCAACTTGCTAATGTCGCCTTAGACGAGGCCGGTTTCTAGTGAAGTTCCTATTGTTAAGCCTAATTCTCTTATCAGCTTGCTCCCATTTTCAAAGGGAGGCCTTGGTTGTAAGAGTAGATAAAAGTTCGACGCCTTTAGTTAAGGCAATAAAGACAGCAAGACATCAACTTTTACAAAATAAGAATTCACTAAGAATTGCGATATTAAAGTTGGGCCTTAAATCAAAGAAAGAGCTGAGGGGAGGTGTTATTGTAATGAGCACCGAAATGATGTCCTTTCTCGACAACCCAGGTTATGACTGGGAGTTACTCTCACTGGCCCGCCTACATCAACAACTTATACCAGAGCTCTACCAGTTATTAAGCTTAGCTAGAGAGAAGAGTTTACCCCTCTATGTAATTTGTGGGACGAATCATTCTTGTGATTTGTTGCGACAAAATATGGTCCTTAAAAATCAAAGAAAAATACATTTTCTCAAAAAGAAAAATTATGAAAAATTGGCAAAAGTTAAGCCACTCCTAGTTCTGTCCACTAGCGCTAATCTATTTGATGATTTAAAGGATAAAGTTCTATGGCATCACTGGAAAACTAATTGGGTTCTTCTTTCTAAAATAGACCAAAGTCGTCACCTATTTCCTAGAGATTGGGCAAGAGTAGTTCCAACAATACATGAATTCTAATAGTTAGGGCTTGAATATACCCTTGTCTGTAGGTACCCTATTGAAAAATTAAAAACCAAAAAGGAAGGTTTATGAAAACACTAGCTTTAATCCTTATTGCTTCCGCGCTCTTCTCTTGCAACAAGCAGGCGAAAGTTAGTCTAAGCAACGATGAACTAAAAACATTTTACACTGTTGGTCATACTATGGGCCAAAGAATGAAAAACCTTAGCTTAACAGATGACGAAATTGCAGCTGTTAATATGGGTTTAACTGATGCAGCCAAAGGTACTGAGGCGCAGGTTAATCCTGATGAATTTCGCGTAAAGATTCAGGAGCTTTTTAAAGGGCGAATGACGAAAGCGGCTGTATCTGAAAAAGAAAAGGGAAAGGCCTACTTAGAAAAATTTGTTAAAGAAGAAAAAGATGTAGTTAAAACAGAGTCTGGACTAGCTTTTAAAATTCTTTCTGAAGGTAAAGGGAATAATCCTAAGCCAACAGACACTGTGAAAGTCCATTACCATGGGAAACTTATCGACGGAACAGTTTTTGATTCATCTAAAGATCGTGGCCAGCCAATAACCTTTCCTCTTAATAGAGTTATCAAGGGTTGGACTGAAGGTGTTCAAAAAGTTAAAGAAGGTGGGAAAATTAAATTGGTAATCCCAAGTGACTTGGCCTACCAAGACTCTGGTGCTCCTCCAAAAATACCTGGTGGTGCAACACTTATTTTTGATGTTGAGCTTATTGAAATCGTAAAAGAGCCAAAGAAAAAATAAATAAAGTAGTTAGTTAATTAATGAATAAATGGCCCTCTTTAAAAAGAGGGCTTTTTTTTTTAGGTGATGAGACATGAGTAAATTAATATTTGAAGAACATGATGGCTTTTATAAATTCGAATTGAATAACCCTCGTAAGTTAAATGTTCTTGATGAAGAAATGGTCGATTCATTTAAAGAAGCTTTGTCAGTCTACGACCCAGAGGCAAATGGTTTGCCCTATATCATTAGTGGTTGTGGAGATAAGGGCTTTTGCGCTGGTGGCGATGTTGTCTCTGTTGTTAAAGGAATAAAGGAAGGAAAGGACTTCGACTTCTTTTTTAAAAAAGAATATGAGCTAGATCTAAGAATTCACAACAATTCCAATAATTACGCGTTGGCACATGGGATTGTTATGGGGGGAGGACTCGGTCTTTTTATGGGGTGTGAAACTAAGCTTTTAGACCCAAACTCAACACTGGCGATGCCTGAGGTTACCATCGGGTTTCACCCTGATGTAGGGGCCAGCTATTTTCTTCAGAAAATTCCAAAGAGGTGGCGTCTTTTTATGACTTTAACGGGTGCCAGATTGAATGCCTATGATTTCTACCATTTAGGACTCTCTGATGGGTTTTGGAGTTATGAAAATGGTATAAATGAAAAGGCGCTGAATCATAAAAGTTTTACTGAAAAAATATTAAACGAAAATGGGCCTGAATATAGAGCTAGCTTTGAAGAAAAACATCTCTGTCTTGAACCTATTGAGAAAATCAATAGTATTGAAGAATTCGATCAGTGGTGTAAAAGTATATCTGGAAATATAGACTCAAACCCGTGGCTATTGAGTTCGATTTCTACTTATCAAAAGGGAAGTCCAGTATCAAAAGTGTTAATTTGGTGTCTCTTTGAATGGTGTGTGGGGAAGAGTATCGAGAGTTGCTTTGACATGGATCTACTAATTGCCAAAATTGAATGTGAGAAAGGTGATTTCCACGAAGGTGTAAGGGCCCTATTGATTGATAAAGATAAATTACCCGTTTGGCCTGACTCTGATCTTGAGTCAGTAAAGGTCCGCCTAAGTGAAGAATTAAAAGTCTTTTCTTGATATCTGTTCAAACTATATTCAGTTACCTCTTCTAAGTAACTGGATTTTGGACCCTCTCTAGGCACTAGAATTGCATGTATAACCTCAACTTATTTATTTCAGTTGGGAGCATCTATGATTTTTCGTATCGTTTTAAGTACATTCTTTATATTTATCTCCCCTCTAGCTTTATCAAAAATTGATGTCCTCTATTCAAACGGCAAAGAACTTCAAATTGAAGGAAAATTAAAAAATCTTCGTTTTGGTGGTGATAAGTATGATGGAGAGTCAGTTGGAAAAATTATTAGCTTCATTAATAAAAATCGAATGTCTTTAATAGAAAGTGATTCTGAAGTATCTAAACTTTATTTCAGACCAAACTTTAATGATAATGAAAATGAAGGACAGGCCAGAATTCTTGTCAATAAAGGTACTGCTTCAGTTAAGTTGCAACAAGTTTTATACAAAATAGAAAAGAATGGTAGTCGTGTTTATATTCCAATTGAAGGAGGAGACGTAAACGTTTACATTACCGGACTTAAAGAAATGACTACTCACAATAAACCTGGATACTTTAATCAGGGAGAGGTTATTGAAATTTCCACTTCGCTTGTATCCATTGGTCGGGAACAGCTGAATCTTATTAATTTTGATGAAAATAATATTAATAATAAAACGTTCTTTTCAGAAAAAATGAAAATGTCACTTGAAGATAAGATAAATTTAATCGATTTGTTAGGTGAATACGGTTTAGATAATATTATTAATGTGATTTATCCTAATCAAAAAAGTTTTAAAAATGATAACCAAGCATTTAAATTTCTCGTAGAAGATAACTCTTTTGTTGGGAATTTTTTAAGAGACAATAAAAAGCACATGAAAAGAATGTTTCTTCTTAACAATAAGGATGAACATACCTTGGGGTGGCGTTTAGAAAATCCATATGACTTACCCATTTATGTTGATTTAACGATTTCTAAAAATGGAAAAGTACAAATTCTTAAGACTCACAATAAGACGAGAAATGTTACAGTTAATATTTATCGTGGATCTACTTTTAACCTTAAGAAATCCAAAAAACGTAGTGGCCTCAGCCATATCTGGAAAGATAAGGAGGCCGATGGAGGTTTTTTCAAACAAGAGGATTATGATATTGCCCTAATTAATCTTTCAAAAGTTGTTGAATACTTTAAATCTGCTTTTGGCTGGGATGGGTATGATAATAGAGGTTCTGATTTAGATGCTACGGTTAGATTTAAAGGTTCTCGTTTACTAGGGTCATCAGGTCTTAGGCAAAATGCTGCTTGGGCCGGAAGTCCATATAATCAATTCCTTTTCGGTAAAGGCGGCGATACTTTAGGTGATTTCTTAAATGCGTTTGATGTTATTGGACATGAATATTGTCACGCGATTGTTGCCCATACTGCGCAATTAGAAGGTGGTAATGAGACCGGAGCTTTAAATGAACATGTATGTGATATCTTAGGTGTTGGCTTTGAAGGTGATTTATTAGGTAATGGGTTTGACTTTAAAATTGGTGAAACCGTAGTATTAGAATCCAAGAAAGGTCTGCGCGATTTCTTAAATCCTGAGCAATCCTTTTCAGAACAACCTTCTCACATGAGCCAAGTTAACGCTAAGTATGGTGCCAGCTGTGTTGCTTCTAGTCGTAATGATGAGTGTGGTGTTCATTACTCAAATGGTGTTTTAAATCGTGCTATTGGACTTTCAGTAAAAGAGCTTGGTTGGGCCAAAATGAAGGATTTGGTTTTTGAAGTTGTAACTAAGAAGCTTAACTCTCGTTCGGATTTTTTCGATTATAAGAAACAGATGGTTCGTACTTGTGGTCAAACCGGTAAATTTTTAGATGAAGATTGTAAGGTTATTGATAAAAACTTTAATCTTGTAGGGTTGAATGAAGCGATTTCTATAGAAGGTAATAGCTCTGGAGAGCTTAATACTGATAATACATTTGATACCCAACTTTGCTCTGTTGTTATGAAGGCCTGTAATTTATTTGAAGAGGGCGAAATATATGAAATGTGTAAGGGCTGTGGTTTTGAGTACTAGAACTTTCTTGTTAGGCCCGCTTCTTTGAATAGCTTAATGCTATGATGGAAGGGGGTATATGCACCGAGATTTTTATCGAGGTGATTCGTTCTTCCTGTTAAAAAGTTTAATATTTCTAAAGTTTCAACACCAGATTTCAAAAATTCTTCTTGGGCCTTCGCTGGGATAAGTGTCACGAATCTTTGATATTCTTTTTTATAAATAGTGCACATTATTTCTAGCTTTAATTCCCACATTTTAATTTCATTTTCCTTAAAAGTAAGAGATTCTTCGTCTATTGATAGAATATTGGGATGGTAGATTGTGTATTTAGCCAAGTAGTTTTGGTGAATTAATTGGCCTACTTGAATGTGGTGGGGGTGTCCATACTCACCAAAAGGGCCGTGGGTAAAAAGAACAGTGTCTTCGTTTGCAAATTTTCTTAGTGATATTTTAATTTTTTCATTGAGCAAATCTTCATTTAAGGGAGAGTTATATTGATCCGGCAAGGAATAGAAGTCGAAGGAAGTTATATTGAATTTATCCAACGCCGTTTCAAACTCTCTTTTTCTCTCCTCGCCCCTGCCGTCAGCATTGCCGTCGCTAATACATATAACGTGTATATCTTGACTGTTAGAATACAGTAATGATGAGAAAAATAGTGTTTCATCATCGGGGTGGGCACATATAAGGATAAATTTTTTCATCTTGTATAAAAGAATAAGCTTCACCTAAAATAGAAGCAATGGAAATTATTAAAAATTCGAGCACTCATTTAGATACTTTTCTCTTAAATTCATTCACGAATTTATATAAAAAAGGTATCCGCGACTTCTTAATGCCCGCCGGGGGGACACCTGAGTCCTTCTATCACCTCTTGAATGAGACTAGCTATAACGAGCTTGAGCATTCCCGCCTATGGCAAATAGATGATATATTGAATGGACATTCTCAAGGTCAGTTCTTGAACTTTTTTAATAAAAACTTGAATTCATTTCGTAAAAACCTAATACCTATCAAAGATATAGAAGAAGGACCATCTCAGCCCTTTGTTTCATTTCTTGGTTTAGGAGTAAATGGCCATGTAGCCTTTCATGAGCCTCATATTGATGCAGACTTTTCTTTTGGTTGTGTCGAGTTAGGAGAAGAAACATTAAAATATTTAAATTTAGATAAAGGAACATGGGGAGTAACTTTTGGACTTGGAACATTTCTTAAAAGTGAAAAAATATATCTAATGGTTAAGGGGAGTCATAAGTCTGCTATCTTTACTAGGTTTATGAATGACGACCCAACCGTTCCTGCTGTCGCTCTTAAGAAACATCCTGGGCTTGTTGTTCTGATCGATGAGGCGGTTTCTGAGGCCGCTGCTTAATGACTTATATCTTATAGGGGTAACTTAGGTAGTCTCTTACTCCAAGAGATCGCTATCTTGGACTGGAGCTCTTCCATTGTCCAAGGCTTAACGAGATAGTCTGAGGCACCTTTTTTCATCGCCACGATCATGCCTGACACGTTGTCGTTAGCGGTGACCATAAGAAAGGGAGTGTTTTTATATCGATTCTCACTTTTTAAACTAATCAATAGATCTAATCCACTAAGTCCCAAAAGATTCCAATCACTAATAATAAAGTCGTAAGACGCATTTTCGAGATGTGATAGTTCGGTAGCCTTCTCTACACTTTCTGCCAGTGTTACTTGGCCGGTGAAGCCCATTTCTGAAAGAGTATCTTTCATTAACTCACTAATATCTTCCTCATCTTCTACAATGAGAAAACCAATGTCTTTTGGTACTTTAACTTGGTCTATTTCGAGAAATTGAACTTCCTTGCTTACATCCATTAGCTCATTCTAGGTAAGTCCACTTTTTATGCCATATGCTGCGTGTTATTTCTTGTTTATTAATAATCTAAGTTACTTGAATTACTCAATTTTATTTATATCCTCTGTTATTCTCTGTAGTCTTGCCCAATTTAGTCCGAAAATATCCTAATGAACTCTAAAGTAATGAGAAAACCTTATGCCTTTGCTGGACTACTTGCCTGTTGCTATCAGGTTCTAGTGTTTGGGCTTTTCGAAGCGACTGCCGGGACAATTTGGGAAAGGCTATTTATCCTATTAGGTGGAGACCTGTCTAATGGAGGTTTTATTCAGGGAATTATTGTTTTTACTGGCCTGTGGTCTTTTCTAGAAATTAAAAAATCAAGGGATGGTATTAAAAAAGAGTTTGGTGGACTTTGTTTAAGTATTTTACCAACTAGTGAAAAGCATGTTCTGTTACCAATGGATTTACCTAATATTGAAAAAAGGTTGTCGCAATTAACGGGGTCTAAGAAAAACCTACTAGTAAAAAGACTTCTATTGGCAGCCATATCAAAGTTTAAGTCTACCTCTTCTATGGGGGAAACGATTGAGATTATCTCTATTCAAAGTGAGATTATTCGCGACTTACACGAATCAGCTCAAAGTAATATTCGCTACCTACTCTGGCTTATTCCTAGTATTGGTTTTATGGGAACAGTTATTGGGATATCCCAGTCTTTGGCCATCGCGCACACGGGGAAAATGGATGATATAACGGCCACCCTAGGGGTAGCATTTGATACGACACTCGTCTCTCTAGTTTTAGGGGCGATTGTGACGGGATTTTTTCATAAGCTTCAAGAAGAAACAGACCGTTTACATGCTTATCTAAAAGAGTATGTGATCGTAAATTTTGTTAATAGGTTAGAGCTTAAAAAGTTTCGTTCCGGTCCAGTCAAGACAAAGGTTGATCAAGATAAAAAGGCTGGCTAGGAATGGCAAAAAGACGCGAAATTCCCGGCTTAAATATCGCACTCCTAGACATCCTCACTGGTGCACTCGGGGCGGTGATCATTCTTTATGTGGCCGTACCTAAAGGTTCTACTCAGAAGAAAGAAGTTGAGGCAAGGGCCACAATTGCTATCAAAGAAAATGAAATCACCAAACTCCATGCCGAAATAAAGAGTCGTGATGAAAAAGTCCTGGAACTACAAAAAATTGTATTAGAGCTAGAAGGGGACAATAAGAGGCTTAAGCAAAGAGGTGAGGACCAAGAGGTCAAAATTAAGGGGATGGAGAGTTTGGCCCAAGCAAAGTCTGGTCCTGAGCATGCCTTGAAACCTAATGAAAACTTTAAAGGAAAAGGTCTTCCTGTAGATGTTGGATTTAAATTTAAAGGAAAAAACATCGTCTTCATTATTGATGTCTCAGGCTCCATGGTGAGAGAGGATCGTATTGGACAGGTTAAGGCCGGTTTGAAAATGCTCATCACCTCAATGCCATTGGAATATAAATTAGACGTTCTATATTTTCCGGGCAAATTGAGTAAGCCTTATCAGCCACTATGGAATGGCCTTAATCCACTAGATTCTTTTAGAAAAAATGAAATTTATCGTTTTTTACTAAACCTACGAGCACGTGGGTTTACACCTACTAGAAGTGCCTTAACTTATGCCCTAAATAATTACGCAGAGGCGAGTGATATAGTGCTTTTGTCAGATGGTGCGCCCACGGCGGGAAATAGTAATAAAGAAGCCGATATCTCACGTCTACTTCTTGATATTAGCAAATTGAATAAAAAGAATGTTAGAATTAACACCATTGGTGTAGGTTCGAGTTTTCTAAAAAATAAAGATTCCAAAGCCTATGTATTCCTGCAAGAATTGGCACGGGATCATGGTGGATTTTTCTTTGGTTTCTAAGGCTTAATTGGTGACCAAATTGACAGAAAATAATGCAGAAATTAAAAATGCTATTAAACTATGGGTAGATAACGTTGTGCTGGGGCTAAATCTTTGTCCCTTTGCTCATGACATTTGGAAAGAGGGACGCTGGGAAATTGCTGTCTCAAACGCTGAAGATAATGGCCAACGATTTAGAGACGCTCTGGTTGCTGTTGAGTCTTTTGTAAAAAATAAGAAAGAACGGGGGACAATGTTATACGTCTTCCCTGAGGCAAAAGAGAACTTTATCAAATTTTATAATTTTTCGGCAATGGTTGAAGAAGAAATTAGGCAATTGGGTCTTCAAGATCAAGTTCAAATAGTGACCTTCCATCCAGAATTTCGCTTTGAGGGTGAAAAGAAGGAATCCCGTGGCAACTATGTTAATAGAAGTCCGTATCCATTGCTACATTTTCTATGGACCGAAGAGGTAACAAGAGTTATAGAAAAGAAGGGCGAAAAAATAGGCGAGAAAGTTGCTCATGATAATAATCAAAAACTACTTTCTCTTTCTGATTCTGAATTTGAAGATATGGTTTTAAAATTTATACGTTCATCTTGGCAGGTTAAAAATAATGATTAATTTAGTTCTTCGTTTGTTCATTTTAATTTCTGTAGCGAGTATAGGTAGTTGCTCTTCGCTTAATAAAAAAAATCCGCAAGAAAAGTTCAAGATGGCGACGCTCTATTTTCAAAGGGCACCTGAGGTAAAGGCCCTGTACTATCAGGCTTATAATGGTGCCAAGAAGTATTTAAACGAAAGAATAGATCAAAGCAAAGGCAAGCAATGTGTTGTTCTTGATATTGATGAGACAGTACTTGATAATTCTCCCTATCAAGGTTGGCTCTATCAAAATAAGGCAACCTATTCTTCTCTTACATGGGAAAGCTGGGTTAATAGAGGTATTGCAGTTGCACTTCCAGGAGTTGTTGATTTTATCCATTACGCACAAAAACAAAAGGTTGCGATTTACCTGATTACAAACAGAAAGCATCACCTTGAAGATATAACTTTCAAAAATTTAATAAGTGTTGGCATTAAAGTGCCTCGCGATCATTTGGTTGGGCGCCATAAGACCAGCTCTAAGGTCTTAAGGAGAAACAATATTGCTAAAAAATGTCAGATTGTCCTAATGGCAGGTGATAGTCTTGCAGATTTTCATGAAGACTTTGAGGGGAGTGTTGAGGCGCGCTCAGAAGCTGTCCATAAGTTTAAAGCGCTTTGGGGCAACAAGTATATTGTACTTCCTAACCCCATGTACGGAGATTGGGTGAGAAAGTCCGGACGACTTCCATTAAAAGGCATAAAAGTCCCCTAAGTGGCCATCTTTTAAGGCACATAAGTATCCGATAATATAGAAATCTTTTAGCTAATTTATCATTCAAGTGGTTAATTCTTCAGGTTTATGAAAAAAAGGCCTTAAAAACTCAAGCTAACACCCCCTACCAACCGATAAAAATAGAGATATGAAAGAAAAAGGTACGGGGACTGACTTTTCTAGAGTTATTCCAAAAGGCGAAATTATTTTTAAAGAAGGTCAAACAGGCGATTGCGCTTATTTGATTGAAAGTGGTCAAGTAGAACTCTTTGTTACTAACAAAGAAGAAACAACGCCTCTCTCACTTCTTGGGTCTGGAGAAATCTTTGGCGAAATGTCTTTGATTGATGGTTCGCGAAGAGAAGCATCGGCGAAGGCCGTTACGGAAGTTGTACTTTCTGTCGTTTCAAAAGAAGCATTGTCTGAGCGTATCGATGAAGCAGATCCTATTGTTCGTCTGCTTATTACAATGATGGCAAAAAGAACTCGGGAAACGCTAAAAGTTAATAAAAGTATAACTCAAAATAAAAAGCTTAAAATCAAAGAATCATCTAATACCAATAGTGAAATTACAGATGTAAATCTTGGTTTAGATGTTATTCAAAAAATTCGTTATGAAAAAGAATTACATGAAGCGCTTGAAAATGGTGAGTTTATGATTCACTTTCAGCCGATTGTAAGTATTGAAAGTCAAAATGTTGTAGGCTTTGAAGCTTTAACAAGGTGGAATAGTCCAGAACATGGATTAGTTCGGCCAGACTTATTTATGGGTATTGCTGAAGAGACAAGTCTTATTGTCCCGTTAGGTCACTGGATCACTGAAACGGCCTGTCGTGAATTTGGTGATATTCAAAAGGCCCTAGTTGAAAACCTAGGTAAAATTCCTCGGCTGTTTTGTTCAATAAATGTGAGTGGCAGACAAATGCAGGATCCAAAGCTTTTCGAAATCCTACAAAAAGCGACTTGGCTTAATAAAATACATCCTAAACAAATTAAATTAGAAATTACTGAGAGAGTTTTTGTTGATGGCAGCTTTGTTTACGATTGGATATCGAAGTGTCGTAACAAGGGTTACTCCGTTGCTCTTGATGATTTTGGCACAGGCTATTCTTCTTTAAGCTCGCTTCATAAAATTGATGCGAATAACTTAAAAATAGATAAAAGTTTTGTTCAAGCGATGGAAGAGGATCACAATACTTATGTGATAGTGAAGTCTATTGTAGAGATGGCGCGTGGTTTAAATAAAACCGTTATTGCAGAAGGAATTGAGACCACTGAACAACTTAAGCTTCTCAAGAAAATGGGTTGTAAATATGCTCAGGGATATCTTTTTAGCAAGGCCATGAGTAAAGAAGATGTCATCGATTTTCTAACTAAAAAACCAAACAAAAAAGTCGCTTAATCATTTTCTGTACAAATTAAAATCATAGAGAGAATCCCTAGACGAAGCGTTTATGGCCAGTTAGCATAGCTTTTTAATTACTTAAGGAGCCTCCTATGCGAAATCTTTCGATTTACCTTTCTCTTTCAATTCTCTGTCTAATGGGATGCTCTTCCGGACAAAAAAATCTTGGTTATAAAGTCGATTACCAAAATGAAAACCTAACAATGAAAGGTTATTTCGCTAGTGTTGATGACGGAAATACAAAGAAGCCTGGTATTTTGGTTGTTCACGAATGGTGGGGACATAATGAGTACGCACGTAAGCGTGCTGATATGCTTGCTAAGGAGGGCTACGTAGCTCTTGCTGTTGATATGTATGGGGATGGACTACAGGCCAATCATCCTAGTAAGGCGATGGAGTTTTCATCTGCTGTTTTTAAAAATATTGATGAGGCCAAGAGTCGATTTTTAGCGGCCCTAGAGACTTTGAAGGCCCACCCTCATGTTGATAAGTCTAGAATAGCTGCTATTGGATATTGTTTTGGTGGGGGTGTCGTCCTAACTATGGCGAGAATGGGTATAGATCTTGATGGAGTTGTTAGTTACCACGGCAGTCTCAAGAGTCCTGTGAAGGCTAAAGTTGGCAGTGTCAAAGGCAATATTCTTGTTTTTAATGGTGCAGCTGATCCACTTGTTAGTAAGAAGGATATTTCGAACTTTAAAAAAGAGATGAAGAACGCCAAGGTCAAGCTAGAGTATACTGACTTACCTGGGGCCAAGCATGCTTTTACCAACCCTGATGCGACTGAACTTGGTAAAAAGTTTCCAAACCTTCCCTTGGCCTACAATAAAGAAGCAGATGACTTGTCTTGGGCAAGAACACTTAGCTTCTTTAAAGAAATATTTTAATGGATTTCGAATCTCTAAAAAGTACGATCCTGGCCACCCGAACTGTTCATCAGTTTGAAAAAGGAGTGGTTATTGACCCTAATGATTTAGAAGCGGCCTTGGAGATTAGTCTTTTCGCTCCTAATCATAAACTAACTTTTCCATGGAATATACTTCATGTCAGTGAGGCTACGAGGATTCGTTTGTCTTCTTTGGCACGTGAATTAGCGAGGGAAAAGGGCCATGATGAAGAGGGCCAGAAAAAGGCAATGGATAAGGTTATGGCGCCTTCTGCTCTTGTCGTTTACGCTCTTCCATTAAAAGGTGAAAATAAACTAGAGCAACGTGAAGATTATGCAACTTTAAGTTGCTCAATTCAGCTCTTGGCGCTCGCACTGCGAACAAAAGGCTTTTCATATAAATGGAGTACTGGTGGTTTGTCCTGTCATCCACAGAGTTACGAACTTTTAGGAGTAGATGCCACTCTTTTTGAAATAATCGGCTTTATTTGGATTGGGAAGAGTTTGAAGGCCCCGACTTTGACAAAGAGACCAGATCTTAAAGAGGTTGTGCGTCATATTTAAGTGTTAATTTCAACTTCCTTTTAATTGGGTTATAGTAAATTCTTTAAAGGGATGAAATTGAATAAAAATGTTTTAAAATTTGTTTTAAGTCTAAAGATTAGGCGTCTTCGCCAAAAGAAGGGATTTTCTTTAAAAGATCTCTCTGAAAAGTCAGGTCTAAGTCACAGCTACTTAAACGAAATTGAAAAAGGTAAGAAATATCCAAAGGTCGAAAAGCTATTGGACTTGGCCCATGCTTTAGATATTTCAATTGATGAACTTGTTAGTATCAAATTGGGTCGTCAGCTCCATCCTCTCCTTGAATTCTTAGAAAGTGATTTGGCCACATCCCTGCCTCTGAGCGCTTTTGGAATCGGTGAGCAAGACTTCTACGATTTAATGAGTCACTCTCCAGAAAAATTCACGTCATTCTTAATGACCATTGCTGAATTGGCCAAAAGCTACGATATATCTCTTGATGATCTTAACAAGGCAGCTCTAAGGGCCTATTTAGAAGTTAATAGTAACTATTTTCCTTACTTGGAGGAGCTTGCGGGCTCTTTTTCACGGACTCTTAAAAAGGAATTATTGAACCTAGATTTCTCCAAATGGGGTTCTTTTTTAGAAAAAAAGCTATGGGATTTATACAAAGTTAAAGTTGACTACGAAACATTGGGAATTAAAGAAGGGACCTTTGGTTTAAGAGCGCTTTTTAAAGATGAAAATAAGGTTAGTGGTAAGACACTTTTTCTTAATAAAAACCTAGATGATAAACAAAGAGTTCATGCATTGGTGAAAGAGCTAGGTGCTCAGCAAATTCTTTCAGATGATAGCCTTAAGAAAAGAGACCCTTTGAGAAAAGAGTTTCCAGATCTGTTATTAGAAAATCAAACACTATATTTTGCCGGTGCTGCGTTGGTTCCGGAGGAGAGTATTGTCAAAGACCTTGAGCATATCTTTTCAAAAGAGGAATTTGATCAGGGTGAGTTTGAAAAAATATTAAGTAAATACCCTGCACCTCCTGAGGTTATTATGGGAAGACTTACCCAAGTTCTTCCCCATCATTTTGGCCTTAACCAGATGTTCTTTCTTTGCTGTAATGAAAATGTTTTGGAAGTGCCGGGTAGCTACTATATTACTCAAGAGCTTCATCTTGGTAAGTTGCATCACCCTCATGGGGTAAGTCTACGAGAACACTACTGTCGCCGTTGGATTACTACAGAATTGCTTAAAAAAGTTAAAACAGAAAATAAACAACAATTTATTGGCGCCCAAATCTCTCAGATGGAAGAAGCTGGCAATCCTTACTTTTGCCTGAGTTTTGCTAGAACAAGAGGGAGTGATCCCGGTGTAAATAGTTGTTTTACCCTAGGCTTAGCAATTAACGACAATTTTAAAGAAAAAGTGGGCTTTTATAGTAATAAATCTATTGAGAGCAGGGTCGTTGGGAGAACTTGTGAGCGTTGCTCAATAAGTGATTGTGAAGAGCGAGTGGCGCCTGCCACTATGCTGCAAAGAAAACGAATTCAAGAGCAAAAGAAGAAGGCAATCAATCATTTAATCAAGTTTTAGTTGATCCTTTTGGTTTGTTAAAAAAATCTCCTAATCTCTTCAATTTATTTTACAATAATCTTGATGAAAAAGTTTTTGTTCTTTTTGACCATATTTTATATGTCGGCGGCCTTTTCAGCTCAGGTGGCCGTAGTAAGTAAATCAAAGGCCGTGATTTATTCAGATATTGATTTAAAAAGCCCCATTGGATTTGTTCGCAAAGGGAAGAGGCTTGCTGTCGGTGAAATAAAAAGAAGAAGAGGCGAAATCCTACCTGTCGTTGTAAATGGAAGAGTTGCCTGGATAAAGGTTCAGGATATCAATCTTCCAGAGGATGCTAAGGCCTTCGACAAAAATAGAAAAATCACAGAACATGAAGTCTTAATTGATGATAATGCTAAAGACCCTCTAGGCCTAAATAACTATATGACTCTAAGAACTGGCCCTTCTAGTTTAGAAATTACTTCTACAACTGATGGTATAGGCGAGAGAACTTCTGAAATCACATCTGCTACAGAAACTTCCCTAATGTTTGATCATAAAAACCCCTACCGAATGTTTCACTGGGGATTTGGTCTAGAGTATTTTCAAGGAGAAATAAGTTTTCTTCAATTTAAATCTCTTAACTTAAAGGGTGGCTTTTCATGGGTGCCTATTCGCTTAAGTCTTCTAAGTGTTGAAGCCTATGCAAATATTCTCTTATCAGGTGACTTTAGAGTGAACTCTCGAAATATTGGAGAATATAAAGGCAACATGTTTGGCGCTGATTACGGTGTTATGGTGCGTTTCTTTCCAGAGTACCTATTTGGTTTAGTCGCTGGCTTTGGTCTTACTGAGTACAGATTTAGTGGACTGAACTCTATTCAAAATGATATTTTTGATGGCCTGACTGAAGTAAAAAGTTTTAGAGGTTCAAAAGTTTTTGCTGGGATTTCTTATCGATTTAAATAAAAAGCCGCTCAATGAAAGAGCGGCTTTTATATTGGTAATGAATAAAACCGCGTACGGCCTTACTGAATGGTTCCGGGGAAAGAACCTTCAAAGTTATCAATTAATAATTTATTTGCCACCGAAGGGGTAGGAGGGTCTTTTAAAAGGTGCCCCCAACTCTTATATAATTTAATATCAGGTGTTTCTGTATTGTTAGATCTTGTCGCCATGTAAACTTTGGTTTTATCTTCAAAGATTTTCTTTAGCTCTGCTAAGGTTGATTCCCCTCTAAATACTTTTATAAGCTTAATTTCCGTAGGGCCATACGCATCTCTAAGGAGTGTAGAAGAAGGAACATAGTCTTGGATGTAGTACCAGACTTCATCAATAGTCATTTTTTCAGGTGAGTCACATACGTAATAGTTTTTATCAAGTTTTTTGTTGAATTGATTAAATTGTCTTGGAAGGAGTATTGGTGCACCACCAAGACCTGCTGCCATACCCATATTTCTTAGTGCCTCAGATGGGACATACTCTTTTCCTCTAGCAAGTAGACATTTTTCAAAGGTTCCTTCTACTTCTATCGTGAAAGATTCTCCAATAATTTCCTTTGAAAACCCAACATCATCTGTACTTGCCTGAGAATAAGATTCACTCTCACTCCAAGTATACGAAACATCGAATAGTTTGACGCCCATTCCAAAGAATTCACCAAAGGGGAGTTTTAGGCCAGCATCTGCACCGACTCTTTTCGATAAATACTCTGTTTCTGCAATTGATGCTTGAGTTGAAAACCTTGAACTCACGTGGATTCTAAGTCCATTTGAATTTTTTGTAGCACTTCTATCTACTTTTTGTGCATGTAGAAGAAACTTTGAATCAAAGAACTTTTCAGGTGCTTTTGTGCATCTTACGTATTCAGGATTTTCTGATTTACCAAATAGAGACTCCCAAAAACTATCTGACTTCTCAGGCAGAGGAAAAGCGTCTCGACATAAGATTACCAGTAATGCCTTCATGAGTTTGCTATCGTCTTTTAATGTTTTTGATTTATGTTCGTCGTAAAGTCTATTAACAAGATTCTGCTTGAATCTCATATTGTTATTGACGAATGATGAGGGTCCATCAAATTCTGTACGTGCGATCTGTATACCAGGATAGGCATGTTCTAGGTGTCTTACAAATATCCCCTTAGGAGAGTCATCCTGAAATATCTCGGGGTTTCCATAAATATTATTCTCTTTATAGTCTGTTATTTGGTTGAAAAGACCTTCAATGAATCTCTTGTACTCGAGTTTTTTAAGATCTTGATCGGATTCATTTCCAAAAGCTAATACCTGTCCACTTTGAGGAGTAATTGCTTCTCTGTAGTCGGGAGTATTTCTTTCTTTTATCCTGTCAAACTCTTTTCGTGCGTTCTCATCAAGATGGCTAAGATATTTGTCCTCTAGTTCTGACTCTTGCGCCCTTAGTACATCAGACTGAAAAACGTTTGTCTTAATCCAAGCAATTTTTGCTTTAAAGAAACCTGTTACAAGCGTCTCTTGTAGTCCTACAGGCTCAATTGGTTCAAGTTTAAAGACTGTAACAGAGCGAACGGCCAATCGTGGTAGATCTGTTAGCCTGACTGGTATATTCATTCGGCTGTTGATAACACCGTCTTTTAAAGTAACGATTTTTTCAGCGCCTGTAATATAGCTAAAGTTACTAAAGTTATTTTCATCAATATCTATATCGGCCTTATTAGGTGCGAGTAGCATGAACTTAAGTCTGAATTGTCCATCATGCATTTTTACATAACGTGGTTTATCTTTCCCAAAACGATGACCGAGATCTAAACGAGGGTTTAGTACGACTTGATAAGATTTCGAAACAGTAAGGCCTAAGAAATCATTAACTTTGAATTGATTTTGGTCGTTACCAATTTGGATATACATAACGCCATCAATATGGATTCTGTTATTTTCTTTAACAGGATTTTCAGGTGGAAGATTATCCCATGCAGCATCTATCCCAAAGAGGAGTCTACTAGGTTCGTAAGGGTTTACATATAATATTGTACCAACTCTAACATTCTCTAATGGTCCTGACTTTATAGTGACGTTAAAGTCCTTTTTGAGCCAGTGGCTGTACTTAAATTGTTCATAAGGGCTATCGAATTGATTGCTAAAGCAGCCTGACTCGTCTGTTGTATCTTCTATAACAATGGGATCGTGAATACCTTCAAAGTCCTTTACGGTTATTTGGATCGCTGTTCTTGCTATTGGAAAGTTCGTTACCCTAGATTTTATGCACGATTCAGCTGAAGTTCTGTATTTTAACTTTCTTATGTCGGATCTCTTTAATTCTTGTTCGCCTATATAGTATAATTTTACCCTATCCAGGATAAGCTCGCCGCCATCATTCTTTATGTCTGCAGTAATGTTTTCTTCTTCATTAATAGTACAACCTTTCGCGCGCGATAGGTCGGTTACCTCATCAGTAAGAGTATCAATTGCATAATTTAAAGTGATGCCTAGTTGGGCACCCGGGATATTGATTTCCTGATTTAGGATTTTACATCGCTGCTTACCTGTATAGTCGAAGGGAATTGTAAGGTCCCAAAAAATACAACCTGATGTATCAGTCATATTACTTCTCAGGGGTGAACCTGTTGCATTTACTTTTCTACGATCTAGTTTTTGACCAAGAGCATTTTCAGCGAGACATGCTCTTATTGAATAGTACTTTTTAGTAATGACTGATGTTAAGGAGTTGGTCTCTCTGATATTTTGTTTTGATTCAATGTTTAGGTTTTCAATAGTTAGTTGATTCTTGGCACTTTCATTTGATTTGTCTTTTACATCACTTTTACATCCACCTAAAAAGGCAGTTGTGATCATTAGTCCGATCAATATCAATATAGATGAATAGAAAGTCTTGCTTTTCATTTTTATGGCGATTCCCCAATCACTAATTCATTACCAATGAAGTATATAGAAGCAACAATCATGCCAATACTCTATTTAGCCGATTAGAGATATATCGGACTAAGTGACTAGTTTTATTAATTAAGTTCATAGCTTAAGTTTGTTTAATTACGTCCAGTTTTGTTTAGTGGGGACATTTCGTGTCTGGTTTTTAACGACACTGTTTAAACTTTAGACAGTTTTGATCGCTATAATAAATTGGTTATTTATATGACACTCACGTAATTAATTCTTAGTAATTATCGTTGAAGCTGTTTTTAAGCTACTCTCTGGCCTTATGTTTCAAAAGGAGATTTTATGCTTCAAAGATTTAATGTTTTAAACAATGAAAATGACCAAACTCTCGAAGGGATTGATTATTCAATCCTTCTAAACGTGCAACAGATCGTCTCTGTTAAGACAATTAATATTATGTATAAAGATAATATTATAAAAGGGTTTTGGATTCGTATGGTAAATGGCAAAAAATATAAAGCAACTCGTGTACCAAGTGATATTCGAAAGCTTCTAGATGATGAAGCCAGTTTAACAGACGTCGAAATTAATGGCACGACCTTTACTGGTGACTCAAACTCTATGGAAAACTCTCTTCAATAAGTTTAATTATGGGAAAGTTCTATCTAGGTCATGTCTCTTACAATGGTGAAGCCTATTATGGCTGGCAAAAGCAAAAAGATGTACCTACTATTCAAGAAACAATCTTTGATTGCCTGAGGCGTATTTACCCTCTTGGTAGAATTGATGTGAAGGCCACAAGCCGTACAGATAGGGGAGTGCATGCATTTGCCCAAGTGGTTAAGTTTTTAGCTCCTAGGAGAGAGAACCCATTAGACGTTCTTGAGAAATTACAAGAAGAACTACCAGCAGATATTCAATTTACCCAAATGGAGAGAATTAATAAGAGTTTTAAAGTAACCTATCTGGCCCAGTTTAAAGAATATGTCTATTTCTTTAGTCCAAATAGAGATGTGCTCCCTTATGATTTTGTGGGCCACTATCAGGGCAAAGCGGATCTCGACCTTGACCTTATGAAACAGGCGGCTAAGTCATTTGAAGGTCTTCATGATTTTACTCATTTCCAACATCGTTCTGATGCTCGTTCTGATTTTAAGAGGTTGATAATGAATGCCGATGTTGTTGCTGCCAATAGTTTGTTTCCAAACATGGGCTTTCCTCCTGATACCTATTGTTTTTACGTACGTGGAGGTGGTTTTTTAAAGCAGATGGTTAGACTGATGGTAGGAGGTCTATTCTTGGTTGGAAGTGGTCAAATCACCCTTTTAGAGCTGGAAAAAGCACTTACCGGGGCAGAACTTGATCCTGATAAACGTGTCAGTTTTATAGCTCCACCTAATGGTCTCTTTTTGTACCATATCGAATTTCCTGAAGTGATGGTTTCGGACATAATGAGAAAGGTTATTGATAATAGAAATTTTTATAATCTCTTTCCAAATTTTGATATTTGGCAAAGTAAAGACCCTCACTCTTTTCCTGTAGAAGTGAGGGATTTATAATCCGATTTATTGAGCTGGATTAAGAGCACCGAAATCATAATTTTCAATTTCAAATTGAGGTTTAAAAGATTCATTATAATTATAATAACTAGGGCCGTTGCTATATAAGCATGCCTCGACTGTATTTGCTTCTGTTAGAGTTGTCGTGGTTGTTGGAATAACTCCAGGTAATTCCATTGAGGCGTCAGATAATGATATTAGATAATATATATTGCTAACTTTTAAGTTTAATGTTGTTTGTCCACTATAGTTCGTGATGTAGGCGAGATTGCCACATATCTCGTGTGAGTAGTTCCCTGCCTGAGTCTTCAGCGGATTCGCAACTGCTGATTGACTTACAACTGTGTTTAGAAAGTAGTTCGAACCATTCCTATAGCCTTCTAAGCAAACATTAAAACTATCGTTGGTAAATTTGATATTTCTTAAAAAGGGAACACTATCGTAGCTATATTCATTCATATAATAGATCTGGTTACTTTCATTCTTAAAATAGACAACGGGATTATTGAACTGGCGATAAAGTGTGCCACAGGCATTGTAAACGGTTCCTGGTAATACAGGGGCGTCATTTGGGTCAGCCTGATCATAATAGGCCACGCCGTTATTATTGTTAACATCATCTGCATTCACAGGATCAGTAGTTCCTGTCGGACCTATGTTTGTATTTTCCACATTAGTAGATTCAATTGGAGAGTTCGCCGAGCCAGATGAATTTGTATCGGGAGAACTTGTCTGAGAACAGCTGGCAATTAGGGCAAGAGTTAGACCTGAAAGGAATAATGTCTTGAGGCCATTTTGGTTCTTCATTTCTTTCTCCTTAAATTTAATACTACTCTTACACTCGCAAGGATCATGCCAATTGTTATCGTCGCAAAAGCTTGATTTTACTTGTTGGGTTTTTTTGAATTTGACTAAAGTTTTGACACTGAAAAAACTATCTATAGAAAAACAATCATGTACGAATTTCTGGAAGCTCAATCGGCTATACATAAGGAACAGGCATTTCTTCTATTGGGGGCGTTTTTTGAATTTTAAATCAATTTTCATACCTTTCTTTTTGATTCTCTTGTCGACTCAAGTCTCTGCCGATTTATTGCCTCATAGTTTAAAGAAATTAACCGTAAACAATAATGAAATGATTCTGCTCCAATTATTCGTTGAAAATGAGTCTTATAAGGTAATTTCTAAAAATGATATGCTAGGTGTAAGCCAAAAGGGAAAGCAGGTATCAATGTATATTGACCTAAAACTAGCTTCTGTTGAATTACAGGAAGCCCTGTCGGTGAAAGATTATCTGAGAGACAAAAAAGAAATCAGTATATTATTAAAAAACTCTTTTTCTTTTAAATTAAATGAAAATAAAATTCATATTAATTTAAAAGGTAATTAATTCCTGTCAGGTAACCTTCTTCTAAAATGAATTGTCAGAATTGGTTCCTCTACAAAAGTATCATCTGTTACACTAAATTGAATGCCTTCATTCTTTCTAACTAAGGTTTGAATTTCAGTGCTTGGGAGGGACAAGAATCGCGCCAAATCAATTGCTAGGTTTTGGCGTACAAAGATTCCTTCATCAAGTTTGCCATCCAATAGGGCCTGATGAAATTTATCGTTAATAACATGGTCCTCATCTCTACCTATCCAAAACTTATTATTTCGCCAGAGTATTTTTAAGAATGGGACCTTAAGACCTATTACATTACTAATGGCCTTGCCACTACATCTGCGATTATTAAGAAGACACAGTAATTCCGTTCTTTGATTTTTTCCGACTGAATAGTAGTTAGCCGTTAATTCAATTTTGGTTATATCCCACAATTCACTTGGAAAACTTGAGTTTATTGACGTGGTCGAGAACTGAAATAGTACCTGCCTGTTTACAACACATTTATCCTTAAAATCCTTGTGACAAAATCTATGGTCATCTCTTGTTTCATTTAGGCCAACTGGTTTAAACATCTTTCGATAGACAATATTTGTATCATTTTTATTTAAGTCACTTGGTTGCAATATTAAAACCTCAGTCTGAAGAGGTGGCGGGGTAGGTGGCGGTACAGGAGTAGGTGTCGGTGTTGGATTTAGATCATCATTACCACTTACATCCCTATTAGGGCTTTTGGGAATTGTCGTCTCATCCTGCTGACAAGAGAAAAGGAGGGTCATTAGTAGTAGAGTAATTAATAGCTTCATATAGTATATGATAACTATTTTGATGCTTTGCGAAAGAGTGGGAACTCTTTTCTTGATTTATATAGTCGGCTAAGCTTTTTTCTTTGAAGCTTTCTTTTTAACTGGGGCTTTCTTTTTGGGTGCGGCCACCACTTTTTTAGTCACTTTCTTCTTAGCTACCTTTTTAACAGGTTCCTTTTTGACGACTTTCTTCTTGGCAGTCTTTTTTGTGGCCTCTTTTTTCTTAGCAATTGTTTTTGTTGCCTCTTTCTTAACGACTTTTTTCTTAGCCGTTTTTTTATCAGCTTCCTTTTTTATGGGCTTTTTCTTTGGTTTTTCTTCTTTATTTTTTCCTGTTGCTATAGATTCAGCCGCTTTTATGACTTTATTGGCAACCTTTTTAGTTGTTTTTTTAATTTGCTCAGTCTCTTTTTCAATTTCTTCAGCTCGTTTTTTAAGCTTTTCTTGAATTTCTACGACCCTATGGTGTGTAGCTACTCTTTTTGTTGTCTTGATTATGGTTTGCCCTGCAGATTCTCGCAGCGTGTTGTATTCTTGGACAAGCTGGGCATAAAAGCCCGCAACTAACTTTTTTGAAGTATTCATTTTCTCGTATTTGTCGCGAAAGGTCTTAACAAGCTCCTGATAGCGCTCATCGTTCAAGTCTTTGATTTTTTCTAAAAGATCCAAGCATCGTTCTCTAAAGTCCAGCTTCTGCTTTCCTTTATTTTTTTTATTCTTCTTTTCTTTGTTTTTTAGAAAGTCAGTTAAGGACATGTTAGCTCCAACGCATAGATCATTTTTTATTTATTCTAATCGATTAAGTGCCTTTTTAATAGACTATACCTGACTTTCTTTAGAGATTTCGGTATTATGCAATTGTTAATTCAAAGCATAAATTTATCTTTGCAAAAGGGAATATATGAAAAAATATCATATTTATGGTGTAGGCAATGCTCTTGTTGACATGGAAATTGAAGTTACGGCTGAATTCTTGACTTCTGCTGGTGTTGATAAAGGCCTGATGACTTTAGTAGATGAAAGTCGCCAAGCAGAGCTCTTGGGTAAGGTTGATGGTAAACAACATGTTAGATCTTGTGGTGGTTCGGCCGCCAATACGATTATAGGTTCTAGACAGTTGGGAGCTCGCACTTTTTACTCGTGTAAAGTGGCAAACGACGAACCTGGTGATTTCTACTTTAATGACCTTGTCGAAAATGGTGTTTCTACTAACCTTCATGGTGAACGGGATAATGGTACGACAGGAAAGTGTATGGTTTTTGTCACTCCGGATGCTGATAGGACGATGAACTCTTTCCTAGGAATTACAGAGAACTTTAGTGAAAAAGAAGTTCAATGGGATGACCTTAAGGATAGTGAATACTTATATGTGGAAGGTTACTTGGTAACTTCTGAATCTGGTCGTGCGGCAGCAATTAAAGCGCGCCAATTTGCTAAAGAGAATGGTGTTAAAGTCGCACTTACTTTTTCTGATCCAGGAATTGTTGGTTTCTTTAAAGAAGGCTTTAAAGAAATGATTGGAGAGGGAGTAGATTTATTATTTTGTAATGAGGCCGAGGCCTTAAGTTATACAGGTAGCTCTGATGTTGAAAGTGCGCTGAAAAGCTTAAGTGAAATTGCTCATCAGGTAGTCATTACTCAGGGGCCACAAGGGGCACTTTTGTGGGATGGTAAAAAGGAAATTGATATCCTTACTCGTGAAGTTGAAGCTGTTGATACTAATGGCGCAGGAGACCTTTTCGCAGGAAGCTTCTTATACGCTTTAACACATGGCCATACTTTCTCTGAGTGCGGAAAGTTTGCATGTGCTTGTTCTTCAGAGCTAGTTACTCATTTTGGACCCCGGCTTAGTGCAGGTGTTACGACAAAAATTTATAAAGGCATGTTTTAAGGATTTATATGAAAAGAGTTCTGATTAGTGATGTATTTAAGAGTGAGCCTGTAGGAGAAAGCGTAAAGGTGGCCGGCTGGGTTCGATCTGTTCGAAATTCAAAAGGTTTTTCTTTTGTTGTCTTAAACGATGGCTCTTGCCAGAGAACTCTACAAATTGTCGCTAATGAGGATATGAACAACTTCCAAGACGTTACTTCTTTACTTGTAGGATCATGTGTTGAATTTGTAGGAGATATCGTTCAGTCTCAAGGAAAAGGGCAAAGCATTGAAATGCAGGCCAGCTCTGTACTTATTCATGGTAAAACAAATGAAAACTATCCCTTACAAAAGAAAGCAACCAGCCTTGAGTTTTTAAGAGAGCAAGCGCACCTTCGTCCACGCACAAACCTGTTTGGCGCAGTTTTTCGTGTTCGCCATCATTTGGCCATGGCCACTCATAAGTTCTTTTCTGATAAAGGTTTTTATTATCTAAACAGCCCTATTTTAACAGCAGTTGATGCTGAGGGTGCTGGTGAAATGTTCAACGTTACAACTATGGATCTCGCGAATATTCCAAAAGGTAAAGATGGATCGGTCGACTATTCAAGGGATTATTTTGGAAAGCCGACGAACCTCTGTGTGACAGGGCAGTTAGAGGGAGAGTGCTTTGCTATGGGGATGGGTGCCGTTTATACTTTTGGACCCACCTTTAGAGCAGAAAACTCTAATACCCCACGCCACCTTTCTGAGTTCTGGATGGTTGAACCTGAAATGGCCTTTCTTGATTTAGAGGGAAACGCAGAGCTGGCCGCTGATTATATTAAATACTTAATTTCCTATGCTTTTGAAAAGGCGCCTGATGAGCTTGATGCTCTTCAAAAATATCATCAGTTTTCATCAAAAGGCTCTAAAGAGCCCTATGTAAATCACCTTGAGGCCCTTCAAAAGGTTATCAATAGTGAGTTCGAAAGGGTTACCTACACCAAGGCGATTGAAATCCTAGAAAAATGTGGAAAGAAATTTGAGTTTCGTCCTGAGTGGGGTGTTGAGCTGCAA